>NZ_PJIW01000023.1:0-75809 GCF_002929755.1 Arthrobacter sp. 4R501 | reverse complement strand
GAGGCCTCCAACAAGTACCCGAACTTCGCAACCGACGCCGACATCCTGACCCCGGCCTGACCAGCACCACCACCGCCGGCCCGGGAAGGACAGCCCGCCAAGCCATCCTTCCCGGGCCGCAGGCGGCCGGCTGCTCGTCGTCGGTGACGACCGCGCTGCCGAGCCCGTAGGGCGAATAGGCCGCGAACTCGCCAAATTCGGACTCAACGAGTTCGCGAACAAGAAACTCATCCGCATCATCTGAGACCCGACACAACACTAGGAGACTCCATGCGCGCAGCAGTCTATTACGGCAAAAACAAACTTGAAATCGAAGACGTACCGGAACCAACCCCAGGCGAAGGCCAGGTGAAGATCAAAGTCAGCCGCAACGGAATCTGCGGCACCGACCTTCACGAATACTACGACGGGCCGATCTTCATACCGCCCACGGACCCTCACCCGCTCACAGGCCGATGCCTGCCCCTGACCCTGGGCCATGAATTCTCTGGTGTAGTCACCGAGATCGGCCCAAACGTCACGGATATTCGCGAGGGCGACCGCGTCACCATCGAGCCCATATATCGCTGTGGTGAGTGCCGACCGTGCAGGACCGGCCACTACAATCTATGCAATGTGATCGGCTTCCACGGGCTGATGGCCGACGGCGGGATGGCAGAATACACGGTCGTGCCCAGCAACCAGGTCCATAAACTCCCCGACAGCGTCTCGCTGGAGATGGGAGCATTGGTCGAACCGATGTCCGTCGCCTACCACGCGGCCACGCTCGGTGAAGTCAACGATCAGAGCAGGGCGCTGATCTACGGCGCAGGACCCATCGGCATTGGCCTATGGTTCGCCCTGCGCGGGATGGGCCTGACCGAAATCGACGTGGTTGAACCATCCGAGACCCGCCGCAGGTCCATCGAGGCACTCGGCGCACGCACCCTGGACCCGACCAAACAGGACGTGACCGCCCTCATCGCTGACCGGACCAACGGCAACGGAGTCGACGCCGCATTCGACGCCGCCGGCGTAGCCCCCGCAGTGCAATCAGCCCTCGAATGCCTCGGCGAACGCCGCCCCCTGATCAGCGTCGCAATCTACGAAAAACCCCTCCCCACCCCCCTCATCAACCTCGTGCTCCGCGAACGACGCATCCAAGGCACCATCTGCTACACCGCAGCCGACTACTCCGCAGTCATCAAACTCATGGCAAAAGGCCACTACAACACCACCGGATGGGTCGATGACGTCCCCCTCACCAACGTCATCGACCAAGGATTCGAACAGCTCCGTGCCGGCCAAAAAATGAAGCTGCTGGTGGACCCCACAACGTAGTCTCCCCAGATCGCTTGTAGCGTGGCTGACTGCGCCGAAGGCTGGCTTTGCATATGCAAGTCCAGCCTTCGGCTGTCCCCGGAATTCTGATGAATCCTTATGCGTTCGCCGTAAAGGCGCCGGACTCGCCAGTCGCGGCCTTACCCTGCTCCTCAGTTCAGAGGACTTCAACTTACGGCCATGGTTCCGCTGGAAAGCCCGACTAACAGGACTCCGATTCGAACTAAATCGACCGGAACAAATGGATTCTGTGCACCGGCAACAGCCCGCTTAGCGGGACGATCCATCAACGCAATGACGCGAAGGAACACCAAGATGTCGAATTCCATTGAGGAGCAAGTCTCTCTCTTCAGCGTTGTGCGAAGAGCGCTCACCTCAACGGAGGCGGCCCTCGAAGGGACAACGACTTGGCTCGCCATCACAGACGCCAATGGAAAGGTGACTTACGACTGGGCGGCGGAACCGAGCCTCCGTCGGCATCTTGCGCGGGCAGATGTCAGCGAGGGTGCCGACTTGGCCCAGCGTTCTGCGGGCAAGAATGGAGTGGGCGTCGCGCTTGCGACCCGTGCCCCCACAGTCGTCCATGGCACTGACCACCTGGATGAGCGCATGCACAAACTTGTTTGTGCGGCGAGTCCAATCCTGCATCCCATCACTCGAAAGTTGCTTGGCGCCGTAAACGTCACGTCACTTGCTGGCGAGCCGAGCCCACATCTAAAGATTGCACTCAATATGATGCTGAGTGGGATACAGGACTCCCTGACGCGTCTCTCGTGCGCCCGCCACCAGCGGCTCCTCGATGCACACATGCGGGTCAAGGCGGGTACGGGAGCGGCCGTCATTACTCTGGACCGCCACACGATGATCGCCGAAGACGGTCTTGGCGGATTGTCACTTGACCGAGAGCAGTTGTGGAGCTTTGTCGAGGAAGCCGGACCGTATATTAGGGAATTCGTCCTACCGATGGGCATTCGAGCGCAAATTGTCCCCGTGGTGCCGCCGCAGACTACGGAGGGTTGCTCGTTAGTACTGAGCAGACTTGATCTCGCAGGCCTTGCACGTTCGGTCGCAAGGGGTTCAGCCGCTCCGAGGGTAGTAGTTCCGCCGGCCCTAGGTCAGCTTGAACGGGCGGAGCGGGAGGTTATTGCATCTGTGCTGCGTGAGTGCCTTGGGAACAAATCGGACGCCGCAGAACGACTGCGAATCTCGCGCGGAACGCTTTACGACAGAATCCGCCGGTACGGACTGTGAGGACGATCCAATCAGAGCTTCACCGTGCAGTCGACACTAGTAAAAGGCGCACTAAGGGGAATCGGGCATCTGTCCAGCCGGAGCGGTGAGGGAAGGTTTCCCTCACTGCTGCCGGTAGAGTCGGGGATCCGAAGCGGGATTGAGCAGATGGCCGTGACGCCGGCCAACCGTGCAGCATGGAACTTCGTCCGGAACACCTATGGAACTTGAGGGACCAGAGCGGCCCGCCAGCGTTGCGGGACATCTCCGCTTCGTGGCCCCGGAAGGAATTCAGTCATGAAAACACGGGCAACGACCATTCTTGGCATCGAACATCCCATAGTTCAGGGCGGCATGCAGTGGGTGGCCACTGCCGAACTGGCGGCTGCTGTCTCCAACGCCGGCGCGCTCGGCGTCATTAGTGCGCTCACAACCGGCTCACCTGAAAATCTGGCACGGGAGATTCGGCGCTGCCAAGACCTGACAGACCGGCCATTCGGAGTGAATCTCACCATCCTGCCGTCCATTATTCCGCCTCCCTACGAGGAGTACCGCGATGTAATTGTGAGCTCAGGTGTCCCCGTCGTGGAGACCGCCGGGAACAACCCGGGTTCATTCGTGGAAGTATTTAAGGCGAACGGGATCACCACCATTCACAAATGCACCAGCGTGCGGCATGCACTTAAAGCCGAGTCGCTGGGGGTGGACATCGTCAGCATTGATGGGTTCGAATGCGCCGGTCATCCTGGCGAGGATGATGTTCCAGGGCTGGTCCTGATTCCTGCTGCTACAGCCCTGCTCCGAATCCCGGTGTTGGCCTCCGGAGGCATAGCCGACGGTCGAGGCTTGGTCGCGGCGCTAGCACTCGGAGCTGACGGGATCAGCATGGGGACGAGGTTCATGTGCACCTGGGAATCCCCGATCCACTCAAGGATCAAGGATGCGATTGTTGCGGCTACTGAGTTGGACACAGAGCTCATATTCCGCCCCCTGCGCAATACCTCACGTGTAGCCAGCAATTCCGTCAGCCGCCAGGCAGTGGAGGTCTTGGCCAATGGCGGAGTCTTCGAGGACGTTAGGGAACTGGTTGCCGGTGCACGAGGCAGACGGGTCTATGTGGAGGGCGATCCCGAGCATGGTGTTTGGACCGTAGGTATGGTCCAGGGGCTGATCCACGACGTGCCAAGCTGCGAAAAGCTGGTAGCCAGGATTGTTCGGGATGCCGAGGCCCTGATCGATTCACGCTTGGGCGCTCTTGCACGATGAATTCAGCGCCCTCGCCGTCGCCGGATGCCACTGATGAACAGCATCCGGCGCCTCGATGCGGGAACGGGGGCACGCTGCTCAAGGCAAGAAGATCCGACAGAGAAAGTTTGAGATGATCTCAGTAGCAGATCCCCGGCCTGGTGCTGATCCAGTAGAGCCCGGGGATGGGCTGATGCTGACAGCACTCAACAACGACGTGCTGGTGATCGCTCTGAACGACCCGGTCCGCGCCCTGGTCCTTACTTGAGCAGACGGAGCGTTCAGCTCGGGCCGGGACCCCGCTACGATGCCGCCCGCTCGTGGAGGGTCACGAAGCCACAGTCGGCGGCGCTGATCCGCCATTGTTCTGGCAGAGGGTCGGCCTCCAAAGTGCTGCCGTCGTCCACCGGACGGCGACATATCCCAGGCTGTTCAGGGCTGAGAGGGTTCGTGCATCCGTTCCCATAGGGGAAGCGGAAGGATGGGCGAGGATCCGCGCCGACAGCCACGCTGGCCGGCTCGGCTCCGAGGACCTGCTGGGCAATCAGCGAATCGGAGAGACTGGTGAAGCCGGGGTGGGTCATCGAGTGCTTGGCTACGCGGTGGGGGTGCTGTCACCGGGGGTCTGTCCACTTCCAGGAGTTTGAGTCTCAGCCAGGCGAGGTGCGGGCGGCGAGGGCGACGCGGTCGGCGATTACGCGGGGGAACTCGTGACCGCTGGCGGAGAGGTCTCCGCAGGTGGAGCGGAAGCCGGCTGGCTGCCAGGCTGGGCCGCGATTACCACGATGAATCCGATGGGGACCGCCACCAGCACAAGCGCCACCACGACGGCGACCACGCGCTATCGTCCGCCGCCTACTGATGTGGCAGTGCCGACGCCGAGCAGGACGACGGCTGCAAGCCAAGTCCCGACGTCAATTGTAACGGCGACCATGCACAGGGCCAGGGCGTGGACGACCTTACCGCCGGCGCGCAATGGTTGCTGCCGATCCGGAATGGGGGCGGATATTGACAACCTGCCACCTCAAGGGGTGCAGTGCCGCGGGTCATGCGTCTGTCAGTCGATCGAAACATGAAAACGGCTGAAGGGAGGTGGAGTCGCTATGAAGACGCCAGAGACCAAGAGCGCAGCCTGGCTTGCACAGGAATCCCGCATCATGCGCAGGCATGACCCGGTGGTCCCCGCGCGTGGACTGAACCGTCCCGGCTCATTTTTCTCAGAACAACAAAGCGCCGCACCGCTCGACGCGGGGTACGGCAGTCAGCCTAATGTCTATGAAAAGGAGAAGTCGGGTGTGGACAATGTCCACACCCCGGGCTTCGGATTGGGTCGTACTGGGGTCGGATCGTGCCGGATTCCGCATGTTTCCGCGGGAGCCTAGTGTTTACAAGGGCTGGAATGCAGTTCGAGTCCCACCTCGGGCACGTGTTTTCCCTGGTCAGGGGCTTTTTGGTGTTTCTTTGTGTGGACAGTGTCCACACTCTCGCCTCTGATCTGATTTTCCGGGTGTATGGGGTCCCGGATAGACCTGTTCGGTTGTGGGGGAGCAGCGGCTGACTACGGCGGACCGCGTACCGCCCTGTGGGGCTTCTTTTGGGTGTTCATTCCTTGTTCGTCCTTCCCTTGGGTTTTCGCGTTCACCACTTCATGGTGGCCAGGGCCGCGTGCAACATGACTTGTTCACTATTCTTTAGGTCGACTGAGGGTTGCGGCCGGTCCGGAATGTCCGCTCTGATACCTGTTCTTGCAGGAATGCGGAGGGAACGGCATAACATGGCCACTGATCCGGAGCTGATCATGAGCTCGCTGAGCCTGGCCAGGCTGTAGGCGGAGCCGGACTCGAGGGTGATCTGCAGGAACCGGTGGGCTTTGCTGCCATGGCCTTCCCAAAAACTATTCCGCCGCTGCAGCCATCGTTTCCCGTCACCGCCGCATCCGGCTTCTGGGTATCCGGCATAGCCGTCCTCGCTGTTTTGGGGGTGTGAGCTGGCCTCCGGATTCAAAGCCAGCAACCCCCGACGATCTCGGCCTCGCCGGCGTCAACGCATGCTGGGCGAGCAACGCGGCGACGACCCAGACCGGATCTTTACCGATCGCATGTGCGTTCGCGGCGGTCCTTCGTGGATACGAGGGCGTGTCAGATGAGGAGTCCGGTCCGTGACGTTGAATGTACCGTTACCCCCGTCCCCGGGCACTTTTGCGGGCGGGTCTTACGGGAATCGACCGGCCGCGGAAGTGTGGCGATCGTGATCTGGAAATTTTGGGTGGCGCTTTCGCCGGTGCGGGACCGGCGTACGGGCACCAGAGGTTGGACCACCATGGGCGTCCCGATCTATCTGGCCCTTGACGTTAGGCAGGCAAGTGCCTGCATAATGATCCTGTGAGTTCTGATGACAGAGAAATGGATTCGGTCTTCAAAGCGATGGCCGACCCAACCCGCCGGCTACTGCTTGACCGTCTGCGCGAGCATAACGGTCAGTCGTTGCGCGAGCTGTGCGAACGCCTGGACATGAAGCGTCAGTCAGCCACCCAGCACATGGACATCCTGGAAGAAGCCAATCTGGTGATTGTCGTGCGGCGTGGACGCGAACGACTCCACTACCTGAACCCGACGCCGATCCAAGAGATCGAGCAGCGGTGGATCGCAGAATTCGACAAGCCCCGATTGCGAACGATGAATGCGATCAGGAACCAAGCAGAGGAGAGCGCCATGAGTACCGAACCTGTCCCCGTCCCGACCTATCTCTATGTCACCTATATCCGGGCAAACGCTGAGCAGGTATGGCAAGCCCTGACGGATGCAGACGTGACCGCACAATACTGGGCCCACGCGAACGTTTCAGATTGGCAGCCAGGCTCGGCTTGGGAACATCAACGCATCGATGGATCCGGGATCGTCGATGTCGCCGGACGCGTGATTACGGTCGAACCTCCCACACGCCTGGTCATCACCTTCGATGATGCTCCCGACGACGAATCCCCGAGGGAACCATCCGTGGTGACCTTCCTCGTCGAACCGCACGAGGACATCGTCCGGCTCACCGTGACCCACGAGAATCTTCCTAACCGGGAGATGCTGAACGGTATTTCCCACGGCTGGCCGGCCGTGCTGGCGAACCTGAAATCCCTTCTGGAAACTGGCGAGGTACTCCCACAAGCACCTTGGGGCATGTCACCCGCGCACACCTAGAACATGCACCACGACCGCAGAAAGCCGGAGACGCAATGGACACCACCCAACTTCGAAATGCCTACCAAACACTGTTCGACGCCGCCTCCACCGTGGCGGATGCAGGCGAAACGCGCTGCACACCGCATGACGGAGGATGGAATGCCGAGCAGATCCTGGCCCACGTCACGCTCGTGAACGCGACCACCATCGCGGCAATATCAGCCGTGGCCGCGGGGATCAACACGACGTACGACAACCGCATCGCTCTCGATACATGGACCATCGGGCGCGTCATCACCCTGGCCGGCGGCACCACCGGACTTCGCGACCGCATCCGCGCCCAAGCAGATGCACTGTGCACACTGACCGGCCCCACACTGAGCGAGCCCGAACTCGACACGATGGTGCCCAGCAGGCTCCTGTCCAACAACGAAGTCCTGGTCGATCAGCCCGTCCCCTTGAGGGAACTCATCACCGGACTGGCAGCCGTAGAGCTACCCGGGCACACCCAACAACTCCTCGACCTACTGCCAAGAAGTGCACGGCCTACACGGCCTAAAGGATAAGGAACCAAGCCGTTCACCAACACCACGGACGACTGCGGTACGCGGTGGCCATTTGCGTTCAGGGATCCCCGACAGGACACTTTGGGGGCGGGTCTCGCACGGCGATGCAGATCAGCTGTACTGACCGGAGAGGTTGATTGAGTGACTCACTCGCCCCGACTGTGGACCGGTCTGGCGTTTGCTGGGGGTTTTCCGACCTCGTGGATGGTATGGCCGCCGCAGGCCGTCTTGGTTAAGCTGGCTCGCTCGATGCGCGAGACGGTGAACCATCGCATTGCGTTGCGCAGTCGGCACCACCCAACTAGGTACCACTGGCCGTTCGTGGAGGCGAACAGCACTGGCTCAACGTCGCGGGTGGTCGTGGTCTCGTCTCTCGATGTGTAGCGAATGCGGATTACTCGCTGCTCGGCCATCGCTTCCTCCAGTGCTGACTTGATTGCGCGCGAAGAGGAGGGAAGCGCGTTGACCCAGACGCGGTGGGCCAGTTCGTCGGCTCGTGCTCGGGTTTTGGGATCGAGGACGTCCAGGATCTTCTGGATACTTGCTGCTGCCAGATCGGCGTAGGGGGCGTCGGGTGCAGCGGACACGGCTGCCATGAGCGCCACGGCCTGCGCTGGGGAAAGGCTGACAGGCGGCAGGGACGCGCCTGTAGCCAATCCGTAGCCACCGCCCGGACCTGGGCGAGACCATATAGGCGCGCCGCTGTTTTCTAACGCATCGAGGTCTCTCTTGATTGTGCGCACGGATACCTCAAACTCTCTTGCCAACCGTTCGGCGGAAGCGCCCCGCGCGCGGCTGCGGCGCAACATCTCGGATAGAGCATGGAGCCGTTCGACTCGCTTCACAGTTCAGACCCCGGCAAATTCATGACATAAATAGTGACATACCCTTGTCCGTAGTGCCTGCGAGGGTAGTGACATGACAACTACCACAAGCAGTCCGCCCATCATTCTCATCGCCGGCCACTGGCTGGGCGCTTGGGCGTGGGATGAAGTCCTTGAACACCTGACACCCGACCACTCGCGTGCAATCGCGATGACACTGCCCGGTCTCGACGGGGACGATCCCGAGCGTGCGGCGAAGACTCTCGACGATCAAGCCGCAGCGGTCCTGGACGTCATCACTCAACTCGGGGTCTCCGAGGATCAGCCCGCAACTCTCGTCGCTCACAGCGGGGCGAACGCCCCCGTTAGCCTGGTCCTTGACCGACACCCTGAGCTTGTCCATCGAGTGGTGTGGGTCGACTCCGGCCCTACGGCGACGGGAAGCGCCTTCGCCCCAGACCTCCCGGAGGGGGTGGAGGAGCTTCCGCTGCCGTCCCTCGACGTGCTCGCACGGCAGGCGAGCCTCGAAGGCCTGAGCGCAGAGGTCCTCGAGCGTTTTCGGGCCCGGGCCGTCCCTGAGCCCGGTCCCGTGCTTCGTCAGCGCGTCGAGCTCACGAACAATGCCCGCCGCAAGGTCCGGACCACCCTGGTGTGCTGCTCGATCCCGAGCGCGCAGGTGCTAGAGCTGGCCCGTGCAGGCCATGCCATGTTTGCCGAAGTCGCGAACATCGAGCACCTCGACGTCATTGACCTCCCGACGGGGCATTGGCCCATGTGGAGCCGTCCCCGCGACCTCGCCAAAGCCATTCAGTCAGCGGCCTCTCGAACCAACTGAATTGCACGTACAACCTGAAGGGGTCAGCCGAATCCGGCTGGCCCCTTTCCGTCCGCTAGCTGGTCGGCCATCATGCACGAATTGGGATCCCTCACCGGACGCGCTCGTACTCCTCGATCACTACTCCGGAAGCGAACCTTCGCGCGCTGACCGCGTGGAAGGAGGCCGGCTGAAAGGTGACGCCTCCAAACAGAGGGACCCCGGCAGCGAGGGCAATGGGGTTGCGCTTGAGGATCAGGCGGTCAATCTCAGGAAGAAGATGCCCGGCCAGGTCTCCGCCACCGCAGAGGAAGATGCCCAGCCCTTCCTCTTGCCTGAGTTCCTGGACAGTTGTCAGCGCATCGCGAGTGAAGATGACGGCCGGATCAGTGGCGTCTTTCGTGCGTGTCGCCACAAACTCGCGCAGGTGTGCGAATGGGCGTTTGATTCAGATGCGCTGCAGGTCGTTGGCCGGTACGGGTTCCATATCCGCGACATCGGTCTCCTGGCCTCGGCTTTGGCCCGGCCTGCAACGACAGTCTTGGGCGTGGAGGCCTATCCGCAGTTGCCGATGAAGGCGGCTTCCCTGCTGGAGTCGGTGGCGCGGTTCCATCCGCTGATCGACGGCAACAAGCGTACCGCGTGGACGCTGATGGTTCTGATGCTGTGGATCAATGGCTATCGGCATGACTTCAGCACGGATGCGACGTTTGATCTCGTCGTGGGGGTGGCCGCGGGCGATGTCTCTCTTGAAGTCAGCGCTGGATGTGGGGTTATTTGTCTCCTTCTCTTGCTTGTCATGGTGGCCTTGGTTGGCCATCACTCCTTCATGGTTACGGGTCGTGTTGAGGACATGACCTTGGTGTGGTTTCCCGAGTCTTTTTTCGCTGTGTCTCGCTTCTTTCTGTCGTCTGGGGGAGCGGGAACGTGGCTTTTTGTCCGGCCAAAGGGGTGTGCACATTGTGCATGCCTGTACACGTGGGGTCGTTCACCTTGCAGCTTGGTCCTTTTCTGGACTGTTTTCGGTTGATACGACTTCATGCGTACGAACACAATGTGCGACATGACGTGCGGCAAAACCGATGTCCGAAGCGTCGTTTGGTGCCTCGGCTGCCCTGGTGGCCATCTTGTGAGCCCCTTCCGCTTACGGTCCGTTCCTGGTGTCACATGTTCATGCTCTTTGGCAGCGCTTCGGGCATGAACTACGGGGGAATCCGGGTGCGAAAGCCGGACCAGCCGGCGACGAGGTTGCGTCGAAGGCATGGAACGGCGAACCAGTCGGCCTTGGAGAGCGAGGTGTGTGGGACTGCGCCTGCGCCCCACGAACTGACACAGTGTTGCTGCAGGTCAGGGGCATTCAGTCCGACTGTGTGTACAAATTTCTGCAGAAGTGTAGACACGCGCAGGGGGCCGCTCCAAGAACACATCGCTCATACGCTTGTCCGCCGGGAGCTCATCCGTGTTGGCTCCTAAGCAGGCAACAGGGGTATTTGGTTGGCGTTCGGCAGTCGTCTGTGATCGAAAATATCAGACGTGGTTCCGCGAAAATTGAGGTCGCCATGGGCAGCGTCACCGCTAATCGAGGAATGCTGATTTCAGTTTGTGTTGCCTGCACACGTGGCTGGGCTCCAAAGGCCTCGTTCGGAGGTGCGGGCGGGCTGTTCGGCCTCGCGGAAGCTGTCCTGATACTTATAGGGGGACTCATAGGTGTATTCGTGGGCGAAGCCTTCGACCACCAGTTTTTCATTGACGAGCACGGCCTCAGCTTGCCAGACGTACGCCAGCGTGCGGCCGTAACGGTCCTGTCGGCTCTGGCTGGGATCGTATTCGAGCCAGACTTGGGTTCCGTCCATGAGTTCGGTGGCTCGCCGGGATGCTTCGCGTCCGAAGCATTGGACAGTTTTCCGGGGAGCGCTGACTTCCGGGGTGTCGATGCCGATGAGGCGGACGCGGGTTGATTGGCCGTTGATGGTGACTCCGATCGTGTCCCCATCGGTGACGGAGGTCACAAGAAAGGGTCCTACCGCACTGGTTGGGCGGGTTGCCCTGATCCCGTCGTCGTCGGCAGTGGTTGGATCCGGGCCATTCCCCTGTAGGGAGCACCCGGCCAGCGAGATGGAAATGACGGCGGTTTGGTGATGCGCCAAGCTGACCGTTTTAGGGCGGTCACTGGATCAGGTCTTCAGTCGCAACAGTCGGGCCAGATTTGATCTCCGTCCTGAAGCCCGTTGCCGGGGGCCCACGCCTGAGAAACCGTGGGTGCAGTCCACCGCCCCGTATTGGGGTAGCTGATTCGTGTCGACGCATTGGCTTCGCCCGTGCGCGAGGGGCCGCCGGGGGCACGGGGCGCTGCTATCCGTTTCATGTCACGCTCCTGCGGTGAACCGCGGCGCTACCGCCGACGACGGAGGCGACGTCCGGGGCTGGTGCTTGATTCATGGCTTCTCCTGCTCCGCGCATTTGACTTGGTGCATGCTGCTCCCGCGCTCGGTGCGGCTGGTGTGCTGCTGGCTTAAACCATCCCGCCGGTGGATCAAGACTTCCCCTAGTTTTCCATAGTTCGCTTGAAATTCTTGGGCAGGGAAAGGAAAGCATCCTGGGCACGGCGGTCGTACGGCTGTCAGCGCGAATACCGCCTCACTCGTGGAGTTTACGGAGCCGGCCAGGCCCAAGCGGATTGTCATTCCTGTCTATGACCGTGACCACAGAGTTGTACATGACTTGAGCGTTAGCGCGTGGCTGGCCGCGTCAGCGTTTTCACCAGTCCCGCGGATGATGTTCCGCGTGAAGCTCCCTAAGCACCTCCGCCGCATCACCAAAGATCAAACTCAGCAACTTCTGTGACCCTCTATCAGTCGATGAGGGATCCGGATGCCGCCGCGACAAAGAGATATCGGCGGCTTGCCGCTACGCGGCTGCTGGGTCGGCCTCATCTGCCGGGGTTAGGTGTTCCTTGAGTTCGGTGATGAAGGCCTTGAGGTTCAACGGCACTGCCACGGACGAGGTCTGCTGTAGGTCCTCCATGGGTCTCCTCGGGCCCCTTCAGTTCCGCTTCATCATCGGTAAAGCCATCTTCTCTGGAGCCGTCGTTCGTTACCCGTTACCGTCAGTCCAGGGGTTGTTGTGACCCGGGCGGTGGTCAGGGTTGAAGCGATAGGCTTCTGTGTCCGAGATCTCCCCGGCAGCTCAGAATCTGGAAGAAGGCAGCAGCAAATGTTGTCTTATCGACACGGTGCAACATTGTGTCTTGATTCGGCTGGAGGATAGTCTTCATTTCCTCAGGCCTTCGGGCTTGTGAATGGATCTATTCTTTTGGCGGAAATAGATGGCCAAGTTCTGGTCTGCGTCCGTGCCCGTGAAGGAATGCGGCGTCCAGACGTCCTGGTTGGGTCGGTTGGTGCCATCCCCGGCCGGTCTGGGTTTCTTGGCGGGATTAGCCAGGCCGAGCTAGTGGTTCCGTATCGTGGCCGTGCCTGCGGTAGTTACGTCAGCCCAGCGCCTCCGCAGCTTCAAGAGCGGCCTGGCTGGAGTGCAGCGGCGACCACAGCGTGTTTGCGGTGATGGACCGAGGGGGTGGCACGGCTCCGTCAGGTCTCCGCGTGGTCCTGCCGCTCAAGCAGACGCGATAGGCCGTAGCCGATGAGGACGCCCCAGAATGCGGCATGGACGTTGAAGAGGTCCAGGCCGGAGATCGTGACGACGAAAGTAACCAAGGCTCCCAAGGTGAAGTTCGTGGCGAAAGCGGAAACGAAGGCCTGTTGGAGGGCACGCAGCATGGCGATTCCCCCCAGGGCCAGAACGAAAGCTTGGGGCGTGGCCAGCATGAGGCGGGTGAGCATTGGAGCCAGCAAAGCGCACAGCAGGGACAGTAGTCCGTAGACCACCGCGGCCGTGTACTGGCGCTGTTTCTGCCCGGAGGCGGTCAGAAGGGCGTTGGTAGGTCCAGTGACACAGGCGGAGACCGCGCCGTGCGTGGCGTTGAGCAGTGAGAACACGCCGGAGGTCATCGCGGAGACATTGATCAGAGGGTTGTGTCCTGCGGCCCGGAGCACAGCAGCGCCTTGTCCGTTCTGAACCACGAGGACCGTGAGTGCCAGGGGGATCACTAATTCCAGTTGGGCGGCCCAAGTGAACGCGGGGGCTGTGAACACGGGCATGGCCAGGATCGGTCCGCCTTGGGACATCGCGAACCGGCCACTGAGCACAACGGCGACGACGCCTGCCGCCAAAGTACCGAGTACCGGAGGGAGGCGTCTGCCTAGGGAGGGCACGGCGGTGAGTACAAGGAACGCCAGCACCATGGGTGCCGCCACTGCGGGGTCGGCCCGTGTGGAGGAGACGATGTCCGTCCCGAACCGAAGGAACACGGCGGCGACCATGGCCATGACGATCGGAACGGGGATCGCGGCCATGATCGGACGCACTACTCCGGACGAACCAAGCGCGAGAATCAGCACACCGGCGGAGAAGAACGCCCCTACCACCTCAGGAAACGACAGATGCTGCAGCGACGGCCCCAACAGCACGGTCCCTGGGATGGACCAGGCGAAGCCCAACGGCTGGCGATAGATCAGTGACATCACCAGGGTCGCCGCGCCAGCGGAGAGGAACATGGCGAAGACCCACGACGCGAGCTGGGCCTCCGTCAGTCCGCCGAGCGACCCGACAGTAAGAGTGACCGCTACCGGCCCGGACGCGGAGAAAGCCAGTCCGACAAGCCCGTTCGAGGCGTAGTGTGGGCCGATGTCCCGCAGGATGTCGCGTACGCCGGCCGGACGGAGCTGGGGCCGTTCTAAGCGTGGTTGGGCTCCATGGACCGGGCCAGGCCGTGATCCGGTGGTCACCGGCGCGGTCCTTGGGAAGCGGGGCATGATGTCTCCTGAGCGATGGCGGAGGTGGGGTCCTGGTGACTACAAAGGCCGCCGCAGTGGATACAGATTCCTCAGCGGATGGAGTTGGGATGCTTGGCCAATGGGGTGACTTTGATTTTCATGAAGGGGTACATCGGGAAGCTGCTCAGGATCTGGTGCAGTTCGTCATTGGATTCGACGTCGAACACCGAATAGTTCGCGTACTCGCCGACCACTCGCCAGATGGAGGCAAGGTGGCCGTCCTGTTGCAGGGCCTGGGAATACTCTTTCTCCAACCCCTGCATGCGGGTGACGTCCTCAGCGGAGAGGTGCGCTGGGAATTGCACGTCCATGCGGGCTAAGAACAACATTCTTTTTCCTCCTTGATGGTCGGGCTAGGACAGGCGGTAGGCCGCGAGTTTATCCTCGTCGATCTCTGCTCCGACCCCCGGCAGATCGCGCACGCGGATCGTGCCGTCGATTATCCGGAGTGGATCCGCCAGCAGGTCGTCGGCCATATCGAGGAAGTTCGACAGTTCCCCTGCCCGGCGGCTGGTGGCCTCGTGTGCGGCGCCGAAGGTGACAGTCGCAAGCGAGCCGATCTGGGTGTCGATCTGGTTGCCCATGGTCACATCCACGCCGAGACCGGTGCATAGCCCTAATATCTCGGTGGCCTCGGTGAAGCCGGAACGGGCGGTCTTGATGCAGATGGCGTTGCAGCCACCGGAAAGCAGTTCCCGGGACGCGTCCCCAGCCGTGGGGACGGATTCATCGCCTACCACCGGGATTGGCGATTTGTCGACCAGGCGGCGGCGGCTCAGTGCTTCCTTGGCGTCGCACGGTTCCTCGAGCATGGTCAGCCCGAGCCCCTCAGTCCTCCGGAGCACCTCGAGGGCTTCGTTCGCGGTCCAGCCGCGGTTCGCGTCAAGGTATAGCTCCACGTCCTCACCCAGTCCCTCGCGCAGCACGTGGCAGGCCTCCACGTCCAGTGACAGCGGCCGACGGCCCACTTTCAGCTTGAAGGTGGTGATGCCGTATTGCTCGCCGAAACGCAGGGCCTCGTCGAGGAGCTCCTGCGCTGGCCGGAAGCCGAGCATGTGGCTGACCCGCATGCGGTCGGTGTACCCACCCAATAGCTTGTGCACTGGAGTGCGGAGCGTTTTGCCGATCGCGTCCCACACCGCGATGTCTACGGCGCCTTTCGCCACTTGGTTGTGAATGGTCCGGCGCATTACTGCATGGATCTGCTCCCGGTCCACGATCTCGAGGCCGGTCAGCTGTGGGGCGAAGGTTTTCTCGATGATCGTCCCGATGGACTCTTGTGTCTCGCCGTAGGTATATGGGCGGGGGGGTGCGTCCGCGACTCCTACGACGCCGTCGTCGGTGTGCACACGCACAAGAACGTGGTCGGCGTTTGCCACCTCGCCGCTGGCGAACTTCAGGGGGTGCGTGTACGGGATGGAGTACGGGATCACTTCGATCCGCTCGATCTTCAACGGCTCGGTTCCTTTCGCTTGTGGCAGGCAGTCCAGTGGTGCTGGGAAGAACGGTGCCCCAGGGCTCATTGCCCTGGGGCACCTCATTGGACGGAAATCATGAACCCGACCATGTCAAGGGAGTTCCTACTTGGACTGTCCCACTTTGGCGAGGACGTAGTCATATGAGGCCTCTTCGCCGGCAGCGCCGTCTGTACGCGGTGTGGTGTTGAGCATCAGCTCCGGCTTGACAGCCGAAGCAATGTCGTCCGCATTGTGCGGGTCGCCGGGAAAATAGAGCTGCTGGGTTACAGGCTGGTAGCCGGGCGCTGAGACCTTGATGTGAATGTGGGCCGGGCGCCAGGCGTGCCAGCCCGCAGCACTGATCAGCTGTCCGCAGGCTCCATCAGTGGGAATCTGGTACGGAGCCGGGCGCATGGTGTGGAGAACGAAGCGTCCATTGCTGTCGGCCTGCACGTTGGCGCGGAACAGCCAGTCCGGCAGGCCCGGGGCGTACTGGGAGTAGAAGCCCGCCGAGTCCGCATGCCAAATCTCGAGCTGTGCACCCTGGATCGGGTTGCCGTCGGTGTCGGTGAACCGGCCGCTGAACTGCAACGGAACGCCATCTTCGTCATCACGCATCTCAACCGTGGCGGGCGAATCCAGCACAGGGGAGTCCGGGACGTAATAGGGTCCCTCGATAGTGCCTTTCGTACCGGGCCGGTCCTGGGAGTTGACATCCTCCACGGTGTGCTCAAGCCACACGTCCAGGAACAGCGGCCACTCGCCATCGTTGCCCACCTTGATCAGCCAGGCTTTCAGGGCGTTGTACTCCTCGTAGGTGACTTCGTGTTCGACGACGATGTCGTTAGCTGCTTTGATGAGAGCGCCGGCGAGCAAGCTCACACGCTCCTTGGAAACGCTCGTTCCCGCGAGCTTGCTCGACGCGGTGAAGCGCTCGGTCGCCTTCGAACCGGCCTCCACAGCGGTACCCTCATTTTCCTGGCGGGTGTCCAGCTGATTCTCAGTCATAGTGATCTCCACACTCCTAGATGCATCGGAAACGGGATATGAGCCCGTTCCCCGAAACGCGCCGGCCGCAAGCCGTGCACCCGCAGGTTCGCCGGCTTCACGTGGCGTCCATCTCATGCTAGTTAGCTAATAAGGACGAAACAAGGACTCATATGGCGTTGATTATGTCGCTAAGCGTACATAAAAGAACCCTTGGTCGGCACTAGGGTTTTGCCTGATGTGAGCGCAGTCACCTTGCCGCAGACTGGGTGGGACACATTCATTCCGCCCGAGGGGTTGAGGTGCGGCCGCGCAGTCGCTGCCCGCCTACCCGCACCCTCTCCAAAGAAGGAGCACACCATGACCGAGAATCTGACACGTGTCCGTGGGGTCCTGGCTGACGCCGTCGTCGACGATCGAGAGAACGGCGTTATCCGGGCGAAGCGTGAAATCTTCACCGACCAAGAGATCTTTGAACTGGAGATGAAGCACATCTTCGAGGGCAACTGGGTTTACCTTGCCCATGAATCTCAGATTCCCAACGTGGGGGACTACTTCACCACCTACATTGGCCGGACTCCCGTCGTCCTTACTCGGGACAAGGACGAAAAAATCAACTGCATCGTCAATGCCTGCTCCCACCGTGGCGCCATGCTGTGCAGACGCAAAACCGATAACAGGACCACCTTCACATGTCCTTTCCACGGCTGGACATTCAAGAATTCCGGAGAGCTCCTTAAGGTCAAGGACTCCCGCAATGCCGGCTACCCGGAAACCTTCAATAAGGAGGGCTCGCACGACCTCACCAAGGTAGCCCGCTTCGACTCCTACCGGGGCTTCCTTTTCGGCTCATTGAATGCTGACGTCCTCCCGCTGGAAGAACATTTGGGAGATGCCACCAAGGTAATCGATTCGATTGTGGACCAGTCCCCGGACGGACTCGAAGTCCTGCGCGGGGCTTCCACCTACACCTACGACGGCAACTGGAAGGTCCAGGCGGAAAACGGCGCCGACGGCTACCACGTCACCGCCGTGCACTGGAACTACGCCGCGACGACTGCCCGCCGCACCGCCGGCGATTCCGCCAACAAGACCAAGGCCATGGACGCAGGCAAGTGGGGCAAGGTTAAAGGCGGCTTCTATTCCTACGATCACGGGCACCTGCTGCTGTGGCAGGAGTGGACAAACCCCGAGGACCGTCCCCTGTGGGACCGCCGCGACGAGCTCGTCGAAAAGTATGGCGAGGAGATGGCAAACTTCATGATCAACATCTCACGCAACCTCTGCCTGTACCCGAACGTGTACATCATGGACCAGTTCTCGTCGCAGATCCGTCACTTCCGTCCCATTTCAGCGGACCAGACCGAGGTGACGATCTACTGCATTGCGCCAAAGGGTGAATCCCAGGAAAACCGCTCAAAACGCATCCGCCAGTATGAGGATTTCTTCAACGCAACCGGCATGGCCACGCCGGACGACCTCGAGGAGTTCCGATCCTGCAACAAGACCTACTGGGCCACATCTGCGCCGTGGAACGATATGACGCGCGGCTCCACCCACGAGATTTCCGGTCCTGACGAGCAGGCTACCGCGCTGGGCATGTCGCGGGTGATCGCCTCCGGTGTGCGCACCGAAGACGAGGGGCTCTACCCGATCCAGCACGGGTACTGGAAGGAAGTAATGGATAAGGCCCTCGCCGACGCGGAATCCGTTGCCCAGGAATCCGTCCCGGTCACGGCGTGATTGAGACTTTCAATCCATACAGAGAGTGCTGAAAAACAATGGCCAACCTCATTAACCCCTTAACCGCGCTCAAGAGCGCCGACGAAATCGCGACCCTCGAGACTGTTCGCGCTTTCCTTTACCGGGAAGCCCGGCTACTGGACGACCGCCAGTTCGACGAGTGGCTCCAGTGCTATCACCCGGACTCCGAGTACTGGATGCCGGCGTGGGACGTCGATGACCGGCTCACGGTCGACCCCCAGAATGAGATCTCGCTCATCTATTACGACAACCGTGGCGGCATCGAGGACCGGGTATTCCGGATCAAGACGGACCGCTCCTCCGCTACATCCCTCCCTGAGCCGCGCACCGGTCACAACATCACGGACGTTGAAGTCCTGGAGCACGACGGCGGCCAGGTCAAGGTCCGCTTCAACTGGTTCACCCTGTACTTCCGGTACAACACCACCGACACGTATTTCGGCACGAGCTTCTACACCATCGACCTCTCCGGCGAGCAGCCGGTGATCCTGAAAAAGAAGGTTGTACTGAAGAACGACTACATCCACCACGTGGTGGATGTCTACATGATCTGACGGCAGCCCGCCGCCAAATCTGCTCGTAAGAGATAACCGCACTAACTTTCCGGGGGTTGCGAGGATGCGACCCCCAACCAGGAGGAATCATGGGCCATCAGGTAGCCCTCAGTTTCGAAGATGGCGTCACCAAAGTCATCAAAGTCGGCGACTACGAGACCGTCATGGACGCGGCCTACAAGGCACGCATCAACATCCCCTCAGACTGTCGGGATGGCGCTTGCGGCACGTGCAAGGCGTTTTGCGACTCCGGCTCTTTCGACCCCGGGGACTATATCGACGACGCCATGACCGAAGAGGAGCTTGAGAAGGGCTACCTCCTTACCTGCCAGGCCGTTCCGGAATCGGACCTCGCCATCCAGATCCCGGCCACTTCCGAATCCGCGAAAACCTCAGCTGCCACTTTTACTTCCACGCTGAAGGTACTCGACAAGCACTCGGAGTCCACCATCTCCTTCGCTCTGGAGATGCAGAACCGGGAAGCACTGGCTTTCCTGCCCGGCCAGTACGTCAACATCAGGGTCCCGGGCACCGACGCGGAGCGCTCGTACTCGTTCAGCAACGGCCCCGAAGGGATGGATGCGTCCTTCATGGTGCGCATCACCCCGCAGGGCGCGATGTCCGAGTACCTGCGTGACCGCGCGGCAGTAGGTGACACCATCGAGTTCACAGGCCCTTACGGCTCCTTCTTCCTTCGCGAGCCCAAGCGCCCCCTGCTCCTGCTGGCAGGCGGCACCGGCCTGGCCCCGCTCCTGTCCATTCTGGAGAAGTTATCCGAGAACCCCCCGGCCACGCCGGTCCACCTGATTTATGGCGTCTCCCGTGAAGCCGACATCGTGGGACTCGATTGGCTACACACCTACGAAGCGAAGTTGCCGACCTTCACCTGGGATTACATTGCCTCCGAGGCGGATACCTCTGCCCCGCACACGGGATACGTCACGCAGATCATCCAGCCGTCCCACCTCAACGATGGCGACGTCGATGTCTACCTTTGCGGACCGCCGCCCATGGTCAATGCCGTCTCCAAGTGGCTGGACACCGAGGGCATGCAGCCAGCCAACTTCTACTTTGAACGGTTCGCCCCCAAGGAAACCACCGGCGGGGACGCCGAGACGGGCGCGCCCGCCTCCGCGGAGAAGGTGGAGACCGCAGGCGACACTATTAGCCGCGTGGAAGCCATTTCATCCATGGAGACCGGCCGGCTCGAGTTCCGTAAGGAAGACAGTTTCGCGCACCTGGACGCCCGCATGGGCCTTGAACTTGCCGTGACCGAGCTGATGTTGGGCCGCCTTAGCAAAGAGCAGTTGCACCAGTTCCGTCGTCTTGCCGAAGCGACTACCCGGGCGGTGGACGCCGGAAGGGTTCTCGACCCGGAAGAGTATGTCAGGACCAATGAAGAGTTCCACGAGTACCTTTTCATGATCTCCGACAACCCCATGCTGCTGGAGTCCTACCGTCGGCTCGACGTCCACGCCCAAATGGCAGCCACTTTTGCAGAGGGCACGCATATCTTTGACCGGGTCGCCCAGGACCACCTGGATGTCGTTGGCGCGTTTGAGCGCGGCGATAAGGAGCGGGCCCGGGAAGTGATCATGGCTCACGCCCGCGATGCAAAGGGCACCATGGCCGAAGCGATCGACGCCACGGTCAAGGGCTTCTGACGGTGGCGGCGTACTCAGGACAGTTCATCACGCCCGGCCGCTTCGCCGGCAAAGTGGCACTGGTCACCGGCGCGGCCCAGGGAATCGGGCAGAAGGTCGCGGAGAGGATCGGGGCTGAAGGAGGCTCGGTGGTCCTGGTTGACCGCGCCAACATTGTGCAGGACGTTGCCAAGGGAATCCAGGAGGCCGCCCAGGAGTCTGGCTGCGGCGGGTCAGCCAGCTCCGTCACGGCGGACCTGGAAAGCTTCGCCGGAGCAGCACAGGCAGTGAACGCGGCCTTGGCCCTCCACGGAAGGGTTGACGTGCTCGTCAATAACGTGGGAGGAACCATTTGGGCCCGCCCTTTCGAAGAATACGACGAGGAGAAGATTGAGCGGGAGATCCGCCGTTCGCTGTTCCCCACCCTGTGGTCCTGCCGCGCAGTCCTCCCTGCGATGCTCGCCCAGGAATCGGGCACCATCGTCAACGTCTCCTCAGTGGCCACCCGCGGAATGCACCGCGTCCCCTACGCCGCAGCGAAGGGCGGTGTCAACGCCCTGACCCAGTCCCTGGCCATGGAGGTTGCCGGGCGCGGCATCCGCGTAGTTGCTACCGCCCCGGGCGGCACCGAAGCTCCGCCACGAAAGGTCAAGCGCGGACCGGAAGCCGAGTCAACTACCGAAAAGGCGTGGTACCAGACCATTGTGGACCAGACCGTTGAATCATCGTTTTTGAAGCGGTACGGCACACTGGACGAACAGGCTGCGCCGATCGTATTCCTAGCCTCCGACGAAGCATCCTATGTCACTGGCAGCATCCTTCCGGTGGCAGGCGGAGACCTGGGCTGAGCCTGCTGTGACTGAAACCCGCTGGCGTGGCCGCGACGCGCGGTCGAGTAAGCTTGCCAGCATGATTCCGGGCCACCACCACGGCAACCCCGAGGAGGGCCTGGCGCTGCTCGGCCATGCCGAGGTCTTCGAGGAGTTACTGGAAAGCCTCCGCGCTGTGCGTAAAGGCAACGTGCGTACGGTGGTACTCAGCGGCCCCCGGGGATCCGGGAAGACAGCGGTGTTGGACCTTTTCCTGGAGCACTGCCGTGGCGTCGCGCGTGGCGTGCGGGTGCTGTCCGCCACGGGCGATGAATGGGAAGCGCAGCTCCCGCTCGCCGGCTACTCCCAGCTCATGGTCACCCCGCCGCTGCGCTCGGCAAAGGACCCTGGCAGAGGAAACGGCCGTTCCGCGGACCTGGGCGGCATACTCAACCCCGCCCAGGCCGCCAACTATGCGTCCACTCTGGGTGCACACCTCGACGGGCTTCAATTGCACGGGAGCGTGGTGGTTGCCGTTGACGACGTTCAGCATCTGGACGCAGAAACTCTCCACGTCCTCGTCTTCGTCATGCGCCGGCTGCGCAGCAAAAGAGTCCTGTTCCTGGTCACCCTGGATCCCGCTCAGGCCCGGCTGGTGCCAGCCGGTGTATTGGCCTTCCTCACTGGGCATCAGGTTTCCCGTCTTCCACTGGATCCCCTGTCACCGCACCGGGTCCAGGAGCTCGCACGACGGTGGTTTGGCATCGACCTGAACGCGACGGCCGCCCACGAGATCGTGCGGCATACCGGAGGCTGGCCCCAGCCAGTTGTCGAACTTCTGGGCGAGCTTCCTCCGGAAACCTGGCAGACATGGTTCTCGTCCCTGCCTCCGAGTTCACGTGTGAGAGCCCAGGTGCGCAGTCTCCTCGAAGCCGCGTCCCCCGACCTGGTAGCTGTGGCTGAGGCCACGTCCGTGCTCGGCCGCAATGCCGGGGTGGCTGAGGTTGCCCGTGTCAGTGGGGTCGAATCCGTGATGGATGCCCTCGACGAGGGCCACCGGGCCGGACTGCTGGGCCTGTCTGTGGACCAGGCCCACTCGCTGGTGAAATTCTTCGAAACGGGAACGACCGAGTCCGTCTACGAGCAGATTGCACCCAGCCGGCGCATTCGCCTGCACCGCGCGGCTGCGGACTCGGTGCAGAATGAGGGCGACCGCCTGGGTCACCGGGTGGCGGCTACCCCGGGACCGGACGAGGCTCTGGCCGCGGAGCTTGAGGAGTACGCCCGGCAACAGGCCCTCGTAGGTGCCTGGCACGATGTCTCGACCGCACTGTTTTCTGCGTCCCGGCTCTCGGGTGACATCCGCGTCGGCAACGATCGCCAACTGAGAGCTGTAGATGCCCTCGTGGGGTCCGGCAACATTGCCCAGGCACAGATGTGGGCCGCCGCCGTCGACGCCATGGCGCCTTCGCCGCTGCGTTCCTCCGTTCTTGGCTACCTGTCCACTGCGTCCGGACAGAACCACAGCGCCCAAACCCAGTTGGAAATGGCCTGGCGAACAAGCAACCCGCAACGGGACCCGACGGCCGCCGCGCAGGTGGCCCAACGCTTGGTCCTGCACGGGGTGGCCTCCTGGGATGGCCCTGTCATCACCCGTTGGGCGGAGCAGGCCATGTCACTGACACAGGCAGGTACGCCTGCCCACATCGAATCTGAAGCCATCTACGGACTGGGACTTTACGCCCAAGGCAGGCTGTCTGAAGCCGAGGCCTCCTATCGCCGGGCTTTCGAACATGCGTCCGAGAACGCCCAAAAGCAACGCGTTCAGATGGGTGCCGGATGGCTGGCCCTGCGACTGGATGACGCAGAGACAGCGCTTGTAAATTTCGAAGCCGCTGCCCCGACTGAATTCCGCGGCGGCTCGTTGCGGATTTCGCTGTGGGCAGAGGCGTGGTTGGCCCGCACCCAGCTTGTGCTCGGCAACTGGGACGCGGCCGCAGCCACGGTTGCACGCGCCTCGGTGCGGCTCGAGACCTCCCGGATGCCGCTGATCCGCCCCTTACTGTATTGGACCGCCGCCGAACTGTGGTCCATGCGTGGGGATTGGGACCGTGCACGGTACTACGTGTCCCAAGCGGCGGTGCAGCCGGGCACCTATCGCGCCATGCAGGTCCCTGCCAGCCTGGCCCGGGCACGCTTCCATGAGGCACGGGCGGACTACGAAAGCGCATTGGCTGTGCTGCAGCCACTGACGGAGCTGGACCCCTGGACAGAGAACAGGGTGTCGTTTTGGCCGTGGCAGGACTCCTACGTTAACGCCCTGGTCATGACCGACCAGTTGGATGTGGCCGACGCTTTCCTTACCGCCTTCGAGAAGGTGCCGCGGGAGCGGGCCGTGCCGTCAGATCTGGCAAGAATGGCGTGGGCGCGGGGCCGGCTCGTTGCCGCGCAGGGGGATCCAGACATAGCCCGGGAGCATTTCGAGACGGCGCTGGGGCATCTGCGAGGGCACAACCGGCCATATCTGCGGGCCCGGGTGAGCTTTGCCTTCGGGCAAAGCATGCGACGCGCCGGAAAAAGGCGCCTTGCATCCTCCGTGCTGCGCGTAGCCAGGGATCTCTATGATTCCCTGGGCGCTGCCACGTACGTCGACAGATGCGATCGGGAGCTGAAGGCGACAGGCCTTGACGTCGGCAACATGCCCGATCCATCTGACGCCGTGCTCGTAGCCGTGACAGGACCGCAGGTCCAGCTCACGGCCCAGGAGCAGGCAGTGGCGGAACTCGTGGCGGCCGGGGCCACCAACAAAGAGGCTGCCCGTGCACTGTTCCTGGCCGACAAGACTGTCCAGTACCACCTGACCCGCATCTATGGGAAGTTCGGGATCCGCTCCCGCAGCGAACTGGCCGCACGTTTCCGCCCCACGGACTGAGGCGCAGGCCACATGGCATCGAACCGGCCCCTCCCCTATCAGGATCCGGGAGGGCTGGGAGTACGGTTGGGCAAGTTCTTGGTGGCCGTGCCCACGACATCCAGAAAGCTCTGGAGCAGTGATGACCGGTCCTCACGCCGCCAGGCTACGGCCAGCTCCACCTCGGGGGCCTGTTCGATGTCACGGTAAACGACCCCCTCGAGCTGCAAGGCACGCACGCTCGCTGGAATGACGGCAACGCCAGTTCCGGCTGCCACAAAGGAGAGCATTGTGGACGTCTCACTGATTACTTGGGTGATACGAGGCTGGAAACCTGCCTTGCGGCAGAGAGCTGCTGTGGTCCGGTAGAGCGCGGACTCCGGCGGGTAGGAGATGAATTCCTGGTCCTGGAGTTCGTGTACGGCCACTGGCCGGTCCATGGCCAGGGCGCTGAAGGACGGCAACGCCACGATCAGCGGCTCCCGCGTCACGATGCGGTATTCGATCTCCTGGGAGGCAATAGGTGGGCGCAACAGGGCCGCATCCAACGTGCCATCCCTCAGGCCGGCCTCCATGGCCGGGGTGAGCATCTCGCCGTGCAGATTCAGCGACAGCCCAGGGAGTGCCTGCTTGGCGCGTCGTACGATCGGGGGCATAACACCGTAGGTCGCTGAGCCGGAGAAGCCCACGCGCAGAACGCCGGATGCGCCTTGCCCGACCTGATATACATCTGCCCGGAGTGTTCCGACCGCATTAACGATCTGCCGTCCCCGGTCCAGCAGCGCCTGCCCGGCGGCCGTAAGTTCCACCCTGCGGGTGGTGCGGTTCAGCAAGCGCACACCCAATTGCTCTTCCAGCTGCCGGATTTGCTGGGACAAAGGTGGCTGGGCCATATGCAGGCGTTTGGCCGCACGGCCGAAGTGGCGCTCCTCCGCAACGGCAATAAAGTAGTTGAGCTGCCTGATCTCCATTGGTTAAGCCATCCCTCCGTGAGGCGCCTCAGGTTAGGCGCCCACCCTATTGATTCCCTAATCAAGTATAAAGCCGACCACTCTTGTGTTCATTTGACATAATGGCATGCGAGGTACGCCTGCCCAGCACAACAGCAGCGGAGAGGGTGCCCAGGCATGGCCTGGGCACCCTCTCCGTGGATTTCGACCCGTTTATGGCAGTGGCCGGCTGCGCAGGATCAGAGGCGGACCGGGGGAGTGGTGACGCTGAGGTCCTCTTCCACGGAGTGCTCAACGATTTCCTCGGCCCTGTGCCCAGCTTCTTCCAGCTTCCGCTGACGGGGGACCAAGACCGTGACGATTGCACCCAGCAGGGCGACGCCGCCGTAGATGTAAAACGCGGTGGCGCCGCCGATTCCCGCAGCCGCCAGCCAGCCGCCGATGATTGGTCCGAGAATGCCGCCCAGGCGGCCCACGCTGGCACACCAGGCCACACCGGCTGCCCTGGCGTTGGTGGTGAAGTAGTTGGACTGGAAACCGTAAACCAGCACCTGGGTGCCGAGGGTGCCCACTCCGGCGATGGCGATGCACAGGAACAACATCGGCAGGGGGAAGCCGAAGGTCATCAGCACCAGTGAGATAGTGGCCAGTACAAAGGTGCTCGCGATGACCCGCTGGGGACCAGCCTTGTCAGCGTAGCGCGAGAGCAGCAGACCTCCCGCCACCGCGCCGAGGTTCAACGCCAAGGGGAAGAACAGTGCGTATGTCCGCCCGTAGCCGTATCCCTCCATGATTTTCGGCAGCCACGTGTTCAAGCCGTAGGTCAGCAGCAGGCCGGAGAATGACATCAAGCCCAGAAGTACGGACGCCACCGCGAACTGTTTGGAAAAGACGGCCGCGAAACCGGTCTTCTGCGGGGCTGCGCCTATCTGCCGAATGACCTGTTCTTCAATGAGCGAAACGCCGGTCCGCTGCGAAGCAGCCAGGGCCTCATCCTCACGGCCTCGAGCCAGCAGCCAGCGGGGGGACTCCGGTAGCTTGAACCATGCGATGGGCACGAGCAGGACGAGGGGGAGGGCTCCGATCATGAAGAGTCCGCGCCAGCCAATGTTATTAAGGAGCAGTATGCCCATGACGGAGGCGAACACACCGCCAGCCGGGACGCCGGAATAGACGATCGCGTTGTAGAACTGTCGCCGGCCGGCCGGCGCGAACTCTGCCATCGTCGCGCCTGCGGTGGCAATGACGACACCGAGGCCCACGCCCGTGATGAAACGCAAAGCGCCGAAAGACGCCACGGATGTGGTCAGCGCCGTGACGAACATCCCCACCGAGAACCAGGCGATGCCCAGGAGCATGAGACGGCGGCGGCCGAAGAAGTCGCCGACCGCGCCGCAGATCAATGATCCGACCAACACGCCAACGAGCGCCCACGAGCCCAAGAGGCCGGCGGTAGCGGCATCGAAGGCGCCAATCTGGCTCGGGTCGGCGAGCAGTCCCGGAAGGACGGTGCCGTACACAACAAGGTCGTAGCCATCGAACAACAATGCGGTGCAGATGACGAAGGCCACCCAGTTTGCGGTGCGCGCCTCTTTGCGCGGGTCTTCGGCGATGACGGTGTGGAGCGTAGCCATATGCCTGTCCTCTCTGACGGAGCATGGAAGTAATGCCGTGGGGTGAATCTGCGTCCCTTGGCTTTGCTCCAGTGTTCCAGAGGTGTGACGCCCGCCATATGCGGCAAATACCCGGGATTAGGCCGGGGGGCAATCCATACATTTAAGATATCAATCAGACGCGACTATGCGCATCTTGAAATAAGTAGGAGCTAGTGCCTGTGAAGGAATCCGCCTACAGCGAGGATGCGTGAGTGGGTTAGGTTTCCGTTGCAGAGGATTTGCGGAACTCCGACGGCCCCATGCCAAACTCGGACTTGAAAGCTTTGGCGAGCCACTGGGCGTCATGGATGCACCATCTCGCTGCTACTTCGGCGATGGTGAGATGGGCAGTGCGGTGGTCAGCAAGGTCGCGACGGACGGACTGCAGGCGACTCTTGCGGATCAGCCCGGTCAGACCCGTGCCGCTTCCTGCCAACAGCCGCTGGACCGTCCGCACGGAGACGTGGTGCGAGGAAGCGATCTGCTTCAGGCCTAGGTTCGGGTCCTGCAGGTTTCGATCGACATAAGACTCGATTTCATGCCGGAGGAACTCGGCCATGTCCCCGGTGGAGGGTTTATAAGCCTGCAGAACCACACTGGCCAGCAGTGCTTCACCGGCGGTGGCCAGGTGGTTCCAAGCTGCCGGCGCGGGGACAGTCATGGAAATGCAGGCGCTGATGAACTGTGCCAGCACCGTCCCCGGGCGCGACGGTCAGCTCACGTCCGGACTGCTCGATGATGCAGCGCCCGCGGCGCATTGCGCACACCTTGAGTAACTCCGCCGGCGACTGGCGTACTGCACGGGGTGATCGGACGAGTTGCTGTGGGGTGCCCGAGACTCCATATATTCCGACCTGGCCCAGCTCCTTCGCCGCCAGCGCACCGGAAACCTGCCCAGCGGAATTCCCAAGAGCCACTACCTCAAGCCCGCCGAACGTCGACTCCATGTCGTGATACCACGCGTCAGCTATCAAACCCACCGTCATGCACGGCACCTCCTTGTGTGCGGCGAGGATGGCGTCAACCGACAACCTGCATGTCGCCTGGGGACAACCCCGCCCGTTGTGCTAGGTGTCACAGTATAGGCACCGGTCCGGATGCACGGTCTCTCCGCGGCAACGAACGCTTGACGACTGCAAGGCCCAGCGTTGGGTCCTTGGCCCCGAAAGCCGCTCACCGCCGTGGACCCCATACCGTGTGCCGCAAGTGTCAGCTTCCGCCAATTCAAGCCTTACCCTGAGGAGCCATTCCAATGAAGGTCACTGCTGCCCTCGCTACCGCGCCCAAAGCCCCTTTCGAGATCGTCCAACTCTCCCTGGATGAGCCCCGCCCCGACGAGGTCAGGGTGAAGCTCGTCGCAACCGGCGTCTGTCACACCGACGCGATCGTCCGCGACCAGGTATACCCCACGCCCTTGCCGGCGGTTCTCGGGCATGAGGGAGCAGGAATAGTCGAGGCGGTCGGCTCCCTGGTGACCTCTGTCGCCGTCGGGGACTCTGTGGTTCTTTCCGCCAATTCCTGTGGAGTATGCGGGCAGTGCCTGACAGGACGGCCCGCGTACTGCAGCGAATTTTTCGGCCGCAACTTTTCCGGTTCCCGCCCCGACGGTTCCACGGCCCTGACCGACGGCGATTCCGCAGGCTCCTCACACTTTTTCGGCCAATCGTCTTTCGCGACGCACGTCAACGTTGCTGTCCGCAGCGTCGTGAAGGTAGACGGGAACCTTCCGCTGGAGTTACTCGGCCCCCTCGGCTGCGGCCTCCAGACAGGGGCCGGTGCGGTAATCAACTCATTGGACGTACGCCCGGGTTCCAGCATTGTTGTCCTCGGCACCGGCGCCGTTGGCTGCGCGGCAATCATGGCCGCCGCGGCTGTGGGTGCGACAACCATTGTTGCGGTCGACATCGTCGAGTCCCGGCTGGCCACAGCAAAGGACCTGGGGGCCACCCACGCCATCAACAGCCGCTTCACGGACGTGGCAGCAGAGATAGCGCAGATCGCCGGTGGGCGCGGCGTCGACTATGCCCTGGACACCACGGGTATTCCCGCCGTCCTGCGGCAGGCTGCCGACATCCTGGGGACCGGTGGAACGGTGGCTCTCGTCGGGGCGCCGGCCCCAGGCACAGAGGTGTCCTTCGAAGTTGGTGCTTCGTTACTCAAAGGGTGGCACTTCCGCACCATTATCGAAGGAGATTCCGTGCCCCAGGTCTTAATCCCCCGGCTCATCCGACTCTGGCAGCAAGGAAAGTTCCCGCTGGAAAAGTTGACCAAAACCTTTGCGTTTGCCGACATCAACGACGCTTTCGACGCTTCCGAATCCGGCGAAGTCATCAAGCCTGTCCTGGTCTTCTGACCAGCGGCGGACCCAAACCGGGGACCGCTCCGATGCCATTTCTCCCAACTACGACCCTCCCAGGAGCAAAACCATGACAACAACCACCTTGGAAATCACGGCGACGTTTGCCGGCCTGCCCGTCACCCAGCAGTTCATCGGCGGAACGTGGCGTGAGGGCAGGTCCGAGAAGACTCTGACAGTCACCAACCCGTACGACGACTCGGTGCTGGCTTCAATCCGCCAGGCCAACAAGCAGGACATGGACGAGGCCTACAGGGCTGCCGAAGCGGCACAAAAGGAGTGGGCCGCCCAGCCTCCGGCCGCCCGACGCCAGGTAATCCTTCGGGCAGCCCAGATCCTGGAGGAGCGTCGCGAGGAAATAGTGGATTGGCTCATCAAAGAGTCCGGCTCCACAGTGGGCAAGGCCCAGGTAGAGGTCTCCCTGGCCGCCGGGATTACCCTGGAGGCGTCCTCCTTCCCCACCCGGGTTCACGGCCGCATTGTTGAGTCCAACACGCCCGGCAAAGAGTTGCGCGTCTACCGCCGCCCCATCGGCGTAGTCGGCGTCATCAGCCCGTGGAATTTTCCGCTCCACCTCTCTGAGCGTTCAGTAGCTCCGGCCCTGGCCTCGGGCAATGCCGTAGTCATTAAACCGGCCAGTGACACACCAGTTACAGGCGGGCTTATCTTCGCGAGAGTATTTGAGGAAGCGGGACTGCCACCCGGCGTGCTGAACGTGGTGGTGGGCGCCGGATCCGAGATCGGCGACGACTTCGTCACGCATCCCGTCCCCGGGCTGATCTCCTTCACGGGGTCGACGCCGATCGGGCAGAACGTTGGCAAACTTGCCGCCGGTGGAGAGCACCTCAAGCAGGTAGCCTTGGAACTCGGCGGCAACGCGCCCCTGGTGGTCCTTGCCGATGCGAACCTGGAAGCTGCGGTCGAAGCTGCCGTGTTGGGCAAGTTCCTGCACCAGGGACAGATCTGCATGGCCGTCAACCGCATCATTGTCGAGGCCCCGCTTTACGATGAATTCGTGGCGCGCTTCACCGCCGCGGCCTCGGGCGTCCCCTTCGGCGACCCCTCTTCACCGCAGACCCTGGTTGGCCCGGTCGTTAACGACAGCCAGCTTGAAGGGCTGAAAACGAAAATCGCAACAGCCAAGGCTGAGGGCGCCCGCACCGTCCTTGAAGGCGAAATCACAGGCCGGGTCGTGCCGCCGCACGTGTTCGCCGACGTCAGTCCCGACATGGAGATTGCCCGCGAGGAGATCTTTGGACCTTTGGTGGGCATCATCAAGGCCAACGACGAAGCCCACGCACTGGAATTGGCCAACGCCACCGAATTCGGACTTTCCAGTTCCGTGTTCACCCAGGACCTCGATCGCGGCGTGCAGTTCGGCCTCGGCATCAAGGCCGGCATGACGCATATCAATGAGATGCCGGTCCACGACGAATCGCACGTACCTTTCGGCGGCGAAGGTAACTCCGGACTGGGCCGGTTCAACGGCGACTGGGCCATTGCTGAATTCACCACCGACCACACGGTCGGAGTCAAGCGCCTCTAACGCAGGTTGCCCCGCCGATTTACGCTTATACGTGCCTCGGCGGGGCACTTCCGTTTCCATCGTGCCGCCATCAGCCATCAGCCACCAGCCATCACGAACCGTCTGGATCGGTACGATTTCAGTATGAATCAGCGGCCCGGATTGCCAGCCGGCATCCAGGCCAATGGATAAGGTGAATTCATGATCAATCCCGCACGCCTGCACTCGGACCTGTCTCGCCTCGGCCGGGAGACCGACATGTTCATGGCCACCGTAGAGTCTCTGTCCGACGACGAAATGACAGCTCCGTCCTTGTGCAGGGATTGGACCCGGGCAGATGTCATCGCCCACATCGCCTCAAACGGCAAGGCCTTGGTCAAGCTCATTGACTGGGCAACCTCCGGCGAAGAGCAAGAACTTTATGCCTCGCAGGAGGCCCGCGCCCAGGAGATAGCCGAGCTGGCAAGCCTGCCCCGCCAGGAACTGCTGGGCAAAGTCCGCCAGTCCTCCACCCATTTCGCGGAACAGGCCCTTCGGCTGGGCGGGGAGATCGCTGTCGAGGAGGTGCATTTGCACGGCAAGCAGATTCCCGCAACGTCCATTGTGGCGTTGCGTATCGCCGAGGTCGTGGTGCACCATCACGACCTCGACACCGCCTGGACCATAGAGGAAGCGGACCCGGACTCGGTACTCAACGCCTTGGAAGCCGCCGTGCGCACGATGCGCGCCCAAGGGGCGCCGGGGATGACGCTCGTGACGGAGGAACGCGACGAGTGGGTGATCGGCGACGGCGCCCTGCGCGTCTCGTCCGACCGCGAGGGATTGCTCGAATGGCTGGCCCGCGGTGTAAGCGACAACGTCGAGGCTGACGGCCCGCTGCCGATACTGCCGTCCTGGTAAGCGCCCTCTCCTGCGGGCCCATCTTCAGCTCGCCAGCTTTCGCCAGGGAACCTGTTAATCGTTGGTGGTGAGTGATGATATTTGTATGGCGGATGTAGAAAAATGGGCTGAAGGTCTGGAGGAAATTGGTGAACTGATCGGGTGCCGGTTTGTCCGTTCCGAACCCCGCAACAACGCTGTGGGGTACGTGCCTGGCCTGCTGTCAGATGAGGAGCGGAAGAACTCCTGGACGCTGTCCGAGCGGGCCGGGCACGGCACTCCGGACGGCATGCAGCGACTGCTCTCGACGACCGGCTGGGATCCGGATGCGGTGCGGGATGACCTGTTCAGCTACGTCAACCGCCACCTGGGCGATCCCGACGGCGTGCTGATCATTTACGAGACCGGATTCCTCAAGAAAGGCACCGCTTCAGCCGGGGTCGGACGCCAGTATTCGGGTACGGCCGGTCGGGTCGAGAACTGCCAGATCGGGGTGTTTCTGACGCACTCCACTCCGGCCGGGCGGAGCCTGCTGGACAGAGAACTCTACCTACCCAAAACCTGGACCGACGACCGGGAACGGTGCACCCGGGCAGGGGTTCCCAACGACCGGGAATTCGCCACCAAGCCGGCGCTGGCCGCAGACATGATCGACGGGCCCTGGCTGCCGGGATCCCGGTCCGTTGGGCCACCGGCGACGCGGTCTAAGGCCAGCACCCGGGGTTGCGCCGCCGCCTGGAAAAGGCGGGCCTGCACTATGTGCTGGCCGTGCCGATGAACCAAAACATTATCGCCCCCACCGCCGGGATCGGCGAACAATGGCGCGCCGATAAACTCATCGCCTCCCTGCGCGCAAACTCCTGGCGGACCCGCACCGCCGGGGCCGGAACCAAGGGCGACTGCCTTTACTCCTGGGCGCGGACCCGGATCAGCGGTCCCGCAGAAACCGGGGAACACTGGCTGCTTGCCCGCGGCTCCCTGAAAGACCCGACCGATCTGGCGTACTACATCTGCCATGGCCCCAACCGGGTCTCGCTGGCCGAGCTGGTCCGGATCGCCGGCGCCCGCTGGGCGATCGAAGAAACTTTCCAAACCTCCAATGGCGAAACCGGACTGGACCACTACTAGGTCCGCCAATACACCGGCTGGTACCGGCACATCACCCTCTCCATGTTCGCCCAGGCCTTCCTGGCCGTGATCCGCTCCAAAAAAGGGGCGCAACTACCGGAGACGCGGAACTGATCCGGCTCTCGCTACCCGAGATCAGACGGCTGCTCGTCCGGCTCGTCTGGCACAGAACCACCAGCCCCAAAACACGTCCTGGAACACTCACCCTGGCGACGAAAACACCAACACCGCGCCCGGCATCGGCACTAGAAGGCCCGCGGTCACACCCCATAAACGCGGCTGTTCTTCTAGGTGAAGGTGTCAACAAAACCCGGGTCATTCCCGGACCAAGGAAATCAGGGGCCGCAGGTTTCCCGTGTTACCTGGACGCAGTAAGCCGTGCGTCCAGCAGGCCCGCCGCGACTGCTGGAGCAAGCCCGGGCGCCAGCGGAAGGCGCGGGACCACCAGACAGTGCCAGAGGTGGTAAATGTCCGCTTTGCCGGACCACACGGTCGAGCTGACATCCCCGTTCTCGTCCAGTTCCTGCTTCCAGGAGCCGTGCTCGTAGTCGATGAACCAGTCGCGGGCGTGGTCCCAGATTCGTTCGTACCAGTCCGCATACTGCTTCTCGCCGGTGGCGATGTAGAGGGCTGCCGCACCCCCGATTGCCTCGGCCGGAACCCAGCGAATGCGGGTGGTGACGACCGGCTTGCCTTCCCAGTCGACCGTGTAAACAAATCCCGGATGACCATCCGGCTCCCAGGCGTCGCGGATGGCGGCGTCGAACAGGCCCCGCGCGTCGTCCAGCAGCCAGGCGGGGACCTCCATGCCGCGGGCTTCGAGCCCGGCGCGGACGTGCAGGAGCAGGCGTGCCCACTCCACCCAGTGGCCGGGGGTGCCGCCGTACGCGCGGAACTGGCTGGCCCGGTCATCGGTGTTGTACTCCGGCATGGGGTTCCACTCCGGGTCGAAGTGCTCGAAAACCCGGTAGTTGTTGTTGCGCGCAAATTCGTGGATGAGCACCTCGGCGATGTGGAGGGCCCGTTCGAGCCATCGGTTCTCCCCGGTCACATCGGCGACGATGAGGTACGCCTCGACGGAGTGCATGCTCGCGTTCCCACCACGGTAGGCTTCGGTTTCTGTGAACTCCCGGTTCCAGGAGTCGAAGCACATGCCGGCGTCGTGGTCCCAGAACCTCGTGTCAGCGATGCGCAGCGCCTCGTCGAGCAATTCCCGGGCGCCCGGGCGCTTGGCCGCGACGGCGCTGGCAGCAGCGAGGAGCACAAAGGAGTGCTGGTAGCCGGACTTGGTGTCGTTTACCGGTCCGTTCCCGTCTACCTCGGCATACCAACCGCCGAACTCATCATCGTGGAAGACCCCGTTGAGCGCAGCGATGCCGTGATCGACGAGTGTCGCAGCACCTGGTCGTCCCATCAGGGCAGCGACGGCGAAACTATGGATCATGCGCGCAGTAATCCAGAGGTGGGTCGGCTTGTCGGCGAACACCGCGCCGTTGTTGTCGAGCCAGCCGAATCCTGTGGGCACCTTTGAACCAGCGGCGAAATTGATCAGCCGATCGGTTTCGGCCTCGAGCCATCGTGCGTGAGCGGCACTGTTCAGCCACGTCATGTTATTTCCTCTCCATGGTGCGGGTGTAACTGAGAATGATGCCTAATTAGTGAGTGCCGAAGTCGGAATCTGTGTATGCGCCTGCGCCACGGGCAGCGCCCCCGCAGTTGCATTGGTCTCCTACTTCGAGCTGAATGGTCACCGGAACGCCCGTATCAATCGTCAGGGAGACGGTCTCGCCCTTTTTGGTGGACACGCGCAGGAGGTTTTCTTGTGGGGCAACGACTGTCATAGCCGCCCTTTCGTTAGTGGTTCGGTGGATGGGATGGTGCGGCAGCGACTGTTAGCCCACGAAATCGAGCACGCCGCGGATGACGGTGGCAGCCGCTCCCAGGTAGGCCAGGACGATCAGCAGGACCTGGGCTGCCCGGGCCGGGACGAACCGGGCAGCGACGTCGCCCAGCACCAGCCCTGCGAGGCAGGCCACAGCGACCGCCACCCACATTCCCCATGGCAGCGCGGGGAACGTCGCCGGGGCAGTGAGGGCCTTGGAGATCAGGGAGAACACCCCGATGGTGAAAAAGTACGGTTGCATGGTGGCAGCGAAGGCTTTGTGCTGCCACCGGGTGGCGATGGAGTACATGCTGACGGCAGGCCCGCCCACCCCGGCCGCGGTGTTCATAAACCCGCTCAGGCCACCGGCCGTGAAAAGGTAGCGTCGGCGTGGAGGCAGCGTGGCGGACTTGAGGCCAAGCAAAACGGTGAGCCCGACGGCGAGGAGCACCCCGATGGAGATCTCCAGCACCGCCGGCGGAATGATCCGGACCAGGAAGGCCGCCGGGACGATCCCCAGCAGCGCCGACGCCGCCAATGCCGCGTACCGTTTCCAGTCGATGTCCCGCACCACCCGGAAGATGATGGCCCCTGCCGTCACGGCGCCGCAGACGTTCACCAGCACCACACCCTCCACAGGACCAAGGAGCAGGACCAGGAAGGGAGCAGCCACCAGCGCGAAGCCCATGCCGGTGATGCGCTGCATCCCGGCTCCCATGACGACGGCGCCCAGCACCAGCCCGGTGGTCAGCACTTACGGCCTCCAGGCCACGTACTGGACCTCCTCGAACTCCTCACGGCCAAGGCTTGATCCTTCGCGGCCCAGGCCGGACTGCTTGGCGCCGCCCATGGGGGCGAAGGCCACGGAGGGGAGGGGATCGTTGACCCCCACGATGCCGGCTTCGAGTTGCTCCGGGATGTCCCACCCGCGCTTGGGGTTCCCGCTCCAGAGGTAGGCGGCAAGGCCCATTTCGGTGGCATTTGCCTTCCGGATGGCGTCCTCCTCGGACGAGAAGGTCACCACGCCGGCCGCCGGGCCAAATACTTCCTCAGCCACCAGCGGCGCGTCGTCCGGCACGTCGGCCAGGAGGGTCGGTGCCATGAACGCGCCGTGCGCCGGAACATCGGTCCGCTGTGTGACGCGCCGGGCGCCGCGGTTCAGGGCGTCATCCACGAGGGCCTGCACGGCGGACACCCGCTCGGCGTCGATCATGGGGCCAAGGTCCGGGACCGGTGCGCCGCCGTCGGGGACGCCATGCCCGATGCTCATCGCATCGAAGCGCGCGCCCAGCTTCCGGGTGAACTCGTCGGCGATGCTGTCCTGGACCAGGAAGCGGTTAGCTGCCACGCACGACTGGCCGGTGTTGCGGAGCCGGCCCAGGACAGCGCCGTCGACCGCGGCGTCCAGGTCCGCGTCCTCGAAGACGATGAACGGTGCGTTGCCGCCCAGTTCAAGCAGCGGGCGGACCACGCGTTCCGCGGCGGAGGCCATGATCTGGCGGCCCACGCCGGTGGATCCGGTGAAGCTGACGGCCCGCACGGCGGGGTGCTGGAGCAGTGCGGCGGTGATTTCGCGCGAGGGTCCGTGGACCAGGTTGACGACGCCGGCGGGGAACCCGGCGTCGTGCAGGACCTCGAACAGGCCGGTGGCGGCGAGCGGCGCCTTTTCGGAGACCCGGCCCACCACGGTGCAGCCTGCGGCCAGCATTGCGGCGAGTTTGCGGGCCTGGATGGATACGGGAAAGTTCCACGGGGTGAGGCTGAGTGCCACGCCGATGGGTTTGCGGAGGCTGAGGTGGCGCCGGCCGTGGAGTTCGGGTGGGCTGACGGTGCCGGTGGAGCGGCGGACTTCCTCCGCGAACCAGCGGAAGTATTCCACAGAGAAGTCCACCTCACCCTGGGCCTCGGGGAGCCGTTTTCCGGCTTCCAGGGCCAGGGTGTGGGCCAGTTCGTCGCGGCGTTCGGCCAGCAGGTCCGCGGCGTTCCGGAGCAGGTCGGCCCGGTTGCGGGCCGTGGTGCGGGACCAGGAACCGAAGGCGACGGCCGCGGCGTCTGCGGCCGCAGTGGCGTCGTCCGCCGTACCCCAGGCCACTTCGCCGACGGTGCTGCCGTTTCCGGGGTCGGTCACGTCTTTGGCGGTGCCGGCGGAGTGCCAGGTTCCGTTCACCAGGTGTTGGGCTGATTTCAGGTTCACGTGTGTTGCCTTTCGTTGGGCTGGTGGAGGTCCGGGTGCCTCATCCCTTGCTTGCTCCGGCGGTGATGCCGGCAACGAAGTACCGCTGCAGGAAGACGTACGCCACCACCACGGGCAGGGAGGCCAGGATGACGCCCGCGAAGAGCAGTGGGTAGTTGGTCTGGAACTCGCCCTGGAAGCTCAGCAGCGCCAGCGGCAGGGTCCTGTTGCCCGGGGACTGGATGAACAGCAGCGGGTAGAGCAGTTCGTTCCAGTGGATCACGAACAGGAAGATCGCCGCGGCCGCAACGGACGGGGCCGAGAGCGGCAGCGCGATGGACACGTACGTCCGCCACGGGCCGGTGCCGTCAATGGAGGATGCCTCGTATAGCTCCTTGGGCAGGGTCCGCATAAACCCGCCGAGGATGAACACGGCGATGGGCAGGGTGGACACCACGTTGGCCAGCACCAGGCCTGCCAGGCTGTCGAGCAGGCCGAGCCGGCCGAACAGGACGTACAGCGGCACCATATTGGCCTGCGCCGGGATGGCCATGCCCAGGACCAGGAAGCCGAAGATGGCCCACGCCATAAACCCCTTGAGGCGGGACACGGCGTAGCCGGCCAGGCTGGCCAGCAGCAGCGTGAGCGGCACGGAGATGGCGGTGACAATGACGCTGTTCATGAACGACGAACCCAGGTCCTGCCCGCCAATGACTTCCGCGTAGTTGCCGGGGGAGAGGGACTGCGGCAGGCTGAACGGCCCGGCGAACAGTTCCTGCGTGGACTTGAAGCTGCCGAACCCCACCACGGTCAGCGGGACGATGATGATGACCGCGTAGATCCCAAGGATTCCGCGGCGGGTCATTGACGCGAGCATGCTGTCATTCCCCCTTCGGGGTGAGGCGGAGCAGCCGGCGCTGCAGCCACGTGACCAAGGCGATCATCGCCATGAAGATGATCGACTGGGCAGCGGCGTAGCCGAACTCCGAGTTGGCAAAGGTGCTGTAGATGCGGGTGGAGAGGATGTCCAGGGATTGCTTGGGCGGGTTGCCGGCGATGCCGAGGATCAGGTCGAAGGCCTTGAACGACTGGACCGTGCTGTAAGCGACAACGATCGATGTTGCCGGGGCCACGAACGGCCAGGTGATGGACTTGAACTGCTGCCATTTGCCGGCGCCATCCATTTCGGCGGCTTCGTAGAGTTCCCGCGGAATGGCCTGCAGGCCCGCGATGTAGACCACCATCATCTGTCCGGCGTGGAACCAGACCTGCGTCACGGCCACCCAGTACAGGGCCTGGGCGTTGTTGCCGAGGTAGGAGCCTTGGAGGGCTTCCAGGCCGACGCCGCCGAGGACCGCGTTGGCCAAGCCGAAGTTGGGGTCGTAGATGAACTTCCAGATGAAGGCCACCGAAACGGAGGACAGGATGGTGGGGAAGAAGAACAGTGCGCGGAGCAGGATGCTTCCCCGCGAGTTCTTCGTCAGGAGCAGGGCCAGCACCAGCGAGAATACTGTTTGCGCGATCACCACCATCAGCACGAACTTCAGGTTGTTCGTCAGCGCGTTGGTGAAGAGTGAGTCCTTGGTGAAGGCACGGACGAAGTTGTCCAGCCCCACGTAGTTGAACGCCGCCGAGTAGCCGTTCCAGTCCGTGACGGCGTACTGGAACGCCTGCAGGGTGGGCATCACCAGGAAGAACGCGATGACGGCGACGGCGGGCAACGGGAAGAGGTACAGCGCGGGGTTCACCCGGGTGGGGGAGCGGCGGCGTACTTTGGGTTCCTTGGGCGCGGTGCGGCTGTCCGCGGCCTTTCGCGGGGCGGCGGTCCCGGTAGGGGTGCTCATAGCCGTTCGTCAACGATCTTCTGCGCGGCCTCGGCTGCCTGCTCGGGGCTGGTGCCTGCGATGACGGCGGTGGCGCTGGCCTCGACGGCGTTGCGGACATCGAGGTTCTGGAACTGGAACCTGGCGGCGAGGGCCGTCTTCTTTTCCAGCCAGGGGCTGAGCCGCTTCAGGTCGGCGTTGGTGTATTCCACGTTGCTGACGGACACGTGCTGGGCTGTCTTGTTGGCGTAGTAGCCGGCGTTCTCCGGCTCGGACAGGAAATCGATCCACGCGGCCGCTGCTGCCTGGTTCTTGCTGGCGGAGTTGACGCCCAGGATGAACGTGGCGTTGTAAGCCCCCTCGAACTTGCCGCTGCCGTCGGAAGTGTTGGGGAAGACCAGTTCGATGGGGAACTGGGCGCCCAGTCCGCGGACCGCGGCGATGTGGTACGAACCGGTGGCCAGCATGGCGGCCTTACCCTGCGAGAAGAGGTTCTGCGCCGGCTCCACCGCGGTGCCGGTGGCGTTGGGCTGCAGGAACGGGATCAGCTCCTTGTACTGTCCGAGCATCTTCAGGAACCAGTCGTCGGTGCACTTGAGCTTGCCCTGCTCGATCTGGACGCACATGTCATCCACCGGGGCGTTGTTGGCGATCATGCAGTTGAAGAGCTGGCCGCCGTTTCCGACGTCGCCGCCCGGCCAGGAGATGGGAGTGACCCCGGAGGCCGCCAGCTTTTCGCACATCGCCAGGAAGGCGTCCCAATTCTTCGGCGCGATCTCGGCGCCTGCCTTATCGAACAGGTCCGCGTTGGCCATCGGCATGGGGAACACCACTTGGTAGGGCAGCCCCAGCTGGTTCTCCCCGGACTGCCCGGCGGTGAGCAGGCCTGCCTTATAGTTCGCCGCGGCCTTGCTGTCCTTGAGATCTGTGTAGATTCCCGCTTCGGTGAAGTTCTTGAACTGGGCGCCGCGGAACGTGGCAAACGCGTCGCCGATGGCTGCACCGCGGACCTTCTGCAGGCCCTGGGCGTTGTAGTCGTTGGAGGTGGAGATGTCCTGGAGCACCTCCACGCCGTCGTGCAGTGCCGCGAACTTCTTGATGAGCTCGTCGAACACCACCTTGTCCTCACCACGCCAGTGGGCGAAGGAGACCTTGCCCGTGACGGCGCCGGTGGCGGGTGCGGCCGGGCCGGTGGCACCGCCGGGCGCCGTGGAGCCGCCCGGTCCGGCGCATGCTGCTGCAGTGGCTCCGAAGCCGAGGGCTCCGAGAATCGCGATGGCCTGCCTGCGTGAAATCTGACTCACAATTTTCTCCTCGTTGAGTGTTTTGCTGTGCCTTGCTTGTTACCTACGGAGTGGCTGTCACCAGGGAGCGCTCTGGCGCTTCGGGACGGCTCATGCGCTGGCCCGCTGCGAGGAGACGATGTCGTCCACTACTGCGCAGAGGCGCTGCAGACGCCGGACGGCGTCCGTTGAGAGGGATTCGACGACGTCGGGAGCGCCGATGCAGGACGCCCAGACGGCGCGTCCGGAGAGGAAGCCGCTGGCACCTTCGAGGCAGGCCCACGCGACGGCGTCGGGGAAAACATCCTCGGGGACGCCGGAGGACAGCACCACCCAGGGGCCATCGATGGCGTTGGTGAGTTCGGAGCAGGCGGCGCGGACATCGGCTTCGGGTGCCTGGCCCTTGAAGGGGACCTCGGCCTTGTAGAGGTCCGCGCCCAAGCTGCCCAGTTCCTGCGCGGCCGCGAGGATGCCGGCGTTCCAGTCGAAGTCGTCGCCGGAGAGCGGCTTGCGGGACACGGGCTCGATGATGCTGATGAGCCCGGCGGACTTACAGATTTCGACGAATTCACGGACCATGGCCACGCGCCCGTCGGCCGGCTCGTCCGGACGGTACAGCACCAGGAGCTTAAGGGCCTTGACGCCCAGGGCGGCGTATTTGTGCGGGTCCACGAGGCGGTCGATGGTCACTTCGCCCACCAGTTCGCCGTGCGCGGATTCGAAATGGTCGGCCGAGGCGATGAGCCCGCAGCCGGGGTCCACCACGCCGTCCTCGATGGCCTGGTCCAGGGCGAACTGCCGGTCGATCAGGACGCCGGAGGCGTAGGGGGTGAGGATTTTGGCCGCCTGCAGCTTGAAGTCCTGGAGGTCCTGGTCCGTGACGGGGGCTTCCTGGTGTTCGGCGATCATGTTGCGCATCGCCTCGCGCTGGTCCACTGCGAGCATCGCGAACGCGCCGGACGGGCGCTGGAGTGGTGAGAGGTCTGTGGAGGTCATGTGCTGCTTCTTTCAGCTAGGCGGTGTGGTTGGTGGCTAGGACAGGAGTGATGGTCTGGTGCGGGATTTTGGAGCGGCCATCCAGTCCTTCGCAGGAGGCGGAGGCGGTGCGGCCGGCGAAAGCGGCGGCGTCCACCAGCGGGAGGCCGGCGGCAACAGCGGCAAGGAGGGCGCCGTGGTAGACGTCGCCGGCGCCGAGCGTGGACAGGATGGTGGCCGGCGTGGCCGGAACATGGATCGCAGGTCCACTGCCGGATTTTACCCAGGCGCCCTCGGCGCCGGCCGTCGCGACGACTGCGGAGGCGCCGTCGTCGATGGCTTTCTGGAGCAGTTCCTCAACGGCCAGCTGCCCGCCATACTCGGCGCGGAGCCGCTCGATGGTGGGCACATAGAGGGCCACGCCGCGCGGGCTGAAGGAAGAGATGGGGTTTCCGGCGTCCACGCTGATGTTCAGGTCGCTGGGATTTAGCCCGGGCATGCCGGCGACGGCGTTCCAGCCCAGGTGGTCCACGTGGACCCAGGCGGCAGAGTCCAGCAGTTCGCGGAAGCGGCCTTCCGCAGGGAAGCTGACCGGCGGCACCGGGCGGGTGACGATGGCCCGGCTTTCGGAGGCCGTGCTCACCACAATCACGCTGGCGCCTGTTTTGACGGCGGGGTCGCGGACCACCGCTGAGGTGTCCACGCCTTCGGCCTGCAGTCCGCTGATGATGCGGTCGCCTTCCTCGTCCGTTCCCAGGACTCCGGCGAACGCTGTGTTTGCGCCGGCCCGGGCTGCGGCAACGGCGGCGGTTGCCGCGGGTCCGCCGCCAGCGGTGGCGAAGTCTGTGGCGACAGTGCGGCTGTCAGCGGCAGGGTAATCCTGGACGAGTGCAATGGAGTCAAGAGTGGCGGAGCCAATAAAAAGCAGGGTTCCGGTTGACGGTTGGGACACGTTCCACCTCGTTGTAGTCGGCTTGTACTGAAGAAATATACACACGCTATGTTGGAATAACAACACTTTCTGTATAGTTCTGTTTTGGGATGCAACGCCGCGGTCCCATACTCAACGTAGAGAAACGGAGCAGCTCATGTCATTGCCTACTGCGGAATCGGTCCGTACCATTCGTTACGGACTTATCGGGGCCGGCCACATGGCCCGCGAACATGTCCGCAACCTCGCCCTGATCCCGGGAAGCCTGATCACTGCGGTTTCCGACCCCCAGGCGTCGTCGCTGGCGGAAGCCGTCGCGGAAATCGGCTACGAGGTAGAGACCTTCTCCCGCCACCAGGATCTGCTCGCGTCCGGCCTGGTGGATGCGCTGGTCATCGCCAGCCCCAATGACACCCACCTGGCCATCCTTAAGGACATCTTCGCCAGCGGCACCAACCTGCCCGTGCTGGTGGAGAAGCCGGTGTGCACCTCGGCGGAGCAGGCCGACGAACTTGAATCCCTCGCCGCCGGCTATCCTGCCCCGGTCTGGGTCGCCATGGAATACCGGTACATGCCGCCGGTCCAGGAGATCATCCAGGCAGCCCACGGCGGCAAACTGGGCAACATCTACATGCTGTCCATCGTGGAGCACCGGTTCCCCTTCCTGCACAAGGTGGACGCCTGGAACCGCTTTGCCGAGCGGACCGGCGGCACGCTGGTGGAGAAGTGCTGCCACTTCTTTGACCTGATGCGGCTGATCCTGCAGGACGAGCCGGTCCGCGTCTACGCAAGCGGCGGCCACGACGTCAACCACCTGGACGAGGTCTACGACGGCAGGGTCTCCGACATGGTCGACAACGCCTACGTGATTGTGGACTTCAAGGGCGGCCGCCGGGCCATGCTGGAACTGTCCATGTTCGCCGAAGGCTCCAAGTTCCAGGAACGCATCTCCATCGTGGGCGATGCCGCCAAGATCGAAACCCTCATTCCGGTAGCGGCCACCCACTGGATCGAGGGCGACGAAGCCGAGGCCACGGTGGAATTCAGCCCCCGGTCGCCGCTGGGTCCGGAACTGCACGAGGTTCCGGTTGATGAAGCTGTGCTCGCGGCGGGCGCCCACCACGGTTCCACGTACTACGAGCACCTTGGCTACCGGAAGGCCATCCTGGGCGAGGGCCCGGTGGAAGTCACCGTCGCCGACGGCCTGCAGTCCGTCCGCATGGGCCTCGCGGCCGAGCGCTCCATCATCGAAGGACGCCCCGTGGAACTGGTGAATGCGGGCGCGGGAGCCAGGCGTTAAGTAGGTTTGTGTTGGAAGTGCAACACGCTGCCAGGTTAGCGCATCCGGCTAAGGGAAGCAGGAGAAGGGGATATGAGCAGCTCACATGAAGAGGCGCCGCTGACGCCCCGCCAGCGCACCATCCTGGACCAGCTCGAGCGGCGGGGATTCATCTCCACGATGGACCTCGCCGAAACGTTCGCGGTCTCGGACATGACAGTCCGGCGGGACACCCGCGTGCTGTCCCAGAAGGGTCTGGTGCGGGTGGTGCACGGCGGCGTCAGTGCGGTCAACGCCAGCGGGCAGAACGCGGACTTCGCGGCCAGGGTCCGGGAGGACTCCGACGCGAAGCAGCGGGTGGCGCGGGCCTGTGTGTCGATGATCAGCGATCGGGACGCCATCATCCTGGACGCCGGAACCACCACGTACCAGATCGCCCAGGAATTGCCGGCGTCGTTTGCGGGCACCATCATCACGCACTCGGCCCCCGCCATCCAGCGCTGCCTGCAGCTGACGGCCGCGCGGACCATCTGCTTGGGCGGTGAGCTGCTCCTGGACAGCCAGGCCTTCAACGGGCCCATGACGGTCACCGCCGCCGCTGGCCTCCGGGCCAAAACGGCGTTTATCGGCGTCAGCGGGCTCCACGACGAGGCGTTCTACATCGAACGGGACGTGGAGCGCGCCACTAAGATCGCCCTTATGGACTCAGCTGAACAGGTGGTGGTGGTGGCAACCCACCAGAAAATGTTGCGGTACGCGCTGGCCCGGCTCGCCGCGTTCGACGCGGTGGATGTGCTGGTCACGGACGCGCCGCCGCCCCGGGAGATCGAGGACGCGCTGCGTGCCGCCAACGTCAAGATCGTGGTGGCCGCGTGAGCGCGCCGCTGCGGGTGGCCCTGCCCGACCGGAAGATGCTGGACGCGCTCGAGCCGATTGCCGGCGTCGACTTTGTCCTGTGGGACCTCACCGGGCCGCCGCCGTCGGGCCGGTTCGACCTGCTGGTGCCGCCCTACATGGGCAAGCCCGCGGCGCTGGGCGCGCTGGACGCGTTGAGGTGGGGTTGGTGCAGAGCCAGTCGATCGGGTACGACGGCGTAGCGGCCGTTTTACCCGCGGGCTGCTTTTTCGCCAACGCGGCGGGGGTCCACGAGACCTCGACGGCGGAACTCGCCCTGGGCATAATGATCGCCAGCCAGCGCGGGATGCCCGACTTCGTGCGGAACCAGGCGACGGGGACCTGGGACAACCGCCAGCGTCCCAGCCTGGCGGACCGGCGCGTGCTGCTGGTCGGTTACGGGGGAGTGGGCAAGGCCATCGAGGCCAGGCTGCTGCCGTTCGAAACGCGCGTGACGCGGATGGCAAGCAGGGAACGGGACGACGAGCGGGGCCGGATCCACGGGATCGACGCGCTGTACGAGAAGTTGCCGCTGCACGACATCGTGGTGGTGAGTGTGCCCCTGGGTGAGCACACACACCGGCTGGTGGACCAAAAGTTCCTGGCTGCGATGCCGGACGGGGCGCTGCTGGTGAGCGTGGCCCGCGGCCCGGTGGCGGACACGGATGCCCTGTTGGCTGAGACGTCGACCGGACGGCTGCGTGCCGCGCTGGACGTCACCGACCCCGAGCCGCTGCCGGCCGGCCACCCGCTGTGGACCACTCCCGGTGTGCTCATCACCCCGCACGTGGGCGGAGCGAGCTCGGCGATGTTCCCGCGGATGGTCCGGCTGGTCAGACAGCAGATCTCGTTGCTGCTGGCGGGCGCGGAGCCGGTGAACGTGGTGCTGGGCCGCTAGGCACGGATCTGCTGCAGGACGGCGTCGCGCACCTGTGCCATGGTGGCGGCGTCGGCCGCTTCGACGTTCAGCCGCAGCAGTTCCTCCGTGTTGGAGGCCCGCAGGTTGAACCACCAGTCCCCGGCGTCGCTGCTGACGCTGAGCCCGTCGAGTTCATCGAATACGGCACCGTTCGCGTAGCTGGCCCGCACGTCCGCCACCTTGCCATCGACGCCGTCCACGGATGAGTTGATTTCGCCGCTGGCCGCGTACGGGTCGAACTCGCGGGCCAGTTCGGACAAGGGCCGCTCCTGCTCGCCGAGGGCGGCCAGGACGTGCATGGCGGCAAGCATGCCGGTGTCCGCGTTGTAGAAGTCGCGGAAGTAGTAGTGGGCCGAGTGTTCGCCGCCGAACACCGCGCCCTCCTCGGCCATCCGAGCCTTGATAAAGGAATGCCCCACCCGGGTCCGGACCGGCCGTCCGCCCGTCGCGGCAACAATTTCCGGCACCGCGCGCGAGGTGATCAGGTTGTGGATGATCACCGGCTCGGCTTCCCCGGCGGCCTGGGCGCGGCGGATCTCCCGGACGGCAATCAATGCCGTAACGGCCGACGGCGTCACTGGCCTTCCGTTCTCGTCGACCACGAAGCAGCGGTCGGCGTCGCCGTCGAAGGCCAGGCCAATGTCGGCGCCGTGGGCGATGACGGCGGCCTGCAGGTCGCGGAGGTTCTCCGGCTCAAGGGGGTTGGCAGGATGGTTGGGGAACGTCCCGTCGAGCTCGAAGTACAGCGGCACAACAGTGAGCGGCAACGCAGGGTGGAACTGGTCCCCAAGGACCGCGGGAACGGTCAGGCCAGCCATGCCGTTGCCGGCATCCACCACCACCTTCAGCGGCCGGACGGTATCCAGGGGCACCAGCGAGCGGAGCTTTTCGGCGTAACCCGCGAGCACGTCAAGCGTGGACACGGTGCCCTTGGCCGCGGCTGCGGGGATCCCGCGGTCGACATACTGCTGGGCCAGGTCCCGGATGGCATTGAGCCCGGTTTCTGACGACACGGGCACGGCACCGGCCTTGGCCATCTTGATCCCGTTGTATTCCGCGGGGTTGTGGCTCGCAGTGAAAATGGCCCCCGCCATGTCCAGGGAGCCGCACACGAAGTAGAGCTCGTCGGTGGAGATGAGGCCGAGCGATTTCACGTCAGCGCCGCGATGGGCGGCACCCGCCGCGAAAGCGCTGCTGAAGTCGGGGGAGGAGGGGCGCATGTCCCCGCCGCAGGCGATGGTCTGGCCGGACAGTCCCAGCACGTCCACAAACGCGGCGCCCACCGCTTCGGCGCTTTCCGCGGTGATGGAGACGCCGACGAGGCCCCTCACGTCGTAGGCCTTGAAGGACGGTGACAGGTCCATATTGCTCCCGGGAAGTCGTGGCCATGCGCATTAGTAGCTATGCGAACATGAAGTGTTGAAATGTCAACACCACATTAGCAGGCGAAGGCCATGTCCCACGGAATCGGCTTAGCCGTGGGCCCCCGGGTCGCTGGAAGGCACGGGCACGCCGGAGCGTTCCGGCGTCACGGCGGCGCTGGTCATTCTCCTCGGGCCAGTCCTCATGGTTGGCAATTACCAGATCAACGCCGACGCCGAACTTGTCCCGACTGGGCAGCGTGCCGTTGGAGTCATCACGCAGTTCAACGACGAGTCCCAGGCCTCGCAGCGCAAGATGAGGGTGCAGTTCCAGTCGGACGACGCATCCGTCCACTCCACCTGGGCCACGGTGAACTCCCAGCAGCACCGGGCGGTTGGCGAGGAAGTCACGGTGCGTACCGGGAGTCGGACCCCGGAGACGCCGAGTCGAAATGCCGATCCTTGGCGTCGGCGTCTACCAGATCCCCGAGGACCAGACCGAGCAGGCCGTCAGCGAAGCGCTCGCCGCCGGGTGCCGTTCGCTGAACACCGCAGCCGCGTACCAGAACGAGGAAACGGTGGGCCGTGCGATCAGCAACAGCGGCATCGCCCGCGACGAGCTGTGACTGTGACAGGTTTGGATGGCCCCGGTAGGACGGTTATCTCTGGCCCCACTTCGTGACTCGCCGGGCATTTGTGACGGTTATATGTGGCCCCGCCTTCAACCTTGGATTCATCAGTGGATGGATGCGGCGGAAGGCTGGTCTGGATGGAGTCGAGAGTGGAGTTGTTCGCGCAGATTCGAAGGGACGCCCGGGTCGAGGGCCTGTCGGTCCGGGCGCTGGCGGTCCGGCACGGGGTTCATCGAAGAACGGTGAGGCAGGCTCTGGAATCAGCTGCCCCTCCGGAACGCAAACCGCGGCAGGGGGTGGCCTGGCGGCTGGAGCCGTTCAAGGCGGCGATCGACGCGATGCTCATCGAGGATACGAAGGCGCCGCGGAAGCAGCGCCATACCGCCCGAAGGGTCCTGGCCCGGCTCATTGAGGAGCACGGCGCGGAGGAGTTGTCGTATTCGACCGTGCGTGACTACGTGAGGGTTCGCCGGGCCCAGATCGATGTTGAGGCCGGCCGTCGGATTGAAGCGTTCGTCCCTCAGGAACACGCGCCGGGCGCGGAGGCCGAAGTGGACTTCGGTGAAGTCTGGGTCGTGCTGAACGGCGTGAAAACGAAGTGCCACATGTTCATCCTCCGGCTCTCTCACTCGGGTAGGGCCATCCACCGGATCTATCCGACGCAGGCCCAGGAGGCTTTCCTGGAAGGCCACGTTGAAGCATTCAATGCATTGGGCGGCGTCCCGACCAAGCACATCAGGTATGACAACCTCACCAGTGCTGTTACCGCGGTGGTGTTCGGTCAGGGCAGGCAGCGGCAGGAAAAATGACCGATGGGTGCTGTTCCGCTCGCACTACGGCTTCGACCCTTTCTACTGCCAGCCCGGCATCGCTGGGGCGCACGAAAAAGGCGGGGTCGAGGGCGAGGTGGGCTGGTTCCGCCGCAACCGGCTCTCACCCATGCCAGTCACTGAATCCCTGGATGAGCTCAACGACAGGATCCGGGTCTGGGAAGCCTAGGACGACCGGCGGCGGATCAATGACCGGAACCGCACGATCGGCCAGGACTTCGCCGCCGAACAGCCCTTCCTGGCGCCGCTGCCCGCAGAGGTCTTCGACCCGGGCCTGGTGCTGACACCCAGGGTGGACCGGTCCTCGATGATCACTGTGCGGATGATGAGGTACTCCGTCCCAGCACGGTTCATCGGACGCAGACTCCGGGTGTCCTTACGGGCACCCGAGGTCGTGGTGTTCGAAGGCCGGGCCGTGGCCGCCAGACATCAGCGGATCGTGGCCAAACACGGGCAGTCGGTCCAACTGGACCACTACCTCGAGGTCCTCAAGACCAAACCCGGCGCACTGCCAGGTTCCACTGCCTTGGCCCGGGCGCGGGAGGCCGGTGCGTTCACCAGCGCCCATGAGGCCTTCTGGGCTTCCTCCAGGAGGGTCAACGGTGATGCCGACGGGACCCGTGAACTCATCGACGTGCTCCTGCTCCACCGCTCAATGGACGCCTCCGATGTCATTGCAGGAATCACCTCGGCGCTCGGGGTGGGCGCTGTCAGTGCCGACGTCGTCGCGGTCGAAGCCCGCAGACACGCTGCTGGCATGACAGCGGGTGGGTCCGGTTCGGACCGTCACCCCGGTGCTCACGATGACGTGAATGTGCAACTGGTTGTCAGCCTCACTCAGCGCAGGCTTATGGATCCCGCCGCGGTCATAGCCGGGCTGCCGCCGGACGCCCGTCCCCTGCCATCGGTCAGTGCTTATGACGAGCTACTGGCCAAACGCACCGAACACCCCGCAGGACCAGCGTCGAAGGAGAACATCTCATGAGTCCCACCGCACCGGCCACCACCATCACACCGACCCTGCGCCGGCTTAAGGGTCGGCCCACCGACGTGTTTCCCCTATCTCCTAAACTTGCGCCCGGCCTGGATCAGAGCCGAAAGTCACGGAATCCGCGCGGAAGACCTACCCGGACGCTGCTGGAGACGTAAAGTTGAGGGGCCAGGAGTTTCGAGGCCCGGAGGCCATTGGCCAACGAGCTCCCGGCCCAGGACGTGGGAGAAGCGATGCATCAGGAGCCGCGGTCAGGGTTGCTCCCATGACTGAGCCCCCAGTCCCGCAAGACCCGGCAGGAACGGCGCCTCCCAGTTCCCCGACACAGGAGGTTACCGAGTGGTTGCTTGAGGGCGATCCGGCCGTGAGATGGCAGGTGCTTCAGGACCTCGTGGGCGCGCCCCCGGACGCGGTGGCCGCTGAACGGGCACGCGTGGCAACGGAGGGGTGGGGCGCCCAGCTGCTGGCTGCCCAGGATGATGGCGGTACGTGGGCGCACGGATTCTACTTGCCCAAGTGGACGTCCACGACATACACCCTCCTCCTCCTTCGCTGGCTGGGCCTTCCGGCCGGGGACACAAGGGCCAATCGCGGCTGCCGATGCCTCTGGGAAGGCGCCATGTACACCAATGGAGGACTTACTTTCGGATCCAGTACGCCGGAAACGTGCATCACAGGCATGCTTGTAGCGCTGGCCTCCCATTTCCGATACGAGGACCCGCGTGTAGACACCGCGGTGACCTGGTTGCTGCAGGAGCAGCTCGCCGACGGCGGCTGGAACTGCCGGGCCATCAGGACGGGTTCCCGGCACGGCTCCTTCCACACCAGCATCACCGTTCTCGAGGCGCTTCTTGCCTATGGTCTTGCAGGCGGATCGATTGATGTGCAGGAAGCATCCGAAAAGGGACGGGCGTTCTTCCTCCTCCATCACCTGTACCGCTCACACACAACTGGCCGGATTGCCAGGAGTGAATTCACCCGGTTCCCGTTCCCCCCACACTGGCATGTCGACATTCTCCGCGGACTTGAGTACTTCAGGGCGAGCGGCTCCCCGCCCGATCCCCGCCTCGCAGACGCTGTGGAGAAGGTCCGCATAGCCCGGGGTCAGGACGGCCGATGGAAGCGTTACCCGCCATATCCCGGCAAGCAGTGGTTCTCCCTTGAACCGCCCGGACCGAGCCGCGTTGCCACCCTCCGGTGCCTACGGGTCCTGCGTTGGTCTTGACGCCAGCGGCACCGGGACCAAAGCCTCTGGCTTGGCAACGCGGTCCGGGTGACAGTGAACCCAGAGCCGGTGCGATTGCTCCCCGGCCTGCACCGGAGGACTCGAAATGATGTTTTGGAACGGGAATATGGGCGGCTGGGGCTACTTCCTTATGGTTATCAGTTTTGTGTTGTTCTGGGGCGCTGTCATCGCCGCCGTCGTTCTCCTGGCCCGTGCCCTCGGACCAGGCAACCGGGGCCGCGACACTGAAGCCACCCCCGGCTCAGGCCCTGGCCATGCCGAGGATCTGCTGGCCGAAAGGTTTGCCCGCGGAGAAATCGACGAGACTGAATACACCTCCAGGCTCTCCGTTCTCCGACGCGGACCCAACAGATGAGGCGTAGCGTTTCCCACCCCAAATCGCCTGGCCTGCCGGGACGCCGGTCCCGCGGCCGCCCGTGCCGGCCGGCAGCTGCCCGGTGACCGTGACATGGACCTTCGCCTCGTGTCCCGGGTACTCTTCCTTCGGGCCGCATGGCGGCCGCGGGACCACTGGGATACCGCCCGCATCGGGGATCACCAGCAGCGGGCCCTTAGGGAACTGCGGAACGCTGCATATAAAAGATCGGCGTTCTATCGCCGCCACCACGCCGGACTTTTTGATACACCTCTGGATCAGCTGCCGCCGGTGACCAAAGCGGACCTGATGGAGAACTTTGACGACGCCGTCACCGTCCCTGGACTCAGACTTGCACTGCTTGAGGATCATCTGCGGTCGCTGACGCAGGATGGGGGAGACCCCGGGATACCGTCGAAGGGACGCTGGTGGGCGGCAGCGACAGCCGGAACCACCGGGCGGCGCGGAACCTTCCTTTGGGGCCGCTCTGAGTGGGCCACCGTCCTCGCCTCCTATGCCCGGGCCTATGACTGGGCCGGAATCCCTGCGGGCCTCAGCCGGCCCCTGAAAGTGGCTCTGGTCAGTTCCCTCGTGCCCACCCACCAGTCCGCGGTAGTCGGCGCGTCGCTCCGTTCCGCACTGGTCCCCACGCTCCGCCTCGACGTCACCGCCACGATGCAGGAGACCGTGGCGGCGTTAAAGGGCTTCCAGCCCCGTGTGCTCGTCGGCTACGCCTCGGGCCTGTTGCCCCTCGCCGCCGAACAGCTCGCCGGCCGCCTCCGCATCTCCCCCCAAGGGGTGATGTCCGCCTCTGAGGTGCTGACCCCGCAGGCGGCCGCGGAACTTGAAGCGGCGTGGGGAACGGCCCCCTTCGATGTCTATGCCGCGACCGAAACGGCTGGAATCGCTTCCCCCTGCCGGTACCGGAACCGCCACGTCTACGAGGACCTGCTCATCGTCGAAGCCGTAGACCAGGCCGGCGCTGCCGTGCCGCCCGGAACCACCGGAGCCAGGATCCTGGTCAGCGTCCTGTTCTCCCGGACCCTGCCCCTGATCCGTTATGAGATGTCCGATTCCATCAGCCTGGGCGGCCGCGGCTGCCCCTGCGGACGGTCCTTCACCCTGCTGGAAGGTATTGAAGGGCGGCTTGAGGACATCTTGCACTTGCCCGGCAGGCAGGGCACGGTCAACATCCACCCCAATGTGTTCCATCATGTCCTGGATCAGGCCGCCCCCTCCGGATGGCAGGTTATCCAGGAACCTGCCCGGTTGCGGATTCTGCTCGCCGGAGTCACTCCGGGGAGCACCACTGAGAGCATCCGGGCAGACGTGGAAGGCGCACTCACCGCCGCGGGCGCTGCCCCTATTCCGCTTGAGGTGGGGGTAGTTGAACAGCTGGAACGGACACCGCTGGGCAAGGCACCGTTCGTGCGCGCCTTGGTGGAAGGCAAGGACCGGAGATGACCACGTCACCCACCGCTTCCGCGGCACTGTCCCGTTTTGACGCAGTCATCTTTGACCTGGACGGCGTCGTGACGGACACAGCGTCTGTCCATGAGGCGGCGTGGAAGCAGCTCTTCGACGAGGTCCTGGGCGATCCGCGGATTCCGTCGGAAGCCAGAAAGGACTCTTTCACCGGCGGTGATTACCTGAATTACGTGGATGGCAGGCCCCGGGAAGACGGCGTGACATCCTTCCTGGCGTCCCGGGGCGTCACCCTGCCCGCGGGCAACCGTGCGGACGCGGCTGGAAGCTGGTCAGTTCACGGCCTGGCCAAACACAAGGACCAGCTGTTCAAAGAGCGGCTGGAACGCGACGGCGTCAGGTCCTTTCCGGGAACGGTTGCGCTCATAGAAAGACTGCGCTCGGAACGGATCCCCGTGGCTGTGGCCACGTCAAGCCGCAATGCATCCGCCGTCCTGGCGGCGGCAGGCCTCTCGGGCTCATTCGACCTCGTCATGAACGGCGTCATCGCCGGGGAGCTGGGACTTCCAGGTAAACCCGACCCCGCGGTGTTTCTCGATATCGTCCACCGTTTAGGAGTCGCACCAGCCCGCGCGGTGGTGATCGAAGATGCCATAGCCGGTGTGGAAGCGGCGCGCCGCGGCGGCTTCGGCCTGGTCGTGGGCATCGACCGGGCGGACCGGAGAGTCGAACTGGAGGCGGCAGGTGCCGACGTCGTACTGACTGATGTGAGCCAATTGGATCTCGGCCGTGTCCTCACCGACCCGTGGCGTCTCATCTATGAAGGCTACGATCCCGCCCACGAAGGCCATAGGGAGTCGCTGACGACGCTCGGAAACGGCTATCTGGCCGTCCGCGGCGCAGCTCCCGAGAGCACAAAAAGCGAGGTCCACTATCCGGGAACGTACCTTGCCGGTGTCTACAACCGCCTGGTGAGCAGGGTGCAGGACCAGGATGTCGAGGACGAGCACATGGTGAACGCGCCCAACGCTCTGGTGCTGGACCTCCGGCTGGACGGAACGGACTGGTGGTCCCGGGGCGGCCTGAAAATTCACCGGGAACGGCGGGTGCTCGACATGCGCAGGGCCACCCTTGAAAGGGATGTGATGCTGGAGGCGCCCGACGGGCGGCGAATGTCAGTGGGCCAACGCAGGCTCGTGTCCATGGCCCAACCACACCTGATGGTGCTGGAAACAACTTTGACGGCTCTGGGCTGGAGCGGGTCCGCAGTGATCCGCAGTGGAGTGGACTGCGGCATCACCAACGAGAACGTACCGGAGGACGCGCTGCTGGCCCACCAACATCTGGTCAGGCTGGAAGTACCGCACCCTGCTGAACCGATCCCGATAGTTGAAGTGGAAACCAGCCAAAGCCACATCAGGATCGCCACCGCGTTGCGCACGGAAATCTCCGGACAGACCGGCAACGGCGATCCCGGTGAGGAGGAGGGGGTCAGTTACAGAACCTGGGAATTGCGGCTGGCCGACGCCGAGCCGGTGGTGGTCACCAGGACTGCGGCCATGTTCACCTCCCGCGACCGGGCAGTTTCCTCGCCGGCACTGGCGGCGGGGAACGTCCTCAGGACCGCCAGCCACAACTTTGAGCAATTGCTCTCCGAGCACGAGGACGCCTGGCGAAGGCTGCTGGGCCTGTTCGCCATCGATATCGACGGCGGCCCGCAGGTGCAGCTGATCCTGAACCTCCATGTTTTCCATCTGCTCCAGACGCTCAGCCCGCACACCGCTGAACTGGACGCGGGCGTGCCCGCGCGCGGGCTGCACGGCGAGGGCTACCGTGGCCACATCTTCTGGGACGAGCTCTTTGTACTGCCCCTGCTCACCTCCAGGATGCCCTCCGTGGCGCGCTCCGTCATCAACTACCGGTGGCGCAGGCTCCCGGCGGCCAGGGAGGCCGCCGCAGCAGCTGGACTCCGCGGAGCGCTTTTCCCCTGGCAGAGCGGAAGTGACGGGAGGGAGGAGACTCCCCACTGGCTCTTCAACCGGCGTTCCGGCCGGTGGGTACCTGATTATTCGCATCTGCAGCGGCACGCGGGCCTCGCTGTCGCGTTCAACGCGTGGCAGTATTACCTGGCCACCCAGGACAGGGAATGGCTCCTGCGCCACGGCGCCGAACTGATTCTCGAAGTGGCGCGGCTCGTCGCGTCCATGGCGGAATACGACCAGGAAACGGACCGGTTCCATCTCCGGGGAATCATGGGTCCGGATGAGTATCACACCGGCTACCCGGACCTCGGCGCAGGGCTCAGCGATAACGCGTACACAAACGTCATGGCCGCATGGGTTTGCGCACAGGCCTGCGGGATCATGTCCCTGCTCCACGGTCACGACCTTGAGGACCTCCAGGCACGCCTCATGCTGGACCGCTCGGAAATCGCGGAGTGGCTGCACGTCAGCAAACGGATGTTCGTGCCGTTCCACGACGGCATCATCAGCCAGTTCGCCGGCTACGAAGACCTGCAGGAACTGGACTGGGAGCACTACCGGAACGCCTACACCAACATCGAACGCCTGGACCTCATCCTCGAGGCCGAGGGAGACAGCACAAACCGGTACAGGCTGGCCAAGCAGGCTGACGTGCTGATGCTGCTCTACGTCCTGGGCGAGAAGGAACTGACGCTCTTCCTGGCCGGCCTGGGCTATGACGTGTCCGCCACGCAGCTTGAAAAGACGGTCGACTACTACCTGGCACGCACGGCGCACGGCTCCACCCTTAGCCGGGTGGCCCACGCCTCAGTGCTGGCGGCAAGGGATCCGGACCGGGCGTGGAGTACCTTCCGTGAAGCGCTCAGTGCCGATCTTGACGACACGCAGGGAGGCACCACACGGGCAGGCATCCACCTTGGTGCCATGGCGGGAACCATCGACGTGGTGCAGCGGAGCTTCGCCGGCCTCAGGATTACCAGTGACGCGCTCCTTTTCGCTCCGAAGATGCCCAAGGGAATAAGAACGGTCAGTTTCCATGTCCGCTACCGGGACCATTTGCTCGCAATCAGCCTCGAGCACGGGAAGCTGACCGTCTCTGCAGCTCCCGGTGACGCCCCCGCCATCTGCCTGCAGGTCGGCCCCGAACGTGTCTTTCTGGGCCCGGGCGAGACACGGCAATTTCCGCTTGCTTCAGGCTGAAGAAAAGACAAGGGACGACGGCGGGGCTCACCAACGGACCGGACTCACCTACGTGCCGGGTTCTTCCAGCCGGGGCGGGTGCACCACGAGGACAGGACAGTGCGCGTGGGAAACGCAGGCGGCGCTGACTGATCCGAGCAGCAGGCCGGCGAAACCGCCATGCCCGCGGCGTCCCACTACCAGCAGGGACGCGCCCCTGCTTCCCTCAACCAACGACGTGCGTGCCGATCCGTGGACGAGCCTGGCACTGACATTGCGTGGACGTTCGGGGCCAAAGGCTTTCGCGAGTGCCTGCTCCAGATGCTCCTCAGCCTCGTGTGCGAACCCTTCCACTCCCATGGTCAGGTACCCTTCATAACCCACCGGATACTCCCAGCATCCCCACGCTTCCAGACGGGTCCCCAGGGCCTGCGCCAAGCGGAACCCCAGGCTCAGCGCTTCGATGGATGCGTCAGAACCGTCAACGCCGACGATGATCTTCTCCTCAGTGGCCTTGGCCATGATCCACTCCTCGAATGCCGTGCGTGCCGGGCTTCCTCAAAGCATGGTCCCGGCGGGTGAGGGCGAACAGGGTCCAAGGTCACGACGCCGGGCACGGGCCCCACGACCGTCCCGGATCCGCACCATGACCTTTGGCCCTAGACGGGGCCCCCCATGTGGGAAAGCCTGTCAACGAACCAGGCTTTACGCGAATTTGGAGTATCCATGCCGCAACGAGGGGATCCGCCGCGGTCCGGGCTGGACGCAACAGGTCTGAGTTCTGACCGGGCCGCAGCGTTGCTGAGGGAGTCCGGCCCCAACGTTCTCCCGCCCGCGAAGCCAGTGCCACAATGGCGGAAGCTCCTGGGCGAGTTGACGCATTTTTTTGCACTGATGCTCTGGTGCGCCGCCGCCCTCGCGTTCGTCGGAGGGCTGCCGCAGCTTGGCGTCGCCATCATCGTGGTGATCGTCGTCAACGGGATCTTCGCCCACGTCCAGCAGGAACGTGCCCAGCACGCCGCCGCAAAACTGCAGGGGCTGCTTCCCGCTGATGTTTCCGTCCGCCGGGATGGACACCTCCTAAGGGTCCACACCAGTGAACTGGTGCCGGGGGACGCCGTCGTCCTCACGGCGGGCGACAGGGTGCCGGCAGACGTCGTCCTGGCTGCTGCCTCCGGCTGTGCCGTGGATGAGTCCATGCTGACAGGCGAAAGTGAAGCCGTTCCCAAGGCCAGCGGGGACAGCGCCTGGGGCGGAACGTTCCTGGTCAACGGGGAAGCAGACGCCGTGGTGTCCCACACAGGCGGGGACACGAGGCTTGCCGGAATCGCCGCACTGACCAGCGGGACCGTCTCGCCGCCCACCCCGCTGGCCCGTGAACTGCGCCGCATCGTCCGGCTCATAGCAGCCGTGGCATTGGCCGTCGCAGGGTTCTTCTTCCTAGTGTCTTTGCTGGTGGGTATCCCCTGGCGCGACGCTTTCCTCTTCGCCATCGGCGTTGCCGTTGCCCTGGTCCCTGAGGGGCTCCTGCCCACCGTCACGCTTTCGCTGGCGATGGGGGCCCAACGGATGGCGGCCCGGAACGCGTTGGTACGCAACCTGGAGGCCGTGGAAACCCTGGGGTCCACCACTTTCATCTGCACCGACAAGACAGGAACCCTGACGCAGAACCGGATGAATGCCGTCGAAGTCTTTACCGCCGACGGCCGTGTGAAGGTGACGGGGGAGGGTTACCAGCCGCATGCCGACATCGAGGGAACCGCGGTCACCGCGGCCACTAGAACTGCGCTCGCGGCCCGGGCAGCCTCGCAGGGCAGGGCTGTCCTCCACGGAACTGAGTGGAGGACCGAAGGGGATCCGATGGAAGCTGCCATCGATGTCCTGGCGCGCCGCCTGACCGGGTCCGCTCCGGAAGATGCGAAACCTGCGCGACGGTTCGCTTTTGATCCACGCCGTCGCCGGGAGTCGGCCATTATGGGCGCGACCCTCTTCGTGAAAGGGGCGCCGGAATCGGTTCTGCCGCTCTGCGGAGGATCAGCAGGTGCCTCGGCCGAAGAAGTTGAAGCGATGGCTTCGCGGGGGCTGCGGGTCATAGCAGTCGCTGTCCGGGAACTGCCAGGTCCAGTGCAGGACTGGCTGGCCCGCCCTCCCGAGGAGACCGAAGTGAACCTTACCTTGCTGGGGCTGATAGCCCTCCACGATCCGCCCAGGCCGGATGTGGCCGAGGTGATCCGGACAGCGCGCGAAGCAGGAATCAAGGTCGGGATGATCACGGGCGACCATCCCGCCACCGCGGCTGCCATAGCCCGGGAAATCGGCCTGATGGGATCACCTGAACTGGTTCTAGAAGGATCGCAGTTTCCTGAGGACGAACAGATCTTGGGCGCTTTGCTCGACCGGGACGGCATTGTGGTGAGCCGAGTCTCCCCGGAACAGAAGCTGCGTGTGGCCAAGGCGCTGCAAAGCCGCGGCCACGTGGTCGCCATGACAGGTGATGGCGTCAACGACGGTCCCGCGCTGCAGGAAGCCGACATCGGGGTGGCGATGGGACGCAGCGGAACCGACGTTGCCCGTGAAGCTGCCGATCTGGTGCTCCTGGACGACCACTTCGCTACGATCGTCGCGGCCATCGAACAGGGCCGGGCCACGTACTCCAATATTCACCGGTTCCTGACCTACCACCTGACGGACAACGTTGCCGAACTGACACCGTTCGTCATCTGGGCTTTGTCCGGCGGCCAGTTTCCCCTCGCCCTCGGCGTCCTTCAGATCCTCGCCCTCGATATCGGCACGGATCTGCTTCCCGCGCTCGCCCTTGGCGGTGAGCCGCCAGGAAAGGGCGTGCTGAAACGGCCACCCGAAAGACGGCACCTGATGGACCGGCGACTGATGTTCCGGGTCTTCTGCGTGCTGGGCCCTGTGGAAGCCCTCATGGAAATGACTGCTTTTTCCGTGGTGCTGTTCGGCGGCGGGTGGGTACGCAGAGACCCGCAAAGCTCCGATCTGGTGATGGCGGCGTCCGGCGCCGCCTTCACCGCCGTCGTGCTTGGCCAGCTGGCCAATGCCTTCGCCTGCCGCAGCGCCACCCTGCCGCCCTGGAAGCAGGGCTGGCTCACCAATCGCCTGCTGCTGTGGGCCGTACTGGCGGAAATCGCCGCTTTGACGGTGTGCCTGTACGTGGTTCCTGTTTCCGCCGTACTTGGACACCTCCCGCCGCCGCTCCTGGGATTCGGCGTTGCCGCTTTGGCTGTTCCGGCGGTGCTGGCAACGGACTGGGGTTACAAGAAGCTACGACGGCGGGGAATTAAGCCGGTCGGCACCCCTCCCGTGCCGGAGTCCGCAGGACCAAAGCCTCTGCTGCTGCCGTTACTCACCCGGGAGGATCGAGCCATGAAGGCAAGAACAACGATGACTGACGTTCACGTGGTGTGGCTGGAAGACGTAGGAATGGGCGATGTGCCCAGTGTGGGAGGTAAGAACGCATCGCTGGGCGAGCTGAGCCGCTCCCTGCTGAGTTCGGGCGTCCGGGTACCGGAGGGCTTCGCCACCACAGCCTCCGCCTACCGGGCGTTCATCGCAGCGAACGCCATCGAACCCGGGATCCGTGCTTCAATCGATGACTACCGGGCGGGCCGGACCAGCCTGCGGGAAGCCGGCGAAACCATCCGGGAGCTCATCCTTGAAGGACAGTTTCCGCCTGACATCGCCGCCGACATCAGGGAACACTACCGGGCCCTGTCACAGCGGAGAGGGCAGGACCGGGCTTCGGTCGCCGTGCGCAGCAGCGCCACGGCAGAGGACCTTCCGGACGCGAGCTTCGCTGGCCAACAGGAGACCTTCCTTAACGTCGCCGGCGAGCGCGAGCTGATGGATGCCTGCAGGCGGTGCTATGCCTCCCTGTTCACCGACCGGGCCATCAGCTACCGGGAAATCAAGGGGTTCGACCATCTGGACGTGGCGCTGTCCATCGGCGTGCAGAGGATGGTGCGTTCAGACCTTGGGGCATCCGGAGTCATGTTTTCCATCGACACAGAGTCGGGTTTCCCGCGCAGCGTCCTGATCAGCGCCGCGTGGGGGCTGGGGGAAACGGTGGTCCAAGGTACGATCAACCCCGACAAGTACCAGGTTTTCAAGCCGCTGCTGTCCAGCGCACAATTTATACCCATCATCGAGAAAACGATCGGTTCGAAAGAACGGAAGATGATTTACAGCCGGGGCGGGCACGCGCGCACCAGGACAGTCGACACAACAGGACTGGAGCGGCGCTCCTTTGTTCTCAGGGATTCCGAGATTCTGGTCCTCGCGCGCTGGGCTGTGGCGGTGGAGGACCACTACGGCTGTCCTATGGACATGGAGTGGGCCAAAGACGGGTCCACCGGCGAACTCTTTATGGTCCAGGCTAGGCCGGAGACGGTTCAGGCGCGGCGCAGCGGGTCCGTTTTCCGCATCTACCACCTCCGCGAATCAGGCCCCCGGCTTGCTTCCGGTGCCGCGATCGGTGAATCGATCACACACGGCTCCGCCTGTGTGGTCCGGGACGCCCGGGACATCGACAAATTCCGGGACGGCGCCATCCTGGTAACCCAAATGACCGACCCCGACTGGGTTCCCATCATGCAGCGCGCCGCTGGCATCGTCACCGACCACGGCGGCCCCACGAGCCATGCAGCCATCGTGAGCAGGGAACTAGGCGTGCCCGCGGTGGTGGGGACAGGAAACGGCACGTCCGTCCTTGAGGAGGGAATGCCCATCACGCTGTCCTGCGCGGGCGGTGAAGACGGGGAGGTCTACGACGGCACCCTCGCTTTCGACGTCGAAGAGGTTGACCTCGGCACGCTGCCGGAGACCCGGACAGCTGTCATGGTCAACATCGCGAGCCCTTCAGCCGCCTTCCAGTGGTGGCGCCTGCCCGCAGCAGGCGTGGGCCTGGCCCGGATGGAATTCATCATCAGCAACCTCATCCGGATCCATCCCATGGCGCTGGTACATCCTGAACGGGTCACAGACTTCGGCGAGGCTGCACGCATCAGGGAGCTCACACACGGCTACAGCGACCTGCGGGAGTACTTCGTTGACGTCCTCGCCACGGGCATCGCTAAGATCGCGGCGCCTTATCACCCGCACCCGGTGATCGTCAGGCTCAGCGACTTCAAAAGCAACGAATACGCACACCTGATCGGAGGTGGCTCCTTCGAAGTCGCCGAAGAAAATCCCATGTTGGGCTTCCGCGGGGCTTCACGCTACTACGACCAACGCTACCGGGAAGGATTCGCCCTGGAATGCCGGGCACTAAAAAGGGTGCGCGAGGAAATCGGATTCTCCAACGTCATTGTCATGGTTCCGTTCTGCCGCACCCTCCACGAGGCAGACCTGGTGATCAACGCCATGGCAGAAAACGGCCTGGTACGTGGTGAGGAGGGACTACAGATCTACATGATGTGCGAGATCCCCTCGAACGTCATCCTCGCGTCGGAATTCGCCCGGCGCTTCGACGGCTTCTCCATCGGTTCCAATGACCTAACACAGCTTGTCCTGGGGGTTGACCGCGACTCCGAACAGCTGGTGGGTCTTTTTGACGAGAGGGACGAAGCAGTGAGGTCGATGATCGCCCAGGTCATCGGCAAGGCGCATGCAGCCGGGATCAAAATCGGTATCTGCGGCCAGGGCCCGAGCAACCACCCGGACTTCGCGGAGTTCCTGGTGAAGGAGGGCATCGACTCCATTTCGCTGAACCCCGACACCTACCTCAAGACGGTTCCGGTGATCGCCGCGGCCGAGAACCAGCAAAGATGACCAGGCTTGGCATCCTGACCAGCGGCGGGGACTGCCCCGGACTAAATGCCGTGATCCGCGGAGCCGTGCTGAGCGGCTTCATTTCCCACGGGTATGACTTCGTTGGGTTCCGGGACGGGTGGAGAGGGGTACTGGAAGGGGATGTGCTGCCTTTGCCCAGGCATGCCGTACGGGGAATTGCCCATCTCGGTGGCACAGTCCTTGGCACGTCACGGACCAATCCGCTCATGGCAGGCGGAGTGGAACCGGTGCGCGAAAGCCGACGCCGACTTGGCATCGATGGACTGGTCGCCATCGGCGGAGAGGGAACCCTGGCGGCGGCGCAGGAACTGTCAAACCAAGGAATCAACGCTGTGGGAGTTCCAGCGGGGTGGCGCCCGCATTGCCTTTGACCGGGTGCTGGCTACCCGACTGGGGATGGCAGCGGTGGATTCAGCGGCCGCCGGTCGTTGGGGGACCATGGTCTCCCTGCGCGGTACCAACATCGTTAACGTCGGATTTGACGCTGCGCTGGGCCGGCTCAAAACCGTTCCAGAGGACCGTTACCGGGAAGCAGCGGTCCTCTTCGGCTGATCGGTGGCCGGCCCTGCAGTTAGCCGCGCGTTATCTCGATCTTCCTCGAAGGGGGCTGCGGTGCGGCCGTCGGCACCGGTGTCCGCACCTCGAGTACCCCGTCCTTGTAGGAAGCAGTGATGTCCTCCTGTTGAACGCCATCGGGCAAAGCGAGCCTCCGGACGAATGAACCATAACGGAACTCCGAACGGTAGCTGTCCGCGTCTTTCTGCTCGGACTTCTCCCTGCGCTCGGCCTTGATCTCAAGGGCGCCGTCAACGATCGTCACGCTGACGTCCTTGTCCGGATCGATCCCAGGCAGTTCGGCCCGGACCACCAGGGTATTGCCGTCAACCGATTCTTCGACGCGGATCCCCGACGCCGCGGTGTCACCTTCGAAAAGTCTTTCAATCATCTCGACGGGGGAGCGCCGGGTATCAAACCATTTCATCAGATCAGCCATGTCTGCCTCCTTGCTCAGATGACTGTCGGGGCATGATGCGCCCGACTCCTTAAGAGTCGGGCAAAGGGCCGGGAGGACCCAGAGGCTTTGGTCCTGATTGCCCGGCAAGGCTGCGCTGATGGTGCGCTTCGAGGAGAGCTGGGACGGGAGGGCTAGGATCAGGTGCATGAGCAGCTCCCCTTCGGAATCCCACACGGAAGTCCTCGCCCCGGCTGACTGCTGGAAGTACCTGAAATCCTCCTATATTGGGCGGCTGGCCCTGCTCAACGGTGCGGTCCCCGAGATCTTTCCCTTGAACTTCATGATTATCGGAGAAGCGGTGGTTTTCCGCACGGCGCCGGGCACGAAACTCCGTGCCCTCCTCACCGGCGCCGCCGTGGCCTTTGAGGCGGACGGGATGAACGCCTACGCCACTGAAGTCTGGAGCGTTGTGGTCAAGGGAATGCCGGGGCCGTTTGACGGAGATTTGGCGACCCTCCACGACGCCGGTCCTGACCGCGAACCCTGGCAGCCCGGGCTCAAAGAGCATCTCATCCAGATTGTCCCCGCGGAGGTCTCCGGGCGAAGGTTTGCGGTTTCGCCGCGCACGCGCTGGTGGCCGCCGCAGGACTTTGCAGCGGACTGGCTCTAGGGCCGCGCAGCTGAGGGCCGCGTCACCTTCTCCGGTCCATCGACGCGGTACCGCCGTGTGTGGTATCTGCTCAGCGCCAGGACCCCAAGGATACCGACGGCGGCGGAGCCAATGGCGACAGCTGAGAGCTCCGTCGGAGGCCATTCGAGCATAAAGAAATCCTGCAGGAAGGGAACGGTCATCAGCAGGACCAGACCGAGGCACATAGCAGCGATGATGGCCAGGCGCAGGGTGCTGACGGGACGGCTGACAGCCGCCAGCACACTCAGGGCAACCAGGGACAGCGTCATTACCGAGGCTGTGCGGTTCGCTTCAGCGCTGAAGCCGCCCGCCGCCGCGGAATACACCTGCACAACCAGGAGCGCCGTCGTGACGATGATTCCGGCTGGGACCGCCATGGTCAGTGACCGTTTCAAGAATCCGGGCCGGTAGCGGCGGGGGTTACTCATCAGGGCCAAAAAGAACGCAGGGATGCCGATCGTGAGCCCGTCGGTGGCTGAGAGCTGCCGGGGCAGGAACGGAAAACTCCACATCAGCGCTCCGAACGCCACGGACAGGGCCACGGCGTACATCGTTTTGCTCAGGAACAGCACCGAGACCCGCTCAATATTGGCGATGACCTGCCGGCCCTCCGCGAGGACGGCCGGAAGCCGGTCGAAGCGCCCGTCCAACAGCACGATGCGGGCCACCGCTTTAGTGGCCGGCGCCGCCGTGTCCATGGCGATGCCGATATCCGCTTCCTTCAACGCCAGCGCGTCATTGACGCCATCGCCCGTCATGGCGACGGTGTGGCCCATTCTCTGCAGCGCCAAAACCATGTCCTTCTTCTGTTCGGGCGTGACGCGGCCGAACACGGAAAAGTGATCCAGCGTTTCCTCCATCAGGTGAGGGTCTGAGGGCAGGTGCCGTGCGTCGTAGCCCTCGCCGACGTCGACCCCCACCTCACGGGCCACCGACGTGACCGTCCGGTGGTCATCGCCGGAGAGGATCTTCACGGCAACGCCCTGCCGGCGGAAATAGGACAGGGTCTGGGCCGCATCCGGGCGGACCTTTTCCCGGAACGTCACGAGCATGGTTGCTGTAAGCCCCGCTGGCAGCTGCACGTCGTCTGGATCCCCTGTGGGCACAACGTCCTGCGAGTAAGCCAATACCAGCGTGCGCAAACCCGCCGAGGCGAGACGGCGGGACTTTGCCAGGACGTCACTGGTGGCTCCGCTGTTCTCCTGCAGCACCATCTCGGGTGCACCAAACACCCACGTTCCCGCGGCAGGGTGAGGCGGCTGAAAACCCGCAGCGCTCCACTTCCTGGCGGAGGAGAAAGGCACGACGGCGGCCGGGGCCCGGTTGCCGTCAAAGGCGAAGCTGCCCGCCAGGCAGCGGGCTGTGGCGTTGGCATGTGGGTCTGCGCCGAACCAGCCCAATGCCTCCCTCCAGCCTCGGGCAGGGGTCTGCCCGGCCGGGTGGACGCCGTCGAAAACCACCGTACCCTCGGTGAGCGTTCCGGTCTTGTCGATGCACAGCACGTCTACACGGGCAAGCCCCTCCACGGCCGCGAGCTCCTGTACCAGCACGTTCTGGCGGGCCAGCCGCACACCCCCGACGGCGAAGGCAACGCTGGTCATCAGTACCAGGCCCAGGGGGATCATGGCGATGGCCCCGGCCACGGCGCCAACGACCGCTTCCACCCACGCCCCGGTGCGGAAAGCCGCCTCCCAGCCGCCCGCTGCCTGCATCTGGCCGTTGGTGACGATCGCCACGACGGGCAGGAGGGCCCAGCTGATCCAGTGCAGGACGCGGTCGATCCCGTTGCGGATCTCGGAATTGACCAGGGAGAAACGTTTAGCTTCCGCCGTAAGCCGGCTCGCGTATGAATCGGCCCCCACGGCAACCACCCGCGCCCTGCCCTGGCCGGCCGTGATGGTGGACCCGGAGAGCACTGTCGAGCCCGGGTCCTTGTCCACGGCTTCTGACTCACCCGTGAGGAGGGACTCGTCAACTTCCAGGCCAGTGTCGTCGACGATGACGGCGTCCGCCACCACCTGGTCGCCCGCCTGCAGAACGGCGATGTCACCCAGGACCACGTCCGCGACGGCAATTTCCTGGACCCGGCCATCGCGGAGCACCCGGGCGGCGGGGGCATCCATGACAGCCAGCCGGTCAAGCAGCCTCTTGGCCCTGAACTCCTGGACCACGCCGATGACTGCGTTGCTCAGTGCGGCGAAGCCAAAGAGCGCGTCCTGCCACTGCCCGAGCAGCAGCAACAGCAGGAAGCAGCCGCCGACGATCCCGTTGAACAGGGTCAGCACGTTGGCCCGGACAATCTGCCGGAGGGTTCTGCTCGAGTTGTCCGGGACACCGTTGGCCAGCCCCGCCAGCGCTCGTTCTGTTACATCCCCCGCGGAGAGACCGGATCCTGCGGGAGCATCAGCCCCGGGCGGATAGGGTGCCGCTGCCGAGCCCACGCGGCTCACTCAGGGTGACGCCAGGGCCGCGCCGAGCGTCTTTCCCCATTCGCGCGCCCGGTCCAGTTCACCTGGCAAAAGCTGGTTGGTGTTATCGACGAGGAAGCTCGCAGGCTTGGCGACGAGCTCAAAGCCATGTTGCCTGAGCCGTTTCGCGATTCCCTTGGACGCGTGACCGGTCAGCAGTTCATTGCCCTCCAGCCGCGTGTCGAAAGCGGCCGCTTTCCCTGTCGTCTTGTCCAAGGCATCGAACCAGGACCGCAAGCCCGGCCCTCCCGCCGCGGCGTCCGGAACCAATCCCTTCTCCGGGTGTTCAAGGGCGTCTTTGACTGCCAGTTCCCACATCGGCTTCCTGCTCATGCCGTGGATGTGCGTCGGACCGCCCACCACCAGGAGGTCCGTGGCCGTGGGCTGGGTCTTGCCGGCCTCCTCGACGGACATCACGTGCGGTTCGGCCACCCCTTCCAGCCCTTGGGCTATGGCATCGGCGATGGCGTGTGTGTTGCCGTACAGGGATTCGTACACGATGGCTGCCTTCATGGTGTTGCCTTCCGCTCCAGTGCCGTGGCGAGCTTCTTCGCCCAACTGGCTGCTTTTTCAAGTTCCCCGCTCCGGAGGGGCCCTTCTGTGCCCTGGACGTAGAACGGGGTGGGATCAGAAATGATGTTGGCGCCACCCTCCCTGAGCAGTTTGGTGATCTTCTTGGCCGCGTCGCCGTGGATAAAGAAGCGGACGCGCGTGTCGAATGCTGCGGCGTTGATGCCCTTGAGCTTGTCACCGCCCAGTTGGGCCAGCAGTTCCGTAATTTTCGGTGTCGGACGCCAGCCGTTGATGGGGGAGCCAACCACAAGAAGATCGTCTTCTTCGAGATTCTGTGGGTTGAAGTCCGTCACGGAAACCGCTGCAGCGCCGAGAGGTTTGAGGCCTTCTACGACGGCTTCCGCAACTGCCTTGGTGTTCCCGTAGGCGGAGTCGTAAACAACGTAGCCTTTCATGCGGTGATCACGACTTTCAGGGCGTGCGTCTCCGCGGCCCGGGCGAAGGTGTCGTAGGCGTCCATGAACTGGTCAAAACGGAAGCGGTGTGTCGCGAACTTTTCTGCCGGCAGCTTGTTTTGTGCGACAAGCTTCAGCAGCATCGGGGTGGTGTTGGCGTTCACGAGTCCCATGCTGATGTTGATGTTCTGGATCCAGAGGTTCTCCACATGGAGTTCCACTGACTTGCCGTGCACACCAACATTGGCCACGTTCCCGCCCGGCCGGACGATCTCCGTGCACATGCTGAACGTCGCGGGAATGCCCACTGCCTCGATCGCCACGTCCACGCCCTGGCCGTCGGTCAGGGCCAGCACCTGTTCCTTCCAGCCGGCGTCGCCTGACAGGACGATGTTGGTGGCGCCGAACTCCCGGGACTTCTCCAGGCGGTTGGCATCAAGGTCGATGGCGATGATCGTCGCCGCTCCGTAGAGTCCGGCGGTGGCGATTGCTGCCAGCCCGACCGGACCTGCGCCGACCACGGCCACCGCGTCGCCGGGCTTGACCCGCCCGTACTGCACTCCGATTTCGAAGCCCGTGGGGAGGATGTCAGAGAGCATGACGGCCTGCTCGTCGCTAACCCCGGCCGGCAGCAGGTGCAGGGAGTTTTCGGCGTAGGGGACGCGCACGTATTCGGCTTGGGTGCCGTCGATCAGATGGCCGAAGACCCAGCCTATGCCCGGGGCACCCTCGTCACCCATGCAGTGTGAATAGAGGCCGCTCTTGCAGTTGGCGCAGTGACCGCAGGACTTGATGCAGGAGATGATGACGCGGTCGCCCGGTTTTAGGCTGGTCACTGACGAACCGACCTCGGTGATGGTGCCCACTCCCTCGTGGCCCAGAATTCTTCCTTCGGTCACGGCCGGGACATCGCCCTTGAGGATGTGCAAGTCCGTGCCGCAGATGGTGGTGGTGTCAACCTTGACGATGGCGTCGGATGGATTCCGGATCACAGGATCAGGCACTTCTGTCCAGGATTTCTTCCCGGGGCCTCCGTAGACGATAGCTTTCATAACCGTTCCTGCCTGTTGCTGATCATGGGTGCGCGGCGCGCGATGCTACTCCACCTCAACGATGGCGTCTCGTTGCCTCGGCCGTAAGGGACCAAGGTCCCGTAAAGTGCATGGCGGCGGCTCAGGTCGTCTGCTCGACCAACGTCCGGCCGGTCTCCCGTTGCTGCGAGATTAGGACAGGTGTGGTGGCGTGGTGAAGGACTGCATGGGCATTCGATCCGATGGTTCCTCGGAGGATCCCCTGGCCCTTGCTGCCGACGACGATGAGGGCGGCACCGCGGGCGGCATTGAGGAGCGCCCGCGGGACGGAAGGATCCTGTGCAACGTAATGGCTGGCGGTCACATCCGGAGCCTGGGTCCGAGCGCTGTCAAGAGCTGTCATGAGGAGACGACGGGCCGCTCCTTGGGTATTTCCGGTCTTAGTTGCAGCGCCGTCGTTGGGCCGGATGACGTGGATGATCGTCAGGTCCGCTCCCGTAGCCCGGGCAAGTGCACAGGCAAGGGCCAGGGCGCTTTCCGACCCGGATGAGTCAATTCCCACCACGATGCGCCCTTCTTTGTTGTTATCGAACCGGATGACCGCAACGGGACAGGAAGCGGTCGCCGCGAGTTCAAGGCTTACTGATCCGACGAGGAGCCCCATAAAGCCTCCGATCCCTCGGCTGCCAAGAACCAGCATCCGCGCATCCTCCGCGATCCGGCGGAGATGGGCTGCGGGAAGTCCGTACAGGAGGCTGCCGCGGATCCTTACCCGGGGCGCCACGGCCGCGGCCGCGGCTTTCCCTTCATCCAGGATGGCCTGGGCCTGATGTTGCAGGCCGCTTCCGGCTATGCCTTGTACGGGTCCGAGATCGTGGGTAAGCAGCGGCCATAGCGAGCAATGAATCACCTCCAACTCCCGCTCCAGGAGGGCTGCGTGCCGGGCCGCCCACCGCACAGCCAGGGCTGCCTCAGCCGACCCGTCGTACCCAACAACTATCCGGTCAGGCGCCGGCATGACTGGACCCGGCTTGGCCGCCCCCTGCCACGGAAGACTGCCCGGGAGCAACCAAAAGCCCTGCCGGCAGGTCTGTGCCGTGCGCGACCAGGACGGGGCACTTTGCATGCTGAGCCACCGTTGCGCTCACTGCCCCCAGCAGTAGCCCTTCAAATCCGCCATGGCCACGGCTGCCCACCACAACGATTTGCGCAGTCTGGCTTTCATGAACCAGCACCTTTGCTGTCTGGCCCTGGGAGGTGACCATTTCCAGTCCGGCTGGAGGGGCACCGCCGAATGCTTCGTCCACAGCAGCGGCACAGATTTTCTTTGCTTCCTCCTCGGGGCTCCAAAGAAGCGGGGTGAAGGTGCCGACTGCGATCTGGAACTGCCAGCAGGTTACGGCTCGGATGTGGGCCTTGAGCAGTGGGGCCAACGCGCCTGCCCAGCGGAGAGCCAGTATGGACGGGGCGCTTCCGTCCACTCCCACTACTACTGCTGCTGGCAGGTCAGCGGTTTCGTCCATGGTCTTCTTCGGCATCCTGGCTGACCACCAGCACAGGGCAGTGTGCATGGGCTGTACACGCTGCGCTGACGGAGCCCAGCAGTTGGCCAAGGAGCCCGCCGTGGCCACGCCGCCCCACCACGAGCAGTTGGGCGTTCCGGCTTTCGTCCACCAGCACTTTCGCCGGCGATCCCGATTTCACGGCTGTGGTGAGATGTTCTGGGCGCTCCGCGCCGTAGGCCCTGTCAATGGCCTGTGCCATGAGGCGTTTGGCAACGGCCTCGAGTTCAGCAGTGCTATCGATCTCTCCAGGCGGCAGGTGCGCGGGCAGGTAGAAATCTGAGAAGCCCAGACAGGTCACGACGTGCAATGGTGCGTTCAGCGCGGACGCCAAGCGCCCGGCGAGACGCAGCGCCGCGGTGGAATATTCGGAACCGTCGATTCCGACAAGGATGCGATCGTTATCACTCATGGCAGTACCTTCCTCCAGGTTCTGGCAGTAGCCTAGGGCCGAAGGTCACTGAAAGCACACACCTTCCGACGGCGCCTCAGGCCGGTCCCAGCAGCACTGCGGCGCCCGTGAAACGGTCCCGTGACAGGTCCAGCAACGCCTCGTCGGCCTTCGCCCACGGGTAGGAGACAGTCGACGGGCGAAGGGGAATCTTTTCGGCCAGCGCCAGGAATTCCCGGCCGTCGGCTCTGGTGTTGGCCGTGACACTGCGCAAGCGGCGCTCCTGAAAAAGGTCCTTTTGATAGTCCAAAACGGGGATGTCGCTTAAGTGGATGCCGGCGACGGCGAGGGTTGCGCCGCGGTCCAGGGACCGAAGCGCAACCGGCACCAGTCCGCCCGCAGGAGCGAAGAGGATGGCGGCGTCCAACAGCTCCGGCGGCTGGGCGTCAGCGGCCCCGGCGAACTGTGCCCCCAGCTCCAGGGCGAGCCTCTGTGCCGCCACCGACCGTGTCATGACATAGACGCTGGCACCTTCGTAGATTGCCATTTGCGCTGTGAGGTGGGCAGACCCGCCAAAGCCATAAATGCCGAGTTTGCCTCCCTGCGGGAGGCCGGATGAACGGAGCGCCCGGTAGCCGATGATTCCTGCGCACAGCAAGGGCGCCGCATGCTCGTTGGTAAATACCTCGGGTATCCGGTACGCGTAGTCCTCGTGGACGGTCATCAGCTCCGCGTAGCCGCCGTCGGTGTCCCAGCCGTTGAATGTCGGGGCCAGGCAGAGGTTTTCGGACCCGCGATGGCAGAAACGGCAGGAGCCGCAGGTACGGGCCAGCCAGGCTGCGCCCACACGGTCGCCGAGGCGGAACCTGGAGCTGCCAGCTCCTGACCCCGTCACCTCGCCAACCACTTCATGTCCGGGGATCCGCCGGAACCCGTGGGGCCGCAGGTCTCCTTCAGCAAGGTGGAGATCTGTGCGGCATACGCCACATGCAAGTACCGAGAGCAAGACCTCGCCCGGCCCCGGTGACGGATCGGGGCGATCGCCCATCCGCAAAGGGCCTGTCGCGATCGGACCGGGATTCTCAACCCACCATGCCCGCATGAACCGGCTATTCCAGTCCGGCGCGGGTGGCCTCATCCAGGGGTCCGCCCCAGGTCAGCGGCGCGGAAATCGTGAACCGCCGTCCACTGACACTCTCCGGGACAATACGGAGGAAATGGTCTTTGCGGCCCGTTTCCCAAGGGAACAGTAAGTGTCCGATGGAGTCCAGGACTTCGGGGGTCCTTTCAAGTGCTGTAGCCGGACCTTTCACGAGTACGCTCCAGGCCACGCCGCCGTCGGTGTCGGCACCGTCTGCTTCAAGGGCCACCTGCTGGCCCAGGGCGGATGCAAGCTTGGTGCCCGCACCCGTCCGGAAGACCAGCGATTCATGGTGGACCTTGTAGTTGATGGGAAAGATCTCGGGGTGGTCGCTCACCCACACGGCAAGGCGGCCTACCGAATCGCCTCGAAGCAACCGCCAGCACTCCTCAGCTGGCAGCACGGCGGTCTCCGGTATCGATGCATCTGTGGTCATGGCCAAGATCATACGGAGCAGTTGGCCCCCTAAATAGGGCACAAAGACCCCTTCTCAATCCCACGAGCATGGATGATCCTTCCATGGGGGAGTAGTCTTTGTGCACCGGCAGACCGGGCCACATGGATGTCTCCATCGAACAAAGCGGTTTCATTGAACCAGCCCACTCAACCGACCGGGACGGGTTCCCGGCTACCTGTTGCCGGCTCGCGGACCGACGAACTTCTTAGCGACTTTGTTGACCATGCCGGGGAGCTGGTAAGTGCCCAAGAGCGGATGCAGGGGCTTCTGAGTGCCGTTGTTGCCCTGGCTGAGGACCTGAGTCTGGAGGCTGTGCTGCATAGGGTGGTCAGCTCAGCTTGCCACCTCCTCCAGGCTGAATATGGAGCCTTGGGTGTGATTGGAAGCGACCGTGCCCTGAGTCATTTCATCACTGTGGGAATAGACGAGGAAGTCGCGCGTAAGATCGGCCCCCTCCCTACGGGACATGGCGTTCTGGGTCTGTTGATCCGCGATCCGAAGCCGCTGCGGCTGCACGATCTTAGCCAGCATCCGGATGCCTACGGGTTTCCCAGGAATCATCCGCCGATGAAATCTTTCCTCGGCGTGCCTGTCCGTGTGAGGGACGTTGTTTTCGGCAACCTTTACCTGACCCAAAAGAGGGGCGGCGACGATTTCACGGACGAAGACGAGGAGCTGGCCGAGGCACTTGCTGCAGCCGCCGGCGTCGCCATTGAAAACGCCAGGCTCTATGACGATGCCCGGCGAAGAACCGCATGGCTGCAGGCGTGCATGGATGTGACCAGCAAGATGATGGGCGACGGGGAATCGCCGGAGGACCAGGACGGGGGACTGGACCTGATCGCGGCCAGGGCACTCCGGGAGTCCAGTTCCGACCTTGCCCTCGTCCTGGTCCAGGAGGAGACTTCCAACTTGTACCGCATCGCGGGAGGCGCGGGAAACCTCGCTCCGCAGTGGGTTGGACGGCTTCTGTCGTTTGACTCTGTCGGAATAGACTCCGTCCTGGCTACGGGCAAGGCAGCTGTGATTGAAGACGCTTCGTCCGCTCTCGGTGGCGCGGAGAGGCTGGTTGAGGGCAGGCTGTTGGTCATAGACCTCAGCGCCCGCGGTACCCACTACGGGCTCTTGGTTCTCCAGCGTGAACATGTTGCCGGGACGTTCAGCCATACGGACATGGAAATGGGCACCGTGTTCGGTTCGCATGTGGCTCTTGCCCTTGAACTGGCCCGGGCGCACCGTATGCGGGAACAGATCGCCGTTTTCAGCGACAGGGACCGGATCGCCCGCGACCTCCACGACCTCGTCATTCAGCGCCTGTTCGCGGCGGGGCTCAGCATCCAAAGCCTCCGGCGTTACATGACCAGTGACTCGGCCGCCAGGACGATCCGGACTGTGACTGCGGAACTGGACGAGACCATCCGGGAGCTTCGGAACACCATCTACTCACTGAGCGACTCCGAGACCGGGAAGGAACTTCTCAGTAGCCGTGTCCTTCAAGCCGTTCGCACCGGCACGCAGTCGCTGCCTTTCGTTCCGCTCCTGACGCTGACGGGGGCAATCGACGCGATCCGGGACGAGGAAACTGCCCTGAACATTTTGGCTGTCATCACCGAAGGGCTGAGCAACGCTGTTCGCCACTCGGGAGCAGACACGATCCGCGTTTCGGTTTCCGTGGAGGACGGATTCGTCTGCGTCGTAATCCAGGACAACGGCACAGGATTGACGGTGCCTTCGCATGGCAACGGCAACGGACTGTCGCCTTCGCATGGCAACGGACTGTCGAACATGGAACACAGGGCCCGGACGCTGGGCGGTACTTTCGAGGTGTCCGGCTCCCCCGAGACGGGAACGGCATTGACCTGGAGGGCTCCGGTTTTTTGACGGCTACTGGTCAGGGGAGGAATGGTGCGCCATGTGGACCGCGGCCTGAGTCCGCCGCTCGAAACCCAGCTTCGCAAGCAGGGACGAGACGTAATTCTTCACCGTCTTTTCCGCCAGCAGCATGCGTTCGCCGATCTGGCGGTTCGTCAGGCCTTCACCGACCAGTTCCAGCACCCTGCGCTCCTGCCGGGTCAACGACGCGACCCTTGGGTCCACGCGCTTAGGTTCTGCCAGTCCCTGAATGATCATGGCTTTCAGGTCGGCATCAAACAGAGACTCACCCCTGGCAGCGCGACGCAGGGCACCGATCAGGTCCGAACCACCTATTTCCTTGAGAACGTACCCTGAGGCCCCGGCTAGGACCGCGCCCCGGAGGGCCTGCTCGTCGTCGTAGCTTGTAAGGATCAGGCAATTGATCGTTTCGTCCACTGAATGCACATCGCGGCAGACCTCAATGCCCGTCCCGTCCGGCAACCGGGCGTCAAGAATTGCCACGTCCGGGTGCAGTGCCGGAATGCGGCGTGCCGCTTCGGCGGCGGAGCCGGACATGCCGACGACGACGAATCCCTCGCTCTCCAGAAGGTCCTGGAGTCCCCGGCGGACCAGTTCATGATCATCAAGGATGAAGACCCTAATGCCGGTGTTGGGCGAGGCAACCCCGTGCTCTGATGCTGTAGTGGCGTTCATTCCTATCCCTTCCGTACCGCAGTTCCACGGGCAACGAGGGTGCCCTGCCTGCGTCTGACTCATTCTTTAGGAACAGCCAAGATGCCACAAGGGTCCAATGACCCGAACCGCTGGCGCCCGCTTCCTGGGGGCTACCGACACCGTGACGAGGTCCCGGGACCTCGTGGATTCGGGTGGACAGCGGATTCATATCGACTGTGGGTTGTTCCAGGGATCCAAACGCATCCGTGTCCGCAACTGGGCACCTTTCCCGTACCCCCGGCATCCATTGACGCAGCTCTGCTGACCCACGCCCACCTGGACCACACAGGCTACGTGCCAGCACTGGTCAGGAACGGCTTCCGGGGGCGAGTCCACGCTACTGCGGGCCACTACGGAACTGTGCACGCTCCTCCTGCCTGACAGCGGACACCTCCAGGAGGAGGAAGCACGCTACGCGGACCTGCACGAATATTCATCCCATCACCCCGCCGTCCCGGGTTACACAGCCGCGGATGCCGTGCGGTCCTTGAACAGCTCCGAGCCGCACGATTTTGACGCACCCCTCGATCTTGTTGGGGGCATTTAGGCCACTTTTGTGCCTGCAGGGCCCATCCTCCACTGATGCACGATCCCGGACATCCCCATTTATCTCAACGGCCCGATGGCTATCGACGCGCCGGGAATACCAAAGGTACTCCGACGAACACCGGCTTGCAGGAACGCGAGTACACAGAGATGTATCGGGTGGCCACCGCGACCCGGAGCGTGGATGGTTCCAAACTGCTGAACCTGCGCGGAGGCCCCACGGTGATCACTTCGGCGAGCGGCATGCTCACATGGGCGGGATCCTGCACCATCCGCAGTCCTACGGACCCGACCCAAGAAACGTGGTGGCGCTCAACGGATACCGGGCCGCGGGTACGGGTGGTGCCCCCGAGTCGAGCGGGGCGAGGCAGTTACGGATCTTCGGCCAGGACGTTCCCACCAAGGCCGAAGTCATTATGATGGACAGCCTTTCGGCGCATGCGGATTCCAATGAAATCGTCGAGTGGATTCGCGCAGCACACAAGCTCCCCCGCATGACGTATATCACCCACGGTGAGCCGGAAGAGTCTGACGCTTTGCGGGTTCGCGCCAGACGTGAATTGGGCTGGAATGTCCGGGTTCCTGAGCAGCTTGAAGCCGTATCGCTGAAACATGCCGGCTGACAGGCCCCCTGGAGGGATCGTCAGGCTCCGATCCCTAAGGAAATATCCTGAGCGCGGTGTCCCAGTTGAAGTGCCCATGCTCAGGGCTGACCTGCAGGCCCGTGACAACCAGCATGAAGGCTTCAAGTTCGCGCGAACGCCGAAGCGGTCCAACGTCGATGGGCCTCAGTCCTGCGGCCGCTGCCACCGCGCTGACTTTCTCTTTAGCGTGCTCCGAGTCGCCCGCGATGAACACGTCCAGATGTTGTCCCGCGACCTTTCCAGCCTCTAAGGTGGCAGGGAACGTGGTGTTGAACGCTTTCACCACATCTGCGCGTCCATTCAACAGGCGGGCTGTTTCTTCGGCTGCGGACGTGCCAGGCTCCGTGGTCAGCCGATCGAAGTTTGTGACGTCCACCGTGTTGCTGATATCCACCACGACACGTCCGTCAAGAAGATCACCGGTTTCCACGATGGCGTTGTGCACCTCCTTGTGCGGGATGGCCAGGAAGACTATCGCTCCTGTGATGGGCGCCCCGGTCAGGCCTCCCGTCGCGCCGGGTCCTAGGCTTTCGACCAAGTCCCGGGTCTTGGAGCCGTCTCGGCCAAGAACCTGTACCGGGTTGTTACCTCGCAGCATTGTCAGGGCGAGTGCGCGGGCCATGTGCCCGCTGCCGAGAATGGTGATGTTGGTCATGGTCTTCCTTAGACGGGCGGCTGTGCTCTGCATGTAGATCCAGTAAACACAGTTACCAGGTAGGGCAACAGGGACGAAGCCCCGGAACCAGACGGGGTGGGGGCTTAAGGCACTAGCCGTGCCGTGACTCAGGGAGACACTGGGTGAGGGGAAGTGATGAAAAGGGGGCAGGACTTGAAAGCGGACGAAGTCCTGGTAGGGGCCGATGGCTCCAGGACGGGCCAAGAGGCTGCGGACTGGGCTGCGCACAGAGCGAATGGACGAGGGCTTCGCCTGCATTTGGTGCGGGTGGTACCGGAACCTTCGTACTACAGGGTGCCGGCGCGGTACGGGGAGGCCGTGGTCGAGGCGGAGGCGCTGCTGGACCTGGAGCGTGACCGGGTGGCCGAGCGGCATCCCACGCTGCAGATCGTTACCAGCTGGCAGCCCGGCGAGCCGGAACACGTACTAAGCCTGTTGTCCGTTGGCGCCGAGATCGTGGTTCTCGGTTCGGACCGTTCAGCAGACAGGCGGGGGGAGGGATTTGGGTCGGTCAGCTTTCAGACGGCAATCATGTGTCGAAGTCCTGTCGCTGTCATTCCCGCTCCCAGGGTGGTGGGCCGAATCGGGGTGGTGGTTGGCATCGACGGGTCGGCTGACTCCGAGCTTGCCCTGAAGATGGCGGCGGAGGAGGCAAACCGGGCGGGGGAGGAACTGACAGTGCTGCATGCGGTGCCAAAAACGCTGACCTCAGCTGACGCGGTAGGCAGGATGGGATCCGATCACCGCCGTGAGCCTGATCCCCAGGCGCTTATCTCCGAAGCCGCCGGCAGCGTGCGGGAGAAATTTCCGGCGCTGACTGTTTACGAGGCGCTGGAATCGGACGACTCTCCCGCCGACGTGCTCATTCGTGCCGCAAGACAGGCAAGCCTGTTGGTGATTGGCTGCTGGGGACGGGGCGGACTTCGGAAGCCCATCGGATCCATCGCCGAAAAGGTTCTGATGCGGTTGCCTTGTCCCACCATCATCACCCGTCCTGCATCTGGACACGCCTCCTGATATCAGCCACCGGTCAA
>NZ_PJIW01000022.1:0-76376 GCF_002929755.1 Arthrobacter sp. 4R501 | reverse complement strand
AGCCAAAACAACCAATCAATAAAACAATTGGTATCAACAAACTTGGCACACTATTGAGTTCTCAAACAACAGACACATTCGAATAATTCCCGAAACAATTCATATTCAATGAATTCTTTTGTTTCGCTTTTCTTCGCTGCGATGTTTATAGCTTATTTCATTCTTATTCACTTTGCAAATCCCGGTTATTTTCCCGATATTCACTCTGTGGAACGAATCCGCCCATCAGAAATTGAAGCTTTTCATCATTTTCGTGCTTTGCACACGATGAATTGCTTCTCTTGTGAAGGGGGTTTGTCACCACTCAACGGTGGCGACTCAGAAGACAATACACGCTCCCCCGCGGCCGTGCAAATCGGCTGCGGAGGAGCGTGAATCGGGGTTTGGGAAGGCTAAGGAACCAGCACTTCGACAGTCGCCAGGTTCTTCTTGCCACGGCGTAGGAGCAGGTACTGACCATGCAGCAGCTCCGACTCGGAGATGACAGCTTCCGGGTCGGACACCTTCTCGTTGTTTACATAGGCACCGCCTTCGCCGACAGTTCGCCGTGCCGCGGACTTGCTCTCCGACAGGCCGGACGCCACCAGCAGGTCAATGATCCCGAGGCCATCCACCTGGATGCGGGCGGACGGAAGCTCCGATGTGGCCGCTTCAAGCGTGGGCCGGTCCAGGGCGGACAGGTCACCGTTGCCAAAAAGTGCAGCGGACGCCGCGATGACTTTCTCCGTTGCCTCCACACCGTGGACCAGGGAAGTCACTTCGAACGCCAGCTTCCGCTGGCCTTCCCGTGCAAACGGACGCTCGGCCACGGCAGCTGCCAGGGTTTCGATTTCCGCGCGGCTCAGGAAAGTAAAGACCTTCAACCGGTCCACCACGTCAGAGTCGGCGGTGTTCAGCCAGAACTGGTAGAAGGCGTACGGGCTGCACATGCCGGCGTCGAGCCAGATGGCGTTGCCTTCGCTCTTGCCGAACTTCGTGCCGTCCGAGTTGGTGATCAGCGGCGTACCCAGGGCGTGCACACTTTTGCCCTCAACCTTGCGGATGAGTTCAGTGCCGCTGGTGAGGTTGCCCCACTGGTCCGAACCGCCGGTCTGCAGCATGCAGCCGTAGTCACGGAACAGCTGGAGGTAGTCCATGCCCTGCAGGATCTGGTAGCTGAACTCCGTGTAGCTGATGCCCTCGTCCGAACTGAGGCGGGACGCAACAGCATCCTTGCGAAGCATGGTGCCGACCCTGTAGTGCTTTCCGATCTCGCGCAGGAAGTCAATGGCGCTCAACGGTGCGGTCCAGTCGAGGTTGTTGACCATGCGGGCGGCGCTGGGGCCATCGAAGCTGAGGAAGCGGCGGACCTGGGCCTGCAGGTAGCCCACCCATTCGTTAACGGTGTCCTTGGTGTTCAGTGTGCGTTCTGCGGTGGGCCGCGGATCGCCGATCAGTCCTGTTGATCCGCCCACCAGTCCCAGCGGCTTGTGCCCGGCGAGCTGCAGCCGGCGCATCACGAGGAGTTGAACCAGGTTGCCCAGGTGCAGGCTCGGCGCAGTGGGGTCGAATCCGCAGTAATAGGTGATCGGATCACCGGCGAGGAGCTTTTCCAGTTCCTCTTCATCGGTGGAGACGTGGACCAGGCCGCGCCACTTCAGCTCCTGCCAGATATTGGCGAAGGTGGGGTCGTTCTGCTGGGTTTCGAGATCGTTGAGTTCTGACACGACTTCTAAGTTAGCAGGATCGGCGACGCCCGGCGCCGAAATGAACGGCGCCGGGCGTCAAGGGGCAAAGCGGACCGGTTCAGCCTTCGATGCCTGCCGGAATACCTTCCGCGGCGATCAGCCGGAGCCGCTGGGTGGGCCGGGTCATGGCGACGTACAGATCGCCCACCCGGCCATGCTCGCGGTTGAGCATGACGGACGGCTCAAGCACCACAACGCCGTCGAACTCCAGGCCCTTGGCCTCGCGCGGGCTGATGACCACGATGTCCTGTTCGTAGCTGCCCGCGCCGTTGCCGATGCGTCGGCCGTACACGGCACGAAGGGCTGACGTTGCAGCCGGCAGAAGGTCGCCGTCGGCAATCACGGCGAGGAGGCCGCCGTCGAGCGCTGCCAGCTCCTCGGGGAGCACCTCCACCAAACGGCTCACCACCTGTCCGCGGTCAACCTTGTCGATGACGGGGGCCCACCGTCCCTCGCGGACGGCCTTCGGCGCTGAAACCACCAGTCCGGCCGCGTTGGCCATGCGGGCGGCTGCCTCGGCGATCTGGGAGGGCGTCCGGTAGTTGACTGTCAGCTCCTCCAGCTGCCAGCGGTCACCGAACATGGGCGCCAGGGCCCCCTGCCAGGAGTTGGCGCCGGCGACTGAACTGGTCTGCGCGATGTCGCCCACGATGGTGAAGGATTTCAGCGGGCAGCGACGGACCAGCAGGCGCCATTGCATGGGCGAAAGCTCCTGCGCCTCATCCACCACGATGTGGCCGAACGCCCAGGTGCGGTCGCTGGTGGCGCGCTCGGCGGCCGTCAGGCGGTTTTCGCGCTCCTGGTTCTGGTCGGCGAGTTCCTCCGCGGAGATGAGGACATCGACACCCATGTCCCCCATGTTCACCAGTGTCTGCTTGGCGTTGGCAAGGTCCCGGGCGCGGTCGTGCTCCTGCTGTGCAAGGCCACGTCCCGCCGCCGGGTCCATTTCACCAAGGAGCTCCGCGGCCTCGTCCAGCAGCGGGACGTCAGCCTCGGTCCAGGGCGCACCAGCAGGGCGCAGCAGCAGCGACCGCTCCCTAAGGGACAGGCTCGGTGTGCAGGCCGCCAGGACTGCGGGCTTGCTCAGAAGCTCGTTGATCAGCTTCTCCGGAGTCATCGGCATCCAGCACAGGTTCAGGACGATCCGGACGTCGCGGGCCGTGCGGACGTCTTCTGCCAGATACGAGCGGTCGGCATTGTTGCCGATGCTCCCGGCCTCCACGAGATCGGTCATCTGCTCGGTCAGTTCGCGGAGCAGAATTTTGATAAACGTCAGGCGCGCCTCGTTGTGCGGCTTGCCAGTGGACCGGGCACGTTCGCGCGCCCGGCTTACCTGCCGCCGCGTCAGCACCAGCTTGCGGCCGTCGACGTCCAGGACACGGTCCTCGGCGGGGATCCGCTGCCGGTTGGCGACCGCATTGGCCACAACCTTCACCATGTCCAGCCGCCCCTTGATGGCCGCGACCTCTGCCTCAGGTTCGGCAACAGCTTTGATCCCGGGCATCAGGCGACCCACGCTGGCCATCACCACGCCGGTCTCACCGAGCGAGGGAAGAACACGTTCGATGTACTTCATAAAGGACGACGACGGGCCCACCAGCAGCACGCCGGCAGTCTTCAGCCGCTCCCGGTGCGTGTAAAGCAGGTACGCGGCCCGGTGCAGTGCCACCGCAGTCTTACCGGTACCCGGACCACCCTGCACCACGAGGGCACCGGAAATGGAGGACCGGATGATGCGGTCCTGCTCGGACTGGATGGTGCCGACGATGTCGGACATCCGGCCCGTGCGCTTGGAATCCAGAGCCGCCAGCAATGCTCCTTCGCCCTGCAGCGAGGCGTCGTCCGCGAGCATGTCCGCATCAAGGACGTCGTCCTCGATGGCCTTGACTTCCCGGCCCTGCAGAATCAGGTGCCGCCGGCGGCGGACGCCCTGCCGGTCAAACGCCGTTGCCTGGTAGAAGTGGCCGGCTTCGGGCGCGCGCCAGTCCACCATGAGCCGCTGGAGGTCATCGGTGGTCAGGCCGATGCGCCCAATGTACTGGGCCTCACCGGAATCCAGGTCGAGGCGGCCGAAGACCAGGCGGTCATCGACGGCGTCGAGCTGGGCGAGGCGGTCCTCGTAGAGCGCGGCGAAGGCGTCGCGTTCGGAGACATTCTGCATGGTACCCACGGCACCGGCCCGGCGGACCTGTGCCAACTGCTGGCGCTTTTCCGCGCGGAGCTCTTCCAGCCGCGCGTACAGGCCGGCAACATAGTTCCGTTCGTGGGCCAAATCGGCGTCGAGCATTTAAACGTTCCCCTATCGCAAAAGACAGACCGTCCATTCTACAACCATTTCGGTTAACGCGCCCGCCGGTCCCCTGCCCCGGAAGTCACCCAATGTTCACTTTCAGGCCGCACACTTCCGTAGCCGTTCCGCCCCGTGAGTGATTCAATACTGCAATGCACCACGAGAACGTCCTGACCGGATACGGGCTTTCCCTCCTTCCGTTGGCACCGCACCATGCCGAAGGGCTGTTTGACTTCGTGGACGCCACGATGTGGGCAGGAATGGCCGCGCCCCTGCCGGCCACGGCGCACGAGCTTTCAGGGCTGTTTGCGGCCAGGATTGAGGACCCGGCCAGCCTGGCCTTCGCCGTGACGGACCAGCGGACCGGAGCCCTCCTGGGCACAACCGCGCTGAATGCGTTCGATGCCGCCCAGCAGCGCGTGGAAGTTGGCGGCACCTTCTTTGGACGGCAGTTCTGGGGCACGCACGTAAATCCCGCCAGCAAGCACACCCTGCTCGCCTTTGCGTTCGAAGGCCTTCACGTTCAGCGCGTTGCGTTTCGCTGCGACGCACGTAATGTGCGCAGCGCCGCAGCCATCGAACGGCTGGGGGCAACGTTCGAGGGCGTGCTGCGCAGCCACCGCCTGGCGCCTGACGGCACACGTGCGGATTCGGCAGTGTTCTCGGTCCTGGGGCAGGAATGGCCTGTGGTGCAGCAGCGCCTCCAGCGCCGGTTGGCGCCGTTCGCCCTGGCAGGAGACCACCCCGGCGGGACGGATTATGCCCGGCGCACCTTTGCCGCCTTGTAGCGGGACACTGTGGGATCCCCTGGCAGCCAGAAGCGCCAGGGATACGTCGCGGAGCCGCCGTCGCCGGAGACGCCCACCCTCGGCCCGGAACTGAACACGTGAGCGGGTACTGAAGGCAGTCGCAGTTCGAAGGGGTCAGCCAGCGCATCCCGGCCGCTGTCGGCTGTCGTGAGGGCCAGCGTGGTGGCCAGCCGGGCGGGGCCGCTCGCCAGGTCGAGGGCCGATTTCGACGTCGGACGCCGCACCAGCGCGAGGTGCTGCCCCTCCACCACCTCGCCCGCCCGCAGAAGGACGGCAGATGCGGTGCCCGCCGGGCCGCAGACGATGTTGGCGCAGTAGTGCATGCCATACGTGAAGTAGACGTAGAGGTGGCCGGCCGGGCCGAACATGGGCGCGTTTCGCGCCGTGGGGCCACGGAAAGTGTGGGAGCCGGGATCCGGATGCGACGAGTCGCCGGGACCCATGTACGCCTCCACCTCGGTGATCCGCACAGCCACAGTTCCCTCGTGGCTGTGGTGGGTCAGTACGGATCCCAGCAGCCGCGGAGCGACCCCCCGGGCATCGCCGGACAGCAGTTCGCGGAGCTGATCCGGGCTGGTGGGACTCAGGCTGGCGGTCATGGTCCGACTCTATCGAACGCCACGGCCGTGTCCGATTTCCGCTAGCAGTCGCGGTCGCTGGCTGGCAGGATGGAGGGCATGGACTTCTGGCAGCGCTACCGCGCGATTGACGCGCGGGACACCCGGTTCGACGGACAGTTCTACACTGCTGTCCGGACCACCGGCATCTACTGCCGCCCGTCCTGCCCCGCCAGAACCCCGAAAGCCGTAAACGTCACCTTCTACGAAACCTCTGCCGCAGCGCACGACGCCGGCTACCGGGCGTGCAAGCGCTGCCTCCCCGAAGCAGTGCCAGGCACGCCTGCGTGGAACATCCGGCAGGACCTTGCGGGCCGCGCGATGCGCCTGATCAACGACGGCGTGATCAACCGGCACGGGGTGGAGGGCCTCGCCGCCCGGCTGGGATACTCCTCCCGCCAGCTCAACCGGATCCTCAGCCACGAACTCGGCGCCGGCCCGCTGTCCCTGGCCCGGGCCAGCCGCGCCCAGACCGCCCGCACCCTGTTGGTGTCCACAGCGATGAAGCTGGCGGACATCGCATTCGCGTCCGGCTTCAGCAGCGTCCGCCAGTTCAACGACACCATGGTGGAGGTGTTCGCCATGACGCCCACTGCCCTGCGCGCGACCGCCAGGCACCACCGCTCCCCTGCCGCCGCGACGTCGCTGACGTTGAGCCTGCCGTACCGCGAACCGTTCGATCCCGGCATCTTTTCCTTCCTCGCCGTCAGGGCGATCCCCGGGATCGAGGCGGGGACGCCGACGTCGTACGCCCGTACTTTGCAGCTTCCGCATGGCGATGCCCGCTTCAGCGTGACTTACGACGGCGGCGCTCCCGGACGGCCGCTGACCCTCACCATCGGCGCGGTGGACCTTCGGGACCTGCCCGCACTGCTGAGCAGGGTACGCCGGCTCTTCGACCTCGACGCCGATCCGGTAGCCATCGACAGTGCCCTGTCCCAGGAGCCCCGCCTGGCCGCCTCGGTTGCCAGTGCGCCGGGCATCAGAATGCCCGGCGCGTTGGATCCGCAGGAGCTGCTCATCCGGGCGATGATCGGGCAGCAAATCACAGTGGCTGCGGCCCGGACCGCACTGACGCAGCTGGCCGCTGCCGGCAGTCCCAGCGCGGTCCCCGGCGAGGGCCTTGACCGGCTGTTTCCCACCGCGGCCGAAATCGCCGAGGCCGGCTACTCGCTGCTGCGCGGTCCGCAACGCCGGATTGACGCCATCCGTTCCGCCGCGTCGGCCCTGGCTGGAGGCCAACTGGATTTTGGCTACGGGGACGATCTGCCCGGGCTCGGCGCCAAGCTGCTTCCCCTTCCCGGCGTGGGCCCGTGGACCGTGGGCTACGTGGCAATGCGTGTCCTCGGCGCGCCCGACGTGTTTCTGGCCAACGACGCCGCGGTGCGAAACGGCATCCGGGCGCTCGCCCCGGCCCTCACGAACCAAGACGGCGGCGGCGTTGAGGCACCTGGCGTGATGCCAAGCCCCGATTTCCGCGAGGTCAGCCCGTGGCGGTCCTACGCCACCATGCACCTGTGGCGCGCCGCCGCGGAGTCCAAATCCTCCAAACCTATACAGGCCGTTCCAGAGAAAGCGATGCTATGAAAGCCCAGCTGTTAGTGATGTCCACCCCGGACGGACCGTTCACCATCCTTGCCCAGGACGGCGTGGTCCTCGCCTCAGGCTGGACCGCCGAGCCGGGTGAGCTGACCGGCCAGATCCACCCCGAGCTGCGGCCGGGCGACGTCGAAGCGGTCACGGACCTGGGCAGCATCTCCCGGGCCGTGGAGGCCTTCTATGCCGGCGATCCCGCGCCTGCCATGACCGTCCCCGTGCGCCAGAAGTCTGGGCCGTTCCGGTCGCACGCCTGGGATGTTCTGAGGACCGTTCGTCCCGGGTCACCGGTGACGTACACCGAGTATGCCGGGCTTTCCGGAAATCCGAAGGCGGTCCGGGCCGCGGCCAGCGCGTGTGCGTTCAACGCGGCTGCCTTGTTTGTGCCGTGCCACCGCGTCATCCGCACCGATGGTTCCCTGGGCGGATTCCGCTGGGGCCTGGCCATCAAGGAGAGCCTGCTGGCCCGCGAAGCCGGATAGGGCTACCGCGCTGCGGGTGTCCCGGATGGCGTGGCTCCGGCAGCCGGCGTCCCGGCTGGCCAGGGCAGCAGTTCCGGGAGGTCCACGCCGTCCGCGGCGGCTGTTGCCCGCAGGCTGCCGAGCGATGGTTCACGGCCGGCCAGCCAGGCGGCAATGTCAGTGATCATCCCGCTGATAACGGTGGAACGGCCGAGTCCAAGTGTCACGGGCGGGAGCCCGAGTGGCTGCAACACCAGTTTTTCCCCCGGCGGGACACGGGCCGCCAGGAAGTCAAAGAGGTGCTCGCAGAATTTCCGGCTCCACGTCTCGGGGCCGAGTCCGGCGCCGAGGTCCGCGGTGTGGATCACGAGTTCACGCCACAGCGCGAGGCCGCCGTCGAAGACCACGCCGCCGCGGTAGGCAATGGATGCCTGCCAGTCGGCGTCTCCATCCAGCGAATCAAATGCCTTCAGTGCCCCGTCCAGGCCAGCCTGCAGGTCAGCCCGGTGCGCATCCGCGTTGTGGCCGGCGGCCATCTCGATGGCCTTCGTGCGTCCGTCCTGGCCTCCGTCGTACAGCTCAACAGTGGCGCCGCGGGCGGCAAATTCCAGCTGCCGCGCCATGGCGTTGGAGATACCGGCGAGATGCGCCAGGACGTGCCCGCGGGTCCAGCCGGGCAGTCCCGACGGTGCCTTGACATCCTCATCGGTGAACTTCGCGGCGGTCGAGGCCACGGCGTCGGCGGCCTTATGCAGTTCGGCGAGAAGGTCAGCAGGTGCGGGAGCTGTCATGGCGCCCATCCTAGCTGAGCGGGATACCGTCCGGTCCGTAGCGGTGCCGAATGTGCCGGCGGTCGTGGCGGGCCTGCCAGAACTCCAGTTCCGTCGGCCTGACCGCGTAGAGCTGCCAGTCCGGATTGTCGCCGCCATCGGCTGCCGGGCGCGCCTGCCAGTCGTCCGCCGACGCTTCGGCGGACAGCTCAACCACAGGGCCGGCGACCCGGACTTGCCGGCCCTGCTGCGGCCAGTAAAAGTTCAGGGCCGCGCTCGGGTTGGCGGACAGCTCCCTGCCCTTCCGGGACGTGCGGGACGTGGCGAAGTGCCAGCCGTCGTCGTCGATGTTCTTCAGGATCAGCAACCTCGCAGAGGGCTGGCCGTTTCCGTCCGCCGTGGCCAGGCTACAGGCATGCGGCTGGAGCACGCCGGCAGTGAGGGCCTCGTCCAGCCACAGCTTGAACAGGGCCACCGGATCTGCGGGGGCAATGGCGGGGTCGAAGTCCGGCAGGTTTTCGGGGAAATCTGGCAGTGCCCGGAGGTGGCTGCGGAAGGTGTCGCTCATGGCGCAATGGTAGCGGGGAGTCCTCGGCGATCAACGCACAACGCTCTCTCACTTAATGCAACGAAAACGGCAACGCTCTCTCACTTTCCTCAAGAAAGTGAGAGAGCGTTGCCGGAAAACCCGCATTAAGTGAGAGAGCGTCTGACTGTCAGGACGCGTACCCGCGCACGCCGGCGAGCTCGCCTTCCAGCGCGAGCAGCTGGCGTTCGACGGCGGCGGGTGCGGTGCCGCCCTGTGAGTTGCGGCTGTTGAGCGACCCTTCGGTGGACAGGACCGTGCGGACCTCCGGTGTCAGGTGCTCCGAGATGGCGGCGTATTCCTCATCCGTCAGGTCCCACAGCTCCACGTCGCGGCTTTCGGCCTGCTTGACCGCTGCTCCGGAGAGCTCGTGCGCCTCGCGGAACGGAACGCCCTGGCGGACCAGCCACTCGGCGATGTCCGTGGCCAGCGCGAAGCCCTGCGGTGCCAGCGACTCCATCCGTTCCGTGTTGAACTTCAGCGTCGCGATCATGCCCGAGACAGCCGGAAGCAGCAGCTCCAGGGTGTCGGCGGCATCGAAGACCGGTTCCTTGTCCTCCTGCAGGTCGCGGTTGTACGCGAGCGGCAGGCCTTTGAGCGTGGCCAGCAGCCCGGTGAGGTTGCCGATCAGGCGCCCTGCCTTGCCGCGGGCCAGCTCGGCGACGTCGGGGTTCTTCTTCTGCGGCATGATCGAGGAACCGGTGGAGTATGAATCGTGCAGGGTCACAAAGGAGAACTCCTTCGTGGCCCACAGGATGACTTCCTCCGAAACGCGGGACAGGTCCACGCCGATCATGGCCGTCACCCAGGCAAACTCGGCGAAAACGTCGCGGGAAGCGGTGCCGTCGATCGAGTTATGGGTCGCGGAGAAGAAGCCGAGGTCCGCCGCCACTGCTTCCGGGTCCAATCCCAACGAGGAGCCGGCGAGGGCACCGGAGCCGTAAGGCGAGACCCCGGCGCGCTTGTCCCAGTCCTGGAGCCGCTGCACATCGCGCAACAGCGCCCAGGCGTGAGCCAGCAGGTGGTGGCTGAGCAGGATGGGCTGGGCATGCTGCAGGTGCGTACGGCCGGGCATGGCCACACCCCGGTGGGCCTTCGCCTGTTCCACCAGCGCCTCGATGGTTGCCAGCACGCCGCGCGCGATGATCCGGGCGTGGTCACGCAGGAACATGCGGCCCAGCGTGGCCACCTGGTCGTTGCGGGACCGGCCGGCGCGGAGCTTGCCGCCCAGCTGGGTGCCGGCGCGCTCGATCAGGCCGCGTTCCAGTGACCCGTGCACGTCCTCATCGGATTCCGCCGGGAGGTACGCGCCTGAGGCGACATCGTCATCCAGCCGGCCCAGGGCGTCCAGCATGCCGTCGAGCTCGGCGTCGTCCAGCAGCCCGGCCTTGTGCAGCACGCGGGCGTGCGCTTTGGAGCCGGCGATGTCGTAGCGGGCCAGCCGCCAGTCAAAGTGCGTGGACTTGCTCAGGGCTGCGAGGGCGTCCGCGGGGCCGCCGGCGAACCGGCCGCCCCACAGGGCGCCGGTGTTCGTCGAGCCGGTGGTTGAGCCTGTCGAAACCGGGGTCTGCTCAGCCAACGGTTTACTTTCCTGCGACGCGGATATCGCGGCCTGAGGCAACCTTGGCGGACATGCCCCACAGCTCGATGAAGCCGCGCGCCATGGACTGGTCGAACGTGTCGCCGGTGTCGTAGGTGGCGAGGTCAAAGTCGTAGAGCGAGGTCTCGGAGCGGCGGCCATTGACGATCGCCTGTCCACCGTGCAGCACCATGCGGATGTCACCGGTGACGTACTTCTGGGTGTCTTCGATGAACGCGTCCAGGGAACGCTTGAGCGGTGAGAACCACTGGCCGTCGTAGACCAGTTCGGCCCAGCGCTGGCCAACAGTGGCCTTGAAGCGGGCCTGCTCGCGCTCGACGGTGATGTCCTCAAGGTGCTTGTGCGCGGTGATCAGCGCCATGGCACCGGGGGCTTCGTAGATTTCGCGGGACTTGATGCCCACGAGGCGGTCCTCGACGACGTCGATCCGGCCCACACCCTGCACGCCGGCACGGCGGTTCAGTTCCTTGATGGCCTGCAGCGGGGTGACCCGGACGCCGTCGATCGCTACCGGCACGCCGGCTTCGAAGGAAATGGTGACCTCATCCGGGGCTGGCGGGAACTCCGGCGTCGCGGTGTAGTCGTAGATGTCCTTGGTGGGCGCGTTCCAGATGTCCTCGAGGTAGCCGGTTTCGACGGCGCGTCCCCAGACGTTCTGGTCGATCGAGTACGGGTTCTTCTTGGTGGTCTCGATCGGCAGTCCCTTTTCCTCGGCGAAGGCGATGGCCTTGTCGCGGGTGAGGGCGAGGTCGCGGACCGGTGCGATGCACTTCAGGTCCGGGCCGAGGGTCTGGATGCCCACCTCAAAGCGGACCTGGTCGTTGCCCTTGCCGGTGCAGCCGTGGGCCACGGTGGTGGCGCCGAATTCACGGGCGGCCTTGACCAGGTGCTTGACGATGACCGGCCGGGAGATGGCCGAAACCAGCGGGTAGTGGCCCTGGTAGAGGGCGTTGGCCTTCAGCGTGGGCATGCAGTATTCGTTGGCGAACTCGTCCGACGCGTCGGCCACGTAGGCTTCGACGGCGCCGCAGCCGAGGGCGCGCTGGCGGATGGTCTCCAGCGACTCGCCGCCCTGTCCGACGTCGACCGCTACGGCGATGACCTCGGCACCGGTGGCTTCACCGATCCAGCCGATGGCAACGGAAGTATCGAGGCCACCGGAGTAGGCCAGAACAATGCGCTCAGTCACGAAAATGCTCCTAATTGGGGTTGTAGATGTTGATCGTGGAAATTCTTCAGGGAAAAACGTTCTGGGGAAAGCCTGTCACACCGGGAGGGTGTTCGGGCGGTGTGGGCCTACTGGCCGCCGCCGGCTTCCTCGGCGAGCTGCAGGAACCGGACCGCGAGGTCCTGCCCGCCCTGCGGATCCCGCGAAACCAGCAGCACGGTGTCGTCACCGGCAATGGTCCCCAGGACGGAGGGCATCACCGAGTGGTCGATGGCCAGGGCCAGGAAGTTGGCCGCACCGGGCGGGGTCCGGAGCACCGCGATGTTGGCTGAGGCTTCCGCCGTGACCAGGAGTTCACTGCACAGCCGGGCAAGCCGGGCATCCAGGATCTCCTGGCTGACCCCGCTCTTGGCCGCACGTTCGCCGCCCTCGCCGGGGACGGCGTAAACCAGCACGCCTTCCTTGCCGCGGACCCGGACGGCGCCGAGTTCCACGAGGTCCCGGGACAGCGTGGCCTGGGTGACCTGGACGCCGTCGTCCGCCAGCAAAGCGGCGAGCTCCGCCTGGGAGCGCACCGATTCACCCGTCAGGATCGCGGTGATGCGCGCCTGGCGGGCCGTTTTGGTGGCCGGGCTGGAGCCCGGCGATGCCGGCGGGACGGACACTAGTTGCCAACCTCCGGCGCCAGCCCGTCCACCGGGGCCAGTCCTTCGACGACGGCGAGTCCGGAGCGGTGCATCAGCCAGGCCATCAGTGCCTTCTGCGCGTGCAGCCGGTTCTCCGCTTCATCCCAGACGATCGACTGCGGGCCGTCGATGACGCCCGCCGAAATCTCGTAGCCGCGGTAGGCGGGGAGGCAGTGAAGCACGACGGCGTCCTCCGCCGCGTGTGCCATGGCCGCCTCATCGACGGAGTACTCCCGGAACAGCTGCAGCCGGGCCTCCTTTTCGGCTTCCTGGCCCATGGAGACCCAGGTGTCCGTGGCCACAACGTCGGCGCCCTCGAGGGCAACGGCGGCGTCGGTGGTGACCAGCACGGAACCGCCGGTCTGGGCGGCGCGCTCCTCCGCCGCGGCCACGATCTCCGCTGCCGGGAGGTAGCCTTCCGGGCCGGCGATGCGGACGTGCATCCCGGCGGTAACGCCGGCCAGCAGGTAGGAGTTGGCCATGTTGTTGGCGGCGTCGCCCAGGTAGCTCATGGTGAGGCCCTTGAGCTCGCCCTTGTGTTCCTTGACGGCGAGCAGGTCCGCCAGGAGCTGGCACGGGTGGTAGTCGTCGCACAAGGCGTTGATGACCGGCACCCTGGAGTTCGCCGCCATGGCCACCAGGCCCGAATGCGCGCCGGTGCGCCACACAATGGTGGATACCATACGCTCCAGGACCTTGGCGGTGTCCTCGACGGACTCCTTGTGGCCGATCTGCGCCTCCCCCGGGTTGATGATCAGCGCGTTGCCGCCCATGTCCGCGATGCCCGTGGCAAAGGAAACCCGCGTACGGGTGGAGGTCTTGTCGAAGATGACGGCCACCGTCTTGCGGCCATTGCCCTCCCCGGCAAAGGGCTGCACGCTGTACGGCGCTGCCTTCATGCGGACGGCCAGGTCCAGGACCTCGGCCTGCTCGGTGGGGCTCAGGTCCGTGTCCTTCAGGAAGTGGCGTGTGGTGCTGGCTGTGCCGGCGGAAGAAACTACAGGGGTCACTGCGCGTCCTTAGCTGTCTGGAGGAGTGCCGGGAGGGCGGCGAGGAAGGTGCCGGCCTGGTCCTTGGTGAGGATCAGCGGCGGGGCGAGCCGGATGGTGTGCGGGCCGGGGCTGTTGACGATGAAACCTGCGTCCAGCCCTGCGGTCACGACGGCGGGAGCCACGTCGGCGTCCAGGTCGAAGCCGATCAGCAGGCCTTCGCCGCGGACTTCGGTGACGCCGCCGACGGCGGCGAGCCCGGTGCGGAGGTAGTCCCCCACAAGTGCAACGTTTTCCAGGACCCGCTGGCTTTCGATCGCGTGCAGCGTGGCCAGCGCAGCCGCCGTCGCCACCGGGTTGCCGCCGAAGGTGGTGCCGTGCTGGCCCGCGGACAGCAGCGACGACGTCCGCTCACCGAACGTGAGAAGCGCACCGATGGGGAAGCCGCCGCCGAGGCCCTTGGCCAGGGTGATGGCGTCCGGAACAATCCCGGCGTCCTCCGTCGCGAGCCATTTGCCGGTCCGGCCGATACCGGTCTGGACCTCGTCCAGGATCAGCAGGGCGCCGGCCTTTGTGGTCGCTTCGCGGGCTGCCTTCAGGTAGCCAGGAGGCAGTGGCCGCACCCCGGCTTCGCCCTGGATGGGCTCCAGGAAAACGGCGGCCACGGTTTCGTCGATGGCTGCTTCCAGGGCTGCGACGTCCCCGAACGGGATGTGGACCACGCCGCCGGGCAACGGCTCAAACGGTACGCGGTAGGCTTCCTTCGCGGTCAGGGCCAGGGCACCCATGGTGCGCCCGTGGAAGGCGCCTTCGAGGGCGATGATCTTGGTGCGCTTCCCCGAGGTGCCGTCCGGGCTGGCTCCGTTACGGCGGGCCAGTTTGAAGGCGGCTTCGTTGGCTTCGGTGCCGGAGTTTGTGAAGAACACCTTGGAGCCCGCCGGGGCGTGCGTCAGTGCCAGTAACTTTTCGGCCAGTGCGATCTGCGTGGGGCTGGTGAAGAAATTGGAGACATGGCCCAGGGTGGCCAGCTGGCTCGAAATCACGGACGTGACAAACGGATGGGCGTGGCCCAGGGCGTTGACGGCAATACCGCCGAGCAGGTCCAGGTATTCCTTGCCGTCGGCGTCCCAGACCAGGCAGCCGGCACCACGGACCAGGACACGCTGCGGCGTGCCAAAGACGCCCATCAGGGACGTGGAGTAGCGCGTAAGCCACTCAGCCCCGCTGGTGTGGGCCTTGGTTTCGACAAGCTCAACCACCGGGCTCCGGTGATCGAGCTTGTCGAGATCTTCGACGTTACTCATGAATCTTCCTCTGTATCGGGGACGACCTGCGTGCCGATGCCCGCCGTCGTGAATGTTTCCAGGAGCATCGAGTGCGGCAGGCGGCCGTCCACGATGTGCGCGCGTTCCACTCCGCCGTCAATGGCCTTGAGGCACGCTTCCATCTTGGGGATCATGCCTGATTCCAACGAGGGCAAAAGCTCGCGAAGCTCCGAGGCCGTCAGGGAGGAGATGAGGGAGGACCGGTCCGGCCAGTTGGCGTACAGTCCTTCGACGTCGGTGAGGATCACCAGCTTGGAGGCCCCCAGGGCTTCGGCGAGGGCGGCCGCGGCGGTGTCCGCGTTGACATTGAGGACCTGCCCGGTGGTCTGGACCTCTCCGGCTGCCGTCTCGAGGCCGTCGGACTCGATTTCCGGTGCCACGGTGGAGATGACGGGTATACGGCCGGCGGCCAGGATGTCCAGGATGCCCTCCGGGTTGACGCCGACAACTTCGCCGACCAGGCCCAGGTCCACTTCCTCGCCGTCAATGACAGTGCCGGTCCGGACGGCGCGGAGCAGGCCGCCGTCTTCACCGGACATTCCCACTGCATACGGGCCATGGGAGTTGATCAGGCCCACCAGTTCGCGGCCCACCTGGCCGGTGAGGACCATCCGCACCACGTCCATGGCTTCGGGGGTGGTGACGCGGAGGCCGCCCTTAAACTCGGACTCGATACCCAGCCGCGCCAGCATGGAGTTGATCTGCGGACCGCCGCCGTGGACCACTACGGGGTGGATGCCCACATGGTGCAGGAACACTACGTCTTCGGCGAAGGCGCGGCGCAATTCCTCGTTGACCATGGCGTTGCCGCCGTATTTGATCACCATGGTGGTGCCGGCGAACCGCTGGATCCAGGGCAGCGCCTCGATCAGGGTACCGGCCTTGCTTTGGGCATCACTCATGGACGTCGTTTCACGGGTCTGGGTGTTCATGCGTGCAGTATCTCCAGGGTTGCTGGTGGGATCTGGCGTGAGGATCAGCTTGAGTAGGCGCTGTTCTCGTGGACGTAGTCGTGGGTGAGGTCGTTGGTCCAGATGGTGGCTTCGGCGTCACCGGACTGCAGATCAATTTCCACCAGGACTTCGCGGGATTCGAGGTCCACCAGATTGCGGTCGTCGCCGATGCTGCCGTTGCGGCAGATCTGGATGCCATTGATGGCCACGTTCAGCTGGTCCGGTTCGAACACGGCGTCAGTAGTGCCCACGGCGGACAGCACGCGGCCCCAGTTCGGGTCCTTGCCGAAGATGGCTGCCTTGAACAGGTTGGACCGGGCCACGGAGCGGCTGACCGTTTCGGCGTCCCGCTCGCTGGCCGCGTTGAACGTACGGATGGCGATGTCGTGGCTGGCGCCTTCGGCGTCCCCGATCAGCTTGCGCGCCAGTTCGGCGCACACCTGGGTCAGCCCGGCACCAAAGGCTTCGGCGGACGGGACGGCACCGGACGCCCCGGAAGCCAGCAGCACCACGGTGTCATTGGTGGACATGCAGCCGTCCGAATCAGCCCGGTCGAAGGTGACGCGCGTGGCGTCGCGGAGGACGACGTCGAGCATTTCCGCTTCGACGTCGGCGTCGGTGGTGAGGACCACCAGCATGGTGGCCAGGCCGGGTGCCAGCATGCCGGCGCCCTTGGCGATGCCGCCGATGGTGAACTCCTGGCCGTCGGCGTCCGTGCCGATGAACAGTGCGGACTTGGGCACCGAGTCTGTGGTCATGATGGCGGTGGCCGCATCCGGACCGCCGTCCGTGCTGAGCGCTGCCGAGGCAGCCTCGACGCCCGGGAGGATCTTGTCCATGGGCAGCTGCTCGCCGATCAGGCCGGTGGAACAGACAAACACGTCCGTCGCCGAGATGCCGAGGACCGCGGCCACTTTTTCGGCCGTGCTGTGGGTGTTCTGGAACCCTTGGGGACCAGTACAGGCATTGGCGCCGCCGGAGTTGAGGACCACTGCGTCCACGCGGCCGTCCGAGACCACCTGGCGGGACCAGTGGACGGGGGCCGCGGCCACCCGGTTGCTGGTGAAGACGGCGGCCGCAGCCTTGGACGGGCCGTCGTTGACCACCAGGGCGAAGTCCGGCTTGCCGGAGGTCTTCAGCCCGGCGGTGACGCCTGCAGCGCGGAATCCCAGGGGGGCGGTAACGGTCACGGTGCAACTCCCTGCAGGTTGAGGCCGGCGGTTTCCGGCAGGCCAAGCGCAATATTCATGGACTGCACGGCGCCGCCGGCAGTCCCCTTGGTGAGGTTATCAATGACGCACGTCACAATCACGCGGCCGGCGTGTTCATCCAGGGCCAACTGCATGGCCGCGTGGTTGGAGCCCTGGACGGACTTGGTGGCGGGCCACTGCCCTTCCGGCAGCAGGTGGACAAACGGTTCGTCGTCGTAGGCATCAGCCCACGCCTGGCGGAGGTCCGCCGCCGTGGTGCCGGGCTTGACCTTCGCGGTGGCAGTGGTGAGGATGCCGCGGCTCATCGGCGCGAGCGTCGGGGTGAAGGACACCGTGACACTCTCGCCGGCAGCATTGGAGAGGCCCTGTTCAATCTCGGGGGTGTGGCGGTGGCCGCCTCCCACGCCGTAGGGGCTCATGGAGCCCATCACCTCAGAACCGATGAGGTTCACCTTCGCGGCCTTGCCCGCACCCGAGGTGCCGGAGGCGGAAACGATCACGACGTCGTCGGGCTGGAGCAGCTTGGCGGCGAACCCGGGCGCCAGGGCCAGGAGGGCCGAGGTCGGGTAGCAGCCCGGGACGGCGATCCGCGTGGCGCCCTTGAGGGCCTCGCGCTGGCCGGGGAGCTCCGGCAGACCGTAGGGCCACGTTCCGGCGTGGGCCGAGCCGTAGAATTTTTCCCACGCGGTTGGATCTTCGAGGCGGTGGTCTGCGCCGGCGTCGATCACAACTGTGCCTTCGGGGAGCTGTGCGGCGATCTCGGCGGAAGCACCGTGCGGAAGTGCCAGGAACACCACATCGTGCCCGGAGAGGTTCTCCACGGTGGTGTCTTCCAGGATGCGGCTGGCCAGCCCGTGCAGGTGCGGCTGCAGCTCGCCAAGGCGGGAGCCTGCGTTGCTGTGCGCGGTGATGGCACCGATGGTCACGTCCGGATGTCCCGCCAGGAGCCGCAGGACTTCTCCCCCGGCGTAGCCGCTGGCTCCGGAGACGGCAACAGAAATAGTCATGCCGTGAATCTTACAGCAAAAGTATTCAGTGTGCCCGATATTTATGCATCGACGTTGGCAACGATTCCCAGGGCGCCGCTGGACAGGCAGGCGTAAGATGGAGTGAGGGTGATCATGACCGTGCAGTCCGAATGTCGGCTGCAGCGTTACCCGAAACAGTTACGAGGCCCCGCTCCATGACCACCACCCTTCCCACGTCAGAGCGCCCAAAATCGCGTGTCCGGCAGCCCAACGCCGTTGTCCTGAGCTATTCGGAGCTGTTGAAGAGCGTCAAGGCTGAAGGCCTGCTGGAACGCCGCGTCGGATTTTACATCACGCTCTTTGCCAGCCTGGTACTCCTCATGGCCGCCACCTGGTTCGGGTTTGCCCTGATCGGCGACAGCTGGTTCCAGCTCCTCATCGCCGCGGCCGTCGGGGTCCTCTGCACACAGCTGAGTTTCCTGGCCCACGAGGCCGGGCACCGCCAGATCTTCGCGTCGCGCCGGGCCAACGACTGGACCGCCCGGATCCTGGCCACCTCGGTTGCCGGCATGAGCTATTCCTGGTGGGAGCAGAAGCACGGCGCCCACCACAACCACCCCAACGTCATTTCCAAGGATCCGGACATTGCCACGGGGGCCATCGCCTTCCACACCGAAGGTGCCGCCACGCGGCAGGGCAGGTTTTCGTTCCTGACCCGCAAGCAGGGCTGGTTCTTCTTCCCGCTGCTGTTCCTTGTTGGCCTGGGGCTGCAGATCGATTCCGTGAAGTTCGTCTTCCGCCGGGCCAAGGTGACACACCGATGGGTAGAGCTTCCCATTTTGCTGGTCCGGCTTAGCCTCCTGCCCGTGCTGGCTTTTACGTTCCTGCCGCTCGGGATGGCGTTCGCGTTCATCGGCGTGCAGCTCGCCGTCTTCGGTTTCTACATGGGTGCTTCCTTCGCGCCGAACCACAAGGGCATGCCTGTCCTGCCCGCGGACAGCCGCGTGGACTTCTTCAGCCGCCAGGTCCTGACGTCACGGAACATCTCCGGTGGCCGGTTTATGGACATCCTGCTCGGCGGCCTGAACCGCCAGGCTGAGCACCACCTCTTCCCGGACATGGCACGCCCCCAGCTGGATAAGGCAGCCAAGATTGTCCGCGAGTACTGCAAGAAGCACCAGGTTCCCTACACGGAAACCACGCTGCTGCAGTCCTACGGCATCATCGTCCGCTACCTGAACGATGTAGGCCTTGCTGCAGGACGCCACTTCGAGTGCCCCATGGCAACGGTGACCCGGCGGTTCTAGCACGTACCCGAGCCGCGCGGGCTCCCCCGCATAACTCTGCCCCGCATGACCCGAAGCGACGGCCGGCTACCGGCCGTCGCTTCGTCGTCGGCAGCGGTATCCCTAGGATGGTCAGAGACACCGGCCGCGGGAAACCCCCGCCCGGAGAGGAGACCTTTTATGCAAGCCATCGTTGCCCGCCAGTCCGGAGGTCCGGAAGTCCTCGAGATCGCCGGGGTGGACCGACCGACGCCGGGTCCCGGCCAGTTGCTCATCAAGGTGGCGGCAGCCGGGGTGAACTTCATCGACACCTACCAGCGCGGGGGCATATACCAGGTCCCGTTCCCCTTTACGCCTGGCTCGGAAGCCGCTGGGACTGTAGAGGAGCTCGGCGAAGGCACCGAAAACTTCGCAGTCGGCAGCAGGGTGGCCACGGCCGAGGGCACTAAATGCTACGCCGGCTACGCGGTGCTCGATGCGGCCAAGGCACTTCCGGTGCCGGACGGCGTCGACGACCTGACGGCGGCTGCCTTGCCGCTCCAAGGCATGACCGCCCACTACCTCATCAATTCCTCCTTCAAGGTCGAACCGGGCCACACAGTACTAACGCACGCCGGTGCCGGCGGCGTCGGCCTGCTGCTGATCCAGCTGCTGAAGGAGAGGGGCGCCCGCGTCATCACCACGGTTTCCTCGGAGGCCAAGGAAGAACTTGCCCGCGACGCCGGGGCCGACCATGTGCTGCGGTACGAGGGCTTCCCCCACCATGTCCGCGAACTCACCAACGGGAAGGGTGTGGACGTGGTGTACGACGGCGTCGGCCGGAACACCTTTGACGGGTCCCTCTCCTGCCTCCGCACGCGAGGCATGCTGGTCCTGTTCGGGGCAGCCTCCGGGGCCGTACCGCCGGTGGATCCGCAGCGCCTCAACGCCGGCGGTTCGCTGACGCTGACGCGTCCGTCCCTGGCCCACTTCCTGCTCAACGAGCAGGAGCGCCGCTGGCGCTCGGCGGAGATCTTCGCCGCCGCAGAAAAGGGGCACTTAAAGGTACGGATCGGCGCCACCTACCCCCTGGCCGAGGCGCGGCGTTCCCATGAGGACCTCGAGGGCCGGCGCACCACGGGCAAGGTCCTGCTGGTTCCCTGATGGATACAGGCACCACGCGTGAAAAGAACATGAATCTTCAACTAATTCTGGACACCTTGCGTTCACTTTACTCAGGCAGAATCCGTCCGTGAGTGAGCACCAGTCACACGTCGTCGCATCCCTGCCGGAGGATCCCTACCGCCCCCAGCTGGCCGGGTTTCCCCTGGCCCCGCCCGAGCGGACCCTCATGGCCATCCTGGCGGACTCGGCGGCACGTTTCCCGGAGGCTTCAGCGCTCGCCGACGGCCGGCGTTCCCTGAGCTACGCCGACCTGATGGCCGCGGTCCGGGCCAAAGGACGGGAGCTCCAGGCAGCCGGGCTGGGCGCCGGCGACAGGATAGGTGTGCGGATTCCGTCCGGGACCTGTGAGCTCTACATCTCGATTCTCGCTATCCTGCACATCGGTGCCGCCTACGTTCCGGTGGACGCCGACGACCCTGAGGAACGTGCCCGGCTCGTTTTCGGTGAGGCTGGCGTAGCCGCAGCGCTCACGGGTGAGGCTGGCGTAGCCGCAGTGCTCACCGGTGGCGCCGCGGACTCCGTGCCTGACTCCCCGGAACCCACTGAACCCTTTGAACGCGGTGAACGCGTCGAAGCCGAGCGTCGTGCTGCCGAAAGCCGTTCCGCCGAGCCCGGCGATGACGCCTGGGTGATCTTCACCTCCGGTTCCACCGGCACGCCCAAGGGCGTCGCGGTCCAGCACCGCTCCGCCGCCGCCTTTGTTGACGCCGAAGCCCGGATCTTCCTGCAGGCGGAGCCCCTCGGCCCGCAGGACAGGGTACTGGCAGGGCTTTCGGTCGCCTTTGATGCCTCGTGTGAGGAAATGTGGCTTGCCTGGCGTCATGGCGCCTGCCTGGTGCCCGCACCGCGGGCCCTGGTCAGGACCGGAACGGACCTCGGCCCGTGGCTCATCAGCCACGGCATCACCGCAGTGTCCACCGTTCCAACGCTGGCTGCCCTCTGGCCGGCCGAGTCACTGGAGAGCGTCCGGCTCCTGATTTTCGGCGGCGAGGCCTGCCCGCCCGAGCTGGCCGAGCGGCTTGCCATCCCGGGCCGTGAAGTCTGGAACACCTACGGACCCACGGAGGCCACGGTAGTGGCCTGCGCGGCTCCCCTGGGTGGCCCCGGTCCGGTCCGGATCGGACTGCCCCTGGACGGCTGGGACCTGGCCGTGGTGGATGCTGAAGGACTGCCCGTCGGCGAAGGGGAGATCGGCGAACTGATCATCGGCGGCGTCGGACTGGCCCGTTACCTTGACCCGGACAAGGACCGGGAGAAGTACGCGCCCATGCCGTCCTTCGGCTGGGACCGCGCCTACCGTTCGGGCGACCTGGTCCGCTACGAAGCCGCCGGACTGATCTTTATGGGCCGCGCCGACGAACAGGTCAAGCTCGGGGGACGCCGGATCGAACTGGGCGAAATTGACGCCGCCCTGCAGGCCCTCCCTCACGTTGCCGGAGCTGCTGCGGCAGTACGGACAACCGCTGCAGGCAACCAGATCCTGGTGGGCTACCTGGCCGCCGCCGACCCTGACCTGGATCTGGCGGCCGCCCGCGGACTCCTGGCAGAGAGCCTCCCCGCGCCCCTCATTCCGCTGCTGACCGTCGTCGACTCCCTGCCTACCAAAACCAGCGGCAAGGTGGACCGCCGTGCCCTGCCCTGGCCGCTGACCGGGACCGGCGCGGCGGAGGCCGACGCTGCCCCCTTGAACCTGCCCGAAGATGCCTCCTGGGTGGCCGAACAGTGGACTGCAGTCCTTGGCAGCCGCGTAACAAGCCTCGACGCCGACTTCTTCGCCTACGGCGGCGGCTCCCTGTCCGCTGCCCAGCTGGTCTCAGCCCTCAGGGTCCGGTACCCGACCATCACGGTCGCCGACATTTATGCCACACCCAGGATCGGTGCCCTGATTGATACGGCCCGCCAGACCCTTCCCGACGGAGTGGCCACCGGGCCGGCGCCGTCCCGCACTGTACGCCCCACCGCGTTCAAATCCCAGGTCTTCCAGTCGCTGATGGGCATTCCCTTGCACATCCTGGTGGGGATGCGCTGGCTGACCTACCTCATGGCGGCAAACAACGTGCTGGCCGCGCTGGCCGGCTTCAGCGCAGCCCCCATCGTTTCCTGGTGGTGGGTGGCCGCGTCCTGGCTCGCCTTCGTTTCCCCGGCCGGCCGGATGCTGATTTCCGTGGCCGCTGCCCGGACCCTGCTCCGGAATGTGGGGCCGGGAATGTACCCGCGCTCCGGGCGCGTGCACCTGCGCCTCTGGCTGGCCGAACAGATCCAGGACCTCGCCGGGGCCATCAGCCTCGCCAGCGCACCATGGGTGCCGTACTACGCCCGGGCGTTGGGCGCCAAGATCGGCAACAACGTTCAACTGCACTCGCTGCCGCCGGTCACCGGGATGCTTTCCCTCGGCAGCGGCTCCAACATCGAGCCTGAGGTGGATCTTTCCGGTTGGTGGATCGACGGGGACATCGTCCACATCGGGGCCGTCCATATCGGGCCAGGAGCCAGCGTCGGGGCGCGCAGCACGCTGATGCCCGGCGCTTCCATCGGCGCCGGAGCCCAGGTGGAACCCGGCTCGGCCGTCCTCGGCAGGGTGAAGGCCGGCCACCACGTTGCCGGGTCCCCGGCCGAGCGCCGGGGCAAGGCCAAGCACTCGCTGCCGGACACTCCTGCCGAACATCGGCTGATTGGCCGGCTCTGGTTCGCCGGATTCGCCATGGCTTCAGCCGTGCTGGCCCTGATCCCTTACGTATCCGCCGCCGCCGCGGCACTGGTGGTCTTTGCCTTCATCCAAGGCAGTGAATCGCTCTCCGCAGCCGTCCCGCAACTCCTGCTGGCCCTCGCCCCCGCGGCCCTCGTGTGGTTCATCGTCAACCTGCTGCTGATTTTGGTCACCACTCGCCTGCTCGGCATCGGCCTGGCGGAGGGCTACTACCGCGTCCGCAGCCGGATCGGCTGGCAGGTCTGGGCCACGGAACGTGTGCTGGACCTGGCCCGCGACCTGCTCTTCCCCGTTTATGCCAGTCTCTTCACGCCGGTCTGGCTGCGCCTGCTGGGCGCCAAGATCGGCAAGAACGTCGAAGCCTCCACGGTCCTGCTCATCCCCAAGATGACCACCGTGGGCGAGGGCGCCTTCCTGGCCGACGACACCATGGTGGCCTCCTACGAGCTCGACGGCGGGTGGCTGCGGATTGCGCCCGCGAAGATCGGCAAGCGCTCCTTCCTGGGCAACTCGGGCATGACCGCTGCCGGCCGGAATGTCCCCAAGAACTCACTCGTCGCCGTCCTGTCGGCCACACCGGCCAAGGCCAAGTCCGGGACGTCCTGGCTGGGCAGCCCGCCTGTGCGGCTCCGGCGCACCGCCATCGCCTCGGACGATACCCGCACCTACCAGCCGCCGCTGCGGCTCAAGTTTGCCCGCTGCCTCTGGGAACTGGGCCGCTTCATCCCCGTGGTGGTAACGGTGGCGATCGCCGCCGGCGTGATGCTTGCTTTTGACTGGCTGGCTGCCGCCTACAACTACGGGATTGCCGCAGCCCTGGGCGGCGTCGTGATGCTGCTGGCGGGCGCGGCGGCCGCGGGCAGCGCCGTCGTCGCCAAATGGGTCCTCGTGGGGCGGATCCGGGCCGGCGAGCACCCGCTCTGGAGCTCGTTCATTTGGCGCAACGAGGTGGTTGATACGTTTATCGAAATGGTCAGCGCCCCCTGGTTCGCGCGGGCAGCCACCGGGACCCCGGCCCTGGTCTGGTGGCTCCGGGCGCTCGGCGCCCGGATCGGCCGCGGCACGTGGTGCGAAAGCTACTGGCTTCCCGAAGCGGACCTGGTCACCCTCGGGCGGAACTCCACGGTCAACCGCGGCTGTGTGGTCCAGACCCACCTGTTCCATGACCGGGTCATGAGCCTGGACACTGTTACCCTCGAAGACGGAGCAACCATGGGCCCCCACGGCGTCATCCTGCCGCAGGCGAGCATCGGCAGCGGTGGAACTGTGGGACCGGCGTCGCTGGTGATGCGGGGCGAATCCGTTCCCGCCGCGACCTATTGGATGGGCAACCCGGTGAGCCCCTGGAGCGGTCCCGCAGCGTCCGCTCCCAAACCCCGCTAGCCCCGCAATACCAGCTGTCCTGCCGCCCAATGCTGATCGGAAAGACCGTCTTATGAGTTCCCCCGCACCGAGACCCACGGCCGCGAATACCGGCCCAGCACGCAACTCGGAGCACGGCGCATCTGCGCCCGACCCCTATATGCCCGGCCATGGCACAAACGCGTACAAGGTCCGCCGCTACGAACTGGACATTGACTACAAGCTCAGCAGTAACCGCCTGAGCGGGCGTGCGGTCCTGAGCGCGGTCACACAGTACGCTACGGCGGCCCTCGTGCTGGACCTGACCGGGCTCCGGGCCACGAAGATCCAGCTCAGCGGGCGCCGGGTCAAAAAGTTCAACCAGCGCGCCGGGCAGTTGGTCATTGTGCCCGAGGCCGCGCTGCCGGCGGGCGAGGAATTTACCCTCGACATCCGCTACGAAGGCAACCCTGGTCCCCGGCGCGGGTTCTGGGGCGAGGTGGGCTGGGAGGAACTCACCGACGGAGTCCTTGTGGCCGGCCAGCCGAACGGCGCCGCCTCCTGGTTCCCGTGTAACGACCACCCCGGTGACAAGGCCAGCTACCGGATCAGCGTGACCACCGACGCCAATTACCGGGCCGTGTGTAACGGCACCCTGATCTCCCACACCAGCAGGGCCAGCCGCGAGACCTGGGTCTACGAACAGGCCGAGCCCATGGCCACCTACCTGGCCACGGTCCAGATCGGCCGCTATGAGTTCCTCGCCCTGACTCCCTTCCCCGTGGACGGGCAGGTTCCACAGTTCGCCGCCGTCCCGGCACTGCTGGTCGACACGGCCCGCGAAGGCCTGGCGAGGCAGCCTGAGATGATGCGCACCTTTGCCAGCTGTTTCGGGCCCTACCCTTTCCCGGAATACTCCGTGGTGGTGACCGAAGACGAGCTGGAAATACCGCTTGAAGCGCAGACGCTCTCCATTCTGGGCCGGAACCATCTGACGCAGGAGTGGGAATCCCAGCGGCTCATCGCCCACGAGCTCGCACACCAGTGGTTCGGGAACTCCCTCACTGCCGCATCATGGTCGGATATCTGGCTCCACGAGGGCTTCGCCTGCTATGCGGAGTGGATCTGGTCAGAGGAGGCGGGCGTCCTGCCTGTCGCGAACCGGGCCGCCGCAGCCTGGCGGAAACTGGCCGCCGGCAGCCAGGACATTATCGTGGGCGACCCCGGGCCGGAGCTTATGTTTGATGACCGCGTCTACAAGCGGGGAGCCCTGGCCCTGCATGCTCTGCGGGTCCGGTGCGGTGACCTGGCATTCTTTGCATTGCTGCACGACTGGACGGATGCCCACCGTCACGGTTCAGTGTCCACGGCGGCGTTTATTCTCGCCGCGGACCGGGCTACCGGCCTGGACACCGAGGCGCTGCTGCACCCGTGGCTGCTCGAAGCAGCCCTCCCGCCACTTCCGGTGCGCTGACCAGCAAAACGCTGACAACAACGTCGCTAGCTGCCGGTGCGCGAAACCGCGACGGCGGCGCGAAAGTTGAGCGGGAGGCCCGCCTCGCCGGCGGCCAGGTCCCGGATTTCCGGGCGCGACAAAACGTCGAGGGTGTCCGGTGCCGTGGCGAGACCGTCGCCCGTCATCTTGAGCCAGGCTTCCTTGCGCGCCCAGAGCCTTGCCCGCTCCTGCAGTAGCAGAGGCCCGGCCAGCCCGGTTAGGGCCGCGCGCTCCGCGGCGGTGAGGGCCACGCCGTCGAACCCCTCAAAGGCAGTGCCGGACGGGTCCGCCAGGTCCAGGCCCATCGTGACTCCGGCCCGTGGATCCACCACGGCGCCCACCAGGATCCACCCGGAACTCCGGGACAGGCTCAGCGCGAGCGGCACCGGCTCTCCCCTGAGCGTATAGCCCGGCCTGCCGTGCGATAGCTCGGGGCCGGAGCCGCACCGGGGGCAGTTGAAGTGAGTGGTGAGGTTCGACGCCGGGACGTCCAGCAGTTCTGCTGCGAACCTTCGCAGGGCACGCCGGCCAGCGACAAAAACGGCGCGCGGGCCGGGTGCCAGGGCAGCTGCACGGGCCAGCTCGGCGGGCCCCAGCCCTATTGACTGGTGGCCCGCCGTCGGGTCCTGCCCTCCGGATACGCCGGGAGGGCAGGAACGCAGGACCGGCACCGGCGCCACCGGCCCCGCCCCCACCAGCCCTGTCATCCGGATCCGCGTTTAGCGCTGGACGGCGCCGAAGCGCTCTGCGGCCAGGGCAACCGCGCTTTCGCGCGCAGCCGAGGCCTCATCGGCTGTCAGCGTCCGGTCCGTTGCCCGGAAACGCAGGCCGAAGGCGAGCGATTTCTTGCCTTCTTCAATACCCTTGCCGGCGTAGACGTCGAACAGCGCCACGTCCTCCAGAAGCTCGCCGGCGCCTTCGCGGAGCGCTTCGAGGACCTGGTCCGCGGGAATCTCCTGCGGCACCACCAGGGCAACGTCCTGGGTGGCCACCGGGAACGTGGAGATGTGGCGGGCCACAATCACATCCGCAGCTGCCTCGAACAGCGCATCCGCGTTGAACTCCAGCGCCACCGAACGGGCAGGCATGTCGTGCGCGGCCAGGAGCTTCGGGTGCAGCTCGCCGGCGTAACCCACTACTTCACCGGTCCGCAGCGAGAGCTGCGCGGCACGGCCCGGGTGGAACGCCTGGTGCGCACCCTGGCTGACCACAACCTCCACACCCAGGACATCCCCGGCGAGCCGGGCAATGTCAAGTGCGTCGGACCAGTCCCACAAGCGCGGCGTGTGGCCGGCGGCAGCGGGTGAATCGTGGCCGGTGAGGACAGCGGCTACGTGCAGCGGCTGGTCCGGAACGCCGTCGTACAGTGCATCCAGTACCTCGTCGGAAGGCTTGACGCCCAGCGGCGGGATGGACGGCGTACCCAAGGTCTCGCCCGGCAGGAAAACGAGGCCCGACTCGAAGAGCGCCAGGTCGCGGAACCCGCGGGAGTAGTTCCGCTTGGCCACCTCGATCAGCCCGGGGAGGATGGACGTGCGCAGGAAGCCGTGTTCCTCGCTGATCGGGTTCGCCAGCTTGACCGCGCTCCGGGCCGCACCCTGCTCGGCGACGCCGAACGTGTCGTTGGCCGCCTTGGAGACGAACGGGTAGGCCAGGACTTCGGTCAGACCGGCGTCGGCCAGTGACTGGATGAGCCGACGTCGCTGCTGCTGCACGCGGGTCAGGCCACGTCCCGGAGGGGCCACCGGAAGGGTGGCGGGGATGTTGTCGTAGCCCACCAGCCGCGCGATTTCCTCGGTGAGGTCTTCCTTGGTTTCCAGGTCGTTGCGCCAGCTGGGGGCGGTAACGGTCCAGCCGCCGTCGGCTTTTTCCACCACGGCGCCGAGGTCCACCAGCGAGGTGGTGATCTGTTCTTCGGTGAAATCGATGCCGATCCGCTGGGCGGCGAAGGCTTCCGGCAGCGCGATGGTCACGGCATCCGGTGCGGTCCCGACGTCGGTCCCCGCCTCGTCAGCAACCCCGCCGGCGAGGTCCACCAGGAGGTCAACAACACGCTGGGCAGCGATGTCCGCAACGTGCCAGTCGACGCCGCGCTCGAAGCGCTTGGACGCCTCGGACGGCAGCTTGTGCCGGCGGCGGGAACGGCCAATGGACACCTCGTCGAAGTGTGCAGCTTCCACCAGGACGTTCGACGTCGAATCGCTCACCTCGGTAGCTGCGCCGCCCATCACGCCGGCAATGCCGATCGCGCCGGATCCGTCGGTGATGAGGAGGTCCTCGACGTCGAGCGTGCGCTCCTTGTCGTCCAGGGTGGTGATCTTCTCCCCCGCCACGGCCCGGCGGACCACGATGTCGCCGGACAGTTTGTCCAGGTCATAGCAGTGCGTGGGCTGGCCAAGCTCGAGCATCACGTAGTTGGAGATGTCCACGGGCAGGGAGATGGAGCGGATCCCGGCAAGCCGGAGCCTTGAGGTCATCCACGGCGGCGTCGGATTGGTGGCGTCGACGCCCCGGACGGTGCGGGCCACAAAACGGTCGCAGCCGGGTTTGCCGTAGATGGGCGCGTCGTCGTTGAGCTTGACGCCGTAGCCGCCGGAAAGTTCCGCCGGGGCCTGGACCTTTGACGCGGGGTCCGTGAACCCCGTGCCGGTTGCGTGCGCATATTCGCGGGCCACACCACGGATGGAGAACGCGTAGCCGCGGTCCGGGGTCACGTTGATCTCGGCTGCCTGGTCATAGAGGCCCAGCAGTTCCATGGCATCCGTGCCGATTTCGGGATCGAGCCCGATCCGGGACAGCACCAGGATGCCGTCGTGGTCCTCGCCGATGCCAAGCTCACGCACGGAGGCGATCATGCCGGCGGAGAGGTGGCCGTATGTCTTCCGGGCGGAGATGTGGAAGTCGCCGGGCAGCACCGCCCCCGGCAGAGTGACAACTACCTTGTCGCCTTCAACGAAGTTGTGAGCGCCGCAGATGATGCCCTGCACCCCGGACGGGTCGATGCCGTCTCCAGTGAGGGTCTGTTCCTGGCCTTCGGGGACAACCCGGACCTGGCACCAGTTGATGGTTTTGCCGTTGGTCTGGGGTTCCTTGACGATGCTCAGGACCTGGCCCACCACAATCGGGCCCTGCAGGGTGTCCGTGGGGCGGTGGACCGCTTCCTCTTCAAAGCCAACCTTGACCAGTTCGGCCATCAGGTCTTCGGCCGTTGCTCCGGCCGGTACTGCTGCGAATTCACGCAGCCAGGAAAGTGGGATACGCACTGTTAGATCTCCATCCCGAAGTGCTCGCTGAAACGTACATCGCCTTCGATCATGTCGCGCATGTCGCCGACGTCATTGCGGAACATGAGCGCGCGCTCGATGCCCATGCCAAATGCGAAACCGGAGTAGATATCCGGGTCGATGCCCGCGGCGCGGAGGACGTTGGGGTTGATCATGCCGCAGCCGCCCCATTCGATCCAGCGCGGGCCGCCCTTGGCGCCCGGGTGCCAGATGTCCAGTTCCGCGGAGGGTTCGGTGAAGGGGAAGTAGTTCGGGCGCAGCCGGACGGACGCCTCGTCGCCGAACAACTGTCGGGTGAAGTGCTCCAGCGTGCCCAGGAGGTCGGCCATGCTCAAGTTCTTGTCGATGGCCAGGCCCTCGAACTGGTGGAACACCGGGGTGTGCGTCGCGTCCAGTTCATCGGTGCGGAACACCTTGCCGGGGCAGAGGACGTAGATGGGCAGTTCGCGTTCCAGCATGGACCGGACCTGCACCGGGGAGGTGTGCGTACGCATCACCAGGTGGGCCTCCGGCGGCTCCACGAAAAACGTGTCCTGCATTTCGCGGGCGGGGTGGTCCGGCTTGAAGTTCAGGGCGTCGAAGTTGAACCATTCGGATTCCACCTCGGGGCCTTCGGCGATTTCCCAGCCCATGCCCACAAAGATGTCCGCCACGCGGTCCTGCAGCGTGGAGAGCGGGTGACGCGCTCCTGCCCGACGACGGCGGGGTGCGGCAGTGACGTCCACCGTCTCTTCCAGCAGGATCCGGGCGTCGTTTTGTGCTTCCAGCTCGGCGGTGCGGTCCGCGAGCGCCTTGTTGACCCGGCCCCGGGACGAACCCATGAGTTTGCCGGCTACGGCTTTCTGGTCTTTCGGCAGTCCGCCGATCTCCCGGTTGGCCAGGCTGAGCGGTGACTTCTCACCGGTGTGCGCCAGCCTCACCGCCTTGAGTTCGTCAAGGGTGCCTGCGCCGGCAATGGCGGCGATGGCCTGGTCTACAGCTGCAGTGATGGCGGCTTCATCCGTAGGGTTCGGGATGGCGGCGCCCGGCAAAGTTTCAGTCATCTACTGTTCTTAGCTACGAGTCGGGGCTGCCGGTGAGGGGTGCAGCCGTGCGCGGTTTCCCGGCAGCGCATCCGTCACTGGCAGGTCATGTTGTGGATTCACCCAAGGTGAACGCACTCGATGACCAGGTCAGGGCACACCGGTCAAACTGGCGGCCACTATCCTCCAGTCTAAGTGAAGGCTCCGGCTACCATGGCCTCATGACACAAGGGCAGAGCCTGTCAGCCGCGCAGCTGTTGACGCCGGGGCAGCGGGTACGGCAGCTCGCCAACCTGGCCAACGGCACTACCCTGCTGGGCCTGGCCGTTGCCGCGGCTGCGGGAACCGCCGTCAGCAAAGGCCCCCGCGGGCTGGTCATAGCGTCCGGCTACCGGTGGCGCATTCCGTATGCGGGGGCCTTCACCCTGGGCAACGTGGTCATCTGCCGGATCCGGACTGAAGAACTGACGTCCAATCCGGCGCTCCTGGGGCATGAGGAAAAGCACTGCAGCCAGTACGCCTACTGCCTGGGGTTGCCCTTCCTTCCGCTGTATTTCCTGGCCGCCGGCTGGTCGCAGCTCCGGACGGGCAATCCGGCGACGGCAAATTTCTTCGAGCGGCAGGCCGGCCTGGCAGCCGGCGGTTACGTTGACATCAGGACACCAAAGCCGGCGCCCCATGGGGCCGGCGGAATCGAGGTCTGACAATGACGGGCGAACCCAACACCACGACAAACAACAGGACCATCACCGTGACCGGAACGGGGACGGCGGAGGCGCCACCTGACTTACTGACGATTTCTGTGGGCGTCGAGTGCCGGAGGGACAGCGTGGGCGCCGCCTATGCGGATGCAGGAACAGCGTCCGCAGCCGTATCCGGTGCGCTCCGCCGGCACGGCCTGGCTGACACGGACATCCGGACCTCCGGACTGAACGTCCGGCCGGAGTTCGTCTGGCGCGACGGCGGGGGCCAGCAGGTGACGGGGTACGTGACCTCCAGCATGCTTACCGTGCGCCTGCGGCAGGTCAGCGCGGCATCCGCCGTTATTGCCGCCGCAGTAGACGCCGGCGGCGATGACGTGCGCCTGAACGGACTGGAACTTGGTTTCTCGGATGAGTCAGCCGTCGCCGCACTCGCCCGGGACGCTGCATGGCAGGATGCCTCAGCCAAAGCCGAACAGTTTGCATCCCTGGCGTCCGCGCGGCTTGGCGCGGTGATGTCCGTTGCCGAGCACCCGGATGCGCCCGGGCCCATCCCGGTGGCCCGGATCCAGCGCGCCGCCGCCAGCGAAGCCATCAGCGTGGAGGCGGGCCACGCGAGCATTAACGCCAGCGTCACCGTGGTGTGGGAACTGCTGGACTGACGGTTCCCCCAGGCCGGCGCCGAACCCGCGGCGCGCGGACTTCCGCGGCGCCCGGTCCTTGACTTAAGTTCGAACATACATTCGAATGGAAGGCATGAGATGGGATGCACAAGCGCTGATGCCCCGGCCCGCCGATGACCTCGGAAGTGGCCCATCACCCGCCCTGCTTCCCCTTGCCGGGTTGGTCCGTTCTGTGACCACCCCCGAATTCGCCGGCATCACCTTCCATGAGGTCACCGCCAAATCGGTGCTCAATAAGGTGGTGGCCGGGTCGCGGATGCCGTTTGAGTGGACCGTGAACCCATACCGCGGCTGCAGCCATGCCTGTGTTTACTGTTTTGCGCGCAAGAGCCACACGTATCTCGACTTTGACGCCGGACTGGATTTCGACAGCCAGGTGGTGGTCAAGGTCAATGCGGCCGAGGTCCTCCGGAAGGAGTTGGCCAAACCGTCCTGGGGCCGTCACCAGGTGGCGCTTGGCACCAACACGGACCCCTACCAGCGGGCCGAGGGCCGCTACCAGCTGATGCCGGGAATCATCACGGCGCTGGCTGACTCAGGTACGCCGTTGTCCATCCTCACCAAGGGGACGCTGCTCGCCCGGGACATCCCGCTCCTGAAGCGGGCTGCCGCCCAGGTGCCGGTAGGGGTGGGTATTTCACTGGCCATGACGGATGAGGCGCTCTCGGAAGCCGTGGAACCAGGCACGCCGGGGCCTCGGGCGAGGCTGAAGCTGGTCTCCCGCTTACGCGATGCCGGGCTCCCCTGCGGTGTTATGGCGATGCCTATCCTGCCGTGGCTGTCCGACAGTGACGAAGCCCTCGATTCCCTGTTCGCTTCGTTGGCCGCAGCCGGTGCCACGGGCGTCACAGCGGGCGCCCTCTACCTGAAGCCGGGAACACGCGAGTGGTTCATGCAGTGGATTGCCAAGAACCATCCGGAACTGGCTGGCCGCTACCGGCGCCTCTATGGCACAGGGTCCTACGCGTCCAAGGAATACCGCACCTGGCTCACCGCAAAGGTGCGCTATTTCAAGCACCGGCACGGCTTCACCAGCGGCCACGGCTTCAGCCACCGTGACCTCGAAGACGATCCCCGTGGCGAGGAAGCCCAGTATCCGGCGGGGAGTATCCCGTCTACCGGCGTCGGCACACAGGAACGGCCGGCTGGGGAGTCCCAACCGGCCGCCGCCGGGCCACGTCAGCAGCCCACCCTGTTCTAGGGACGGATTCCTAGCTGGCCGGAATGACCAGGCCCTTGTACTTCTCCTGCAGGAAATCCTTCATGTCCTGCGAGGTCAGGATCTTGTAGAGCTTCTGGACCCGGGGATCGTCCTTCATCTCGGCTTTGACTGCCAGCACGTTGTAGTAGGCACTGTCCTTGCCTTCCACTAGCAGCTCCTATAATTCAGCGAAGGGGGCTGATCCCACAGGCGTGCCCAGTGATTCAAGAAGTGCCCGGACAATCGGGAAGTCTGCGGGAATCCACGGAAGACTGAGAGCTTCATCACGATTCGTGGTGCTGATCCATCTCAGCTGGTCATGGTCTTCGAGCGGCTGGGGATCGCCGTCGGAAATCTCCGCGAACCACACCCGCATGCTGGCCCGCTCGTTCAGCCGCCAGCCAGCTGCCGTCCCGGAGTGGAGTTCCGGCCCCAGACGGACCTCTACGCCCAGTTCTTCCCTGAGTTCCCGGTGCAACGCGGCCTCGCATTCCTCACCGGCGTCCACTTTCCCGCCGGGAAATTCCCAGAGCCCAGCGAACTGCTCGGGAGCAGTCCGCCTGGCCACCAGCATGCGGGCGGGGTTCGCCAACGAGTCCACTATTGCTCCGCCAACTACCTGTATCAGTCCACTCACCGCCCCAGTCTATGAGGGAGAATGGTTTACGGGCCTTCCCCCAACATCCCCTTTGAAAAGCAGGCACATGAGCAGCGTCGTCCAAACCTCCACCGCGTCCAAGGCGAAGACTCCGCATGTTGGCGCGGCGATCTTTGCGCTGGCAATGGGCGGCGTCGGAATCGGCGTCACGGAGTTCACCATGATGGGCCTGCTGAAAGAGGTGGAACAAGGACTCGGCATCAGCACCCCGGAGGCCGGACACCTCATTTCCGCCTACGCCCTCGGGGTTGTGGTGGGCGCGCCGCTGCTCGCCGCAGTCGGTGCCAAACTGCCACGCAAATACCTCGCACTGGGCCTCATGCTGTTCTTCACGCTGGCCAACCTGACGTCCTATGTTGCTCCCGATTACGGGAGCATGCTGGTTTCCCGGTTTGCGGCCGGACTGCCGCACGGTGCATTCTTCGGGGTCGCGGCTGTGATCGCCGCCTCCCTGGTTTCCCCCACGCGTCGGGGTTGGGCCATCTCCATGGTGATGGCGGGCCTCTCCGTTTCGAACGTCATCGGTGTGCCCGCGGCCACCTGGGTGGGCCAGACCTTCGGCTGGCGGCTGCTGTTCCTCCTCGTGGGAGGCATTGGCTTGCTGACACTGGTGCTGCTGTGGCGCTATGTCCCGTACCAGGCCCCCCATCCTGACGCGAGCATCCGCCGCGAACTCGGTGCGCTCAAACGGCTCCAGGTGTGGCTGGCCATCCTGATCGGCATCGTGGGTTTTGGTGGCTTCTTCGCGACCTACACCTACATTGCGCACACCATGACCCTGGTGGCCGGGATTCCGGGATCGCTGTTGCCCATTGTGGTGGCCCTCTACGGACTGGGCATGGTGGCCGGAACAGTCGTCGGCGGCAGGCTGGCCGACAAGTCAGTGATGGGGACGCTGTACTGGGTCCTGCCCGGGATCGCCGTCGCGCTGGTGGTCTACGCGGTGGCTGTGCACTGGCCCTGGTCGGCCCTGGTGATGGTCTTTGTGGTGGGAGCGTCCGGCTCCATGCTGATCCCGGCCCTGCAGACCCGTTTGTTGGATGCGTCGCCGGACGCCCCCTCCCTGGCTTCTTCGCTCAACCACGCCGCGCTTAACGTTGCCAATGCCCTGGGCGCCTTCCTGGGCGGCCTAGTGATCGCCTGGGGCTGGGGCTTCGTGGCACCCGCGCTCGTGGGCGCCGGGTTGGCAGTCCTGGGCTTTGGCATCGCGGTGACCAGCGGCGTACTGGAACGCAAAAAGCCGCTGGCCGCCTGATCCTGGGAACGGGCGGGCAGCGGCTTCACCGAAGCATTCGGTGCGCTGAGGAAGGAACGTCAGGCCTGCGGGTCCCGAGCCCCGGCATCAGCGGCTGTCTGGCCGGCGCTGGGAACCTGACCGGCGCCTGAGACCTCGTCCGTGCGACTGTCCTCGCGGTGCAGATCCGGTTCGAGGTAGATCACCCGGGCCATCGGAACGGCCGTGCGGATTCGGGACTCGGCACCGTCAATCGCGGCGGCGATGTCCCGGCCGGTTTCTGCGGCACCCACGGAGATCTTGGCGGCCACCAGCAGCTCCTCCGGTCCGAGGTGAAGGGTCTTGAGGTGGATGATCCGGTTGTGTCCCCCGGCCTCGATGGCCTCACTGATGCGGGCCACGTCATCCCGGGTGGCGGACTCGCCCAGCAGCAGGGACTTGGTTTCGACAGCCAGCACCACGGCGATGGCCACGAGCAGCAGGCCGATCATGCCGGTACCCGCGGCGTCCCAGATCCCGTTGCCGGTCACGAGGGTCATGCTCACACCCACGAGCGCGAACACAAGGCCAAGAAGCGCCCCGAGGTCTTCCAGCAGGATGACGGGCAGTTCCGGCTGCTTGGCCGTGCGCACAAAGCTCACCCAGCCCTGCTTGCCGCGGACGTGGTTGGATTCGATGATGGCCGTCCGGAACGAGAAGGACTCAGCAACAATGGCGCCGATCAGCACCGCCAGTGGAACCCACCAGAAGTCCCCTTCGATGGCGTGCGGGTGCTGCAGCTTCTCCCACGCTTCGAACAGTGCAAAAAGCCCGCCCACGCTGAACAGCACGATCGAGACGATAAAGGCGTAAATGTAGCGTTCACGGCCATACCCGAACGGGTGCTCCGGGCTGGCTGCCTTCCGGGCGCGCTTGCCGCCGATCAGGAGCAGCAGTTGATTGCCGGAGTCGGCAATCGAGTGGATGGCTTCGGCCAGCATCGACGAGGAAGCCGTCAGAAAAAAGGCCACGAATTTCAGGACGGCGATGGTCAGGTTTGCGGCTAGGGCCGCGACGATCGCCTTGGTACCGCCATTTGCAGCCACGGAGGCTTCTCCTCTTCACAGGTTTCAAGAACAGCAGGGATATTCGCGGCGCCGCAGTGGGCTCCGCCCACGAATACCGTACCTTTTCGGGTGCAGAAGACGCACTTCTGACATGCACTAAGCCTGCTGACATCAGAGGGGCGGTGTGTTAGCTTGAACACTAATCGGGACGTTTAATCCCGACGAATATGAAGGAGGAGACATGGGTTTTCTTGCTTGGATTATTCTCGGCCTCATCGTAGGGGCCATCGTTAAAGCCGTTATGCCGGGCAAAGTCGGCGGCGGCTGGGTGACGAGTCTCGTGCTCGGCGTTGTCGGCGCAATTGTAGGCGGCTGGATTGGCAGCCTCCTGTTCGGCAAGGGTGACCTTGCCTTCTTTGATCTGGGTACCTGGATCCTGGCCATCGTAGGCGGCCTGGTAGTTGCCGGCGTCTACGGCGCCATCACAGGACGCAGCAAGAGCACACGGGCGCCCTGATACCCCTACCTCATCTGGTTCATACAGCAAGTACCTCATCTGGTTCATACAGCAAGGGCCCCGGAGAAACTTCCGGGGCCCTGCCTTTTAAGTCACGTCTTCAGTCACGCTTTCTGGGACCGGGCACTGGCGTAGAGGCACACCGTTGCCGCCGTGCCGAGGTTCAAGCTTTCGGCGGCACCGTATACCGGCACCGCCACCCGGTGATCTGCCAAGGCCAGTTCATCTTCGGCGAGCCCCTGCGCTTCGTTTCCGAACAGCCACGCAGTGGGACCCTCCAGGGCAAACAGCGATTCGACGCCGGGGCCTGCGATCCGGCGGGCGGCGTTTTCGTCCTGGAGCGTATCCAGGTTGACGTCGCCGTCACCGTCGGCGGCCAGTATGCCAATCCCCCGCGCACGGCAGGCGGCTGCCACTTCCGCGATATCGGCACCCAGGACCACGGGTAGATGGAACAGGGAACCGGCGGTGGAACGGACGGCCTTGGGGTTATAGATGTCAACGCTGGACGAGGTCAGGATGACGGCGTCCGCCCCGGCCGCGTCAGCAGCCCGGAGTACAGTGCCGGCGTTGCCGGGGTCCCGGACCTGACACAGCACTGCAAGCAGCCGAGGGCCGGCGTCGAGGACCTGCTCAAGGCTGACGTCCAGGAAACCGCAGACCGCAAGAATGCCCTGCGGGGTAACCGTGTCCGCCATCGCGGCCAGCACTTCATCGGTAGTGAGGTATGCGTCAATACCCTCCGCGAGAGCCTCCAGGTCCGGGTGCCGGTCGAGGCAGGCCTCGCTCGCGTACACCTCATAGACGACGCCGGGCTCGCCCGCTGCAATCCTTTTCTGGTGCAGCGTGAGGGCCTCACGGACAGCTTGGGGACCCTCCGCCAGAAACTCGCTGCGCTTTAAACGGGCCGGGCGCCCGGCAAGCTGTGCCACCTTCCTCACCCGATCAGCTCGGGGGTTGGAGAGTGGAAAGTCTTGCGGGCGCCCGGTTTCGTTCATATAAGAACCTTAGTGGCTTCAGCCACCAGTCCCCGAACTGGCGTGGGTGCTACTTGGCAGCCACGTCAGCGGCAGGCTTTGCAGCCTTGGCCTTGGGTGCCTTGGGTGCCTTGGGTGCCTTGGCAGCCTTGGGGGCTGCGGCTTCGACGGCCGGAGCGGACGTGTCGGCAGGCAGGGAACCCTTGGCGATCTTCACCAGCGCGGCGAATGCGTTCGCATCCGAAACGGCCAGCTCAGCAAGCATACGGCGGTCAACCTCAACCTCAGCGGCCTTCAGGCCCTGGATCAGGCGGTTGTAAGTCAGGCCGTTGGCGCGGGATGCAGCATTGATGCGCTGGATCCACAGGCGGCGGAAGTCGCCCTTCTTCTTCTTGCGGTCGCCGTAGCTGTACACAAACGAGTGCAGCAGCTGCTCTTTTGCCTTGCGGTACAGGCGTGAACGCTGTCCACGGTAGCCCTTTGCGCGTTCAAGGATAACCCGGCGCTTCTTGTGGGCGTTGACCGCCCTCTTCACACGTGCCACGTGCGTACTCCTTCGAAAATTCTGATCCCAAGCATCTACTGCCGGAACAACCGGCTGGCCTGAGAAGCCTTTTTGGTAGTTGACTGCTGCCAGGTGGCATCAGTCAGAGAACTTGGAACTTAGATGCCGAGCATCTTCCGGATGACCTTAGCGTCACCCTTGAAGACGATCTTGTCGCCGGCCAGGCGACGAGTCAGCCTGGAGGACTTGTGCTCAAGGTAGTGGCGGCGGTTGGCCTGCTGGCGGCGCAGCTTGCCGCTGCCGGTCAGCTTGAAGCGCTTCTTAGCACCGCTGTGGGTCTTCATCTTCGGCATGGGAACCGATCTCCTTACGTGTCCACAGACATTGTCTGCAGTTCTTTCGAGCAGCCGCCCCTGCAGGCGGCATGCTGGTTGCGTACTGCAGGAGGATAACCTCCCGCAGCTTTGAACTAGGTAGTCTTCTTGCCAGCCGGCTTCGGAGCTGCCTTGGGGGCAGGCCTTGCAGCAGGCTTCGGCGCTGCCGGCCGGGCGATCGGCTTAGGCATCGGCACCGGCGGCCTCGGAGCTGCCGGAGCCGCAACTTCGGCGGGCTTGGCAGCGACAGGAGCCTTGACGGGTGCCGGGGCTGCCTTGGGAGCCTCACGCTTGGGAGCAGCGGCCCTCGGGGCAGCCTGCTTGGGCGCCTCCTGGACGGCGGCTTCCTTCACGGGTGCTGCCTTGGCGGCGGTTTCCTTTGCAGGAGCTTCCTTCGCGGCGGCTTCCTTGACGGGAGCTTCCTTCGCCGGCGCTTCCTTGACAGGGGCTTCGGCTTCCGGAGCGGCTTCAGCAGGTGCTTCAGACTGTGCCGGAGCTTCGGTTTCCGGCACCGTGGTGATGGCGAAACCTTCCGGAAGAAGGTCAGCCAGCGACTGCGTGAGCGGTGCCTGGTCGTCGCCGGAGACGTCGATGCGGCCGCCACCCGTAGCTTTCGCTTCGTTCTGCGCCTTGGCCTCTGCACGCTGTGATGCGCGGCGTGCCTCAGCCTTGGCTTCGGCCTTGTTCTTCAGCGGGCCCACAACCATGACCATGTTGCGGCCATCGATACGGGGGCTGGACTCGACAACGCCCACTTCGGCGACATCGTCAGCGAAGCGCTGGAGCAGGCGGATGCCCATTTCCGGACGCTGCTGCTCACGGCCGCGGAACTGGATCATGGCCTTGACCTTGTCACCGGCACCGAGGAAGCGCAGTGCATGGCCGCGCTTGGTCTCGTAGTCGTGGGTGTCAATCTTGAGGCGGAAGCGGATTTCCTTCAGAACAGTGTTGGTCTGGTTCTTCCGTGCTTCACGTGCCTTGACGGCGGCCTCGTACTTGTACTTGCCGAAGTCCATCAGCTTGCACACCGGAGGCTTGGCCTGCGGTGCAACTTCAACGAGATCAAGATCGGACTCGGCAGCCAAACGCAGGGCATCGTCAATACGGACGATTCCTACTTGTTCACCTGCAGGACCGACCAGCCGCACCTCGGGGACGCGGATACGCTCATTGATTCTTGGCTCGCTAATGTTAAAGCTCCTGTGATTGATGTGGCATTCCACCGGCAAATAGAGAAGGCCCCCAATTGCCGGAGCAATCGAAGGCCTCGAAGGTCGGATGCACGATCCTTCGTAAAGGCTGTGCGCACTTCCCCAGGCTCAACGCCTGATGGAACTGTCCGACCGGTACCCGGCAACCTTGGTTCCTGGCGGAATTGCTTCCGGTGGGAAAACGGCTGACGCGGGTGGGAGAGTACTCCGCTTGCAAACTGCATGTCATTCTACAGAACAAATCCCGCCTAACGCAGCTAAGCGTTGGTGGGACCTTCCACAGAAAAATAACGACATCCAGTCGGTCTGTGACAAGCTTACCAGTATGAGCACCCCAGACAGTAATTCACACGTTTTCGAGGCCTCGGACGCCAAGGCTGACGTGACCCAGCAAATCCGTGATATCTCGGAGGTGCCGGCCATCGAGGTCATCACCACCGCCGCCGTGCACCTGATGAGCGCGGCAGCGGTCAAGCTGGGCCTCGCCGCCGAGGACAATGCAGAGGAACTCAAGGATCTGGACGAGGCCCGCAAGCTCATCACCGCCCTTGCCGGACTCGTGACTTCAGCGGCCCCCGAAATCGGATCCCAGCACGCCGGCCCGTTGCGCGATGGCCTGCGTTCCCTGCAGCTCGCGTTCCGCGAGGAGTCCCTCATTCCGGACGCCCCGGGCAAGGGCCCGGGCGAAAAGTACACGGGCGCCGTCAACTAGAACCAACCAGCAAGAACTTCACAAAGTACGACGACGGCGGCGGACGGTCCACACGGACCCTCCGCCGCCGTCGTGTTCCACTTTGTTCTTGTCCAGATAACGGGACTTCCGCACCTGGAAAGGCGAAATATCTGGATAATAACTCCGGAGGCCGGCGTCAGACGGCAGCGCGGCGGCGTCGGTGGGCCTGGAGCAGTAGTCCCACCAGGCAGAGCAGAACTCCGGCCACGCCCACGGAGACAAATCCGCCGGATGGTCCCATCCCATCGATGAAAATCCCGGCAAGGGGCGCCCCGAGCGCCACCCCGGCAGTCAGCGCAGAGCCGTACCAGCCCATCGCCTCGCCGCGGCGGTCCTCCGCCACCAGGTCTGCCACATGTTCGGAGGCGGCCGACAGGACGGGGGCGCACAACAGGCCCGGAAGGATCGAGACGAAGGCCAGCGTCCAGGTGTCCTGGGCGAAACCCATCGGGATAGTCAGGGCCGCCATCCCCAGCAGCAGCAGGATCGGCGAAACTGGACGGTGCATGGCCCCGTACACCAGTCCGCCCACCACCGATGCGGCGCACCAAAAGAGGAACACAATGCCGATTTCGCCCTGGTGCCCGCCTGTTTCCAAGGCAGCAACAATGCCAACGTCCGTGCCGCTGAGCACCATGCCGGTTCCAGCCGCCACGGCGAATACCGCCGCTACGGTGGCCGTGAGCCATGCGAAGTTGTGGGCCACCTTGCCGCGCAGCCCCGCCGGCCCGCTGCGGGTGCGTTCTGCCCCGGCCGGGACGAGGTCTGCCGCCGCTTCCTGGAGGTGTGCCGGTGCGGCGGAAACCACAGCCACTGCCGCGGCGTGGCGCTGGTCGGCCTGGCACTCCTCAGTCTGCGAGGCACTTCGGGTGGGCGGGTTGAACCACATGAGGAACAATCCGGCCAGTGACGTCGAAACGCCCACCACGGTGAGCCCCAGAACGGTGAAGCCGCTGGTGGCCACAACGGCTCCGGCGGCAGGCCCGATCATAAACACCATCTCCGTGGCGATCGAGTCCAGCGCAAAAGCGGTCCGCCGCTGGTCGCCGTCCGCGAGGACGCCCAGGGACTGGCGGATCACACTGAAGATCGGCAACGTCAGCAGGCCGCCGACGAACACCAGCGGAAGCAGCCACTGGTAGGATACGTGCGGCACCATGGACCAAATGAGGACCTCTGACACCACTGACGGAATCAGCGCCCGGCGCAGGCCAACAGTGTCCACGCGCCTGCCGCGCCAAGGTGCGCCAACGGCAATGCCGATGGTCATAACAGCCGCTGCGGCGCCGGCTGCTGCGTACCCCTGGTCCAGGGTCAGGACGATATGCAAGGTCAGCAGCAGGCCTGCCGCGGAGTGGGGGATGCGGGCGATCATGCCGACCAGCAGCAGCCGCCGGATGGGCCGGTGGGCCAGCAGCTCCCGGTAAAGAGCGAAGTTCACGGAAAATCCTTTGGGTCTGCCCGCGGCAGCCCGGGATCTCCGCGCCAACCGTCAGCTATTGTGCTGCGCGCCGCAACTTGATTTCGATCGAGTCAACACGCTCTCCAAACAATACATTCCGGGACCATGCCTGTTGGAGGCCGGACACCAGCTCCTGGACTGCCGGAGCGTCCAACCCATCCTCAAGGTGGAGCAGCACCTGAAGTTCCGGCCCGGCACCGCCCCCGGAGAGCCTGGCACCCCTACCGGAGAGGACGGCGACGCCGGAACCCGGGAGGAGGGCAAGCTTGCGCACCGCAGGGAAGGCGGCCGTTGCCTCCGCCATCTCGGCTGCCAACGCCGCATCTGTGTAGGAAGGGATCCACTCCCGTTGCTGGGCCAGCGCCCAAACGGCGGGCCGCCGGACCACGAACGTGAGCTCCGAGCCTGGATCGAACACCAGTAACTCGGCCCCCTCGGCCACGGCTGAGAGGGCAGCCCGGGCGGCGTATACCGCCACCGGCCGGGCTTCGGGATGCCAGGCAGCCAAGGCCTCGGCCGAGGTAAAGGCCGGCATGGCCGTCCGGCCGTCGGCGGCCTTCAGGGTGACCAGCGCCATGTCCGCCTGCTTGTCCGACGTCAGGCCGTCGACGCCGGCCGCTTCCTCGCCGAGCTGGGCGATGATCGGGATAAAGACGCGGGCGGTGGCCAGCGAGGCCACCACAGCCGCTTCGTCGCCGTTGCCGTCAACCAGGGCCGCAACGGCGGCGAGGTAGCCGGCGTCGGCCGTTCCGTCGTCGTCCTCGAAATTATGGATCCTGCCGTCGTCCCCGGCGAGGCTCCGGCCTTCCCACGGCTGGCCGGCCGAGTCAGTACGGCCGCCCGCGCCCGCCAAAGCCGCCGCAATGTGTCCGGGCAGATGGCGCGGCGGCGGCGATTCCGCAGCCGGATCGGCGTTGTGCGTGCTGTCCACGGAAACTGCCTAGCGGCGGCCGGCGACGTCGAGGGCTTCGGGGAGCGTGAAGGCACCGGCGTACAGCGCCTTGCCAACAATCGCGCCTTCCACGCCCAGCGGCACCAGGGAGCGCAGCACTTTCAAGTCGTCCAGGCTGGAGATGCCGCCGGAGGCGACCACCGGCTTGCCGGTCTTCTCCACCATCTGGCGCAGGAGTTCAACGTTGGGGCCCTGCAGTGTGCCGTCTTTCGTAACGTCAGTGACAACGTACCGGGAGCACCCGGCTTCTTCGAGCCGGCCCAGGACCTCCCAGAGGTCGCCGCCTTCTTTGGTCCAGCCGCGGCCTGCCAGGGTGGTTCCGCGGACGTCGAGGCCGACGGCGATCCTGTCGCCAAAGCGGTCGATGGCACTGCGGGTCCACTCGGGGTTCTCCAGCGCCGCCGTGCCGAGGTTAACGCGGGCCACGCCAAGGGCCAGCGCCGCCTCGAGGGATTCGTCGTCCCGGAGTCCGCCGGAGAGCTCCACCTTGATGTCGAGCCGGCCCACCACTTCACGGAGCAGCTCGGCGTTCGACCCCCGGCCGAACGCGGCGTCAAGGTCCACCAGGTGCACCCATTCGGCGCCCTGCTCCTGCCAGTTGAGGGCTGCCTCCAGCGGTGTGCCGTAGCTCGTCTCGCTACCGGCCTCCCCCTGGACCAGCCGCACGGCCTGTCCGTTTACGACGTCGACGGCGGGCAGCAGTTCAAGAACCGGCAGATCAGTTGCGGTGGTCATCTCAAATCCTCTTGGGTGTTGGGTTGCTCGTGGAAGCGGAACTGTTGAATGTGTGAGCTATGTTCCAGGAAGCGTCAGGAGGTAGGCGGCCAGCAGCGCCATCCCGGCCAGGACGTAGAAGCCCACCTGGGTCCAGAGCGGTTTGTGCTGCTGCCTGAAGGACAGTGCGCCGCCCACCAAGAGGCCAGCCAGGCCCATCAGGACAATCGACCACATCTAGGCGGCGTCCGTGGCAGCTGGCTTGCGAAGGCCGTCCACCCAGTTGCGCAGCAGCCGTGCACCGGCGTCGCCGGATTTTTCCGGGTGGAATTGGGTAGCGCAGAGCGGTCCGTTCTCCACTGCGGCAATAAAGCGCGCGCCATGCTCTGACCAGGTCACCAGGGGCGCAGTCATCCGCGGCTGGATCACGTCGAAGTTCCAGTCCTGGACACCATAGGAGTGAACGAAGTAGAAGCGCTGGTCCGCGACGCCGGCGAAGAGTTTGGATCCTTCCGGAACGTCAACCGTGTTCCAGCCCATGTGTGGCACCACCTCGGCGGGAAGGAGTTCCACCTTGCCCGGCCACTCCCCCATGCCTTCAGCTTCTGTCCCGTGCTCCACCCCGGCCTCGAACAGGACCTGCAGGCCCACGCAGATTGCCAGGACCGGCCTGCCCCCGGCCACGCGCCGGCCGATCAGCCGGATGCCGTCCACGGCCTTGAGCTCGCGCATCACAGTCTCGAACGCGCCGACCCCGGGTACTACCAAGCCGTCGGCATTAAGCACGTCCGCCGGCTTGGAGCTGAGGATGACCTCGGCTCCTGCCCGCTCCAGGGCGCGCACGGCGGACCGGACGTTTCCCGAACCGTAATCCAGGACAGTGACCGTGGGCTTGCCTTCGGGCGACACAGGCTTCTTGCCGGTGGCCGGATCAATGACGGCGCCGTCCCGGAGAATTTGGCCGCTCACAGGGCACCCTTGGTGGAGGGGATTCCCTCCACGCGGGGATCGGGCTCGACCGCAGCACGCAGGGCGCGGGCGAAGGCCTTGAACTGCGCTTCCACAATGTGGTGCGGGTCGCGGCCCGCGATGACGTTCATGTGGAGGCAGATGCCGGCATGAAGCGTGATGGCCTCAAAGACGTGGCGGGTCAATGACCCCGTGAAGTGGCCGCCGATCAAGTGGTACTCCTGCCCGGCAGGCTCTCCGCCGTGCACCAGGTAGGGGCGGCCGGAGACGTCGACGACGGCGTGCGCCAGGGCTTCGTCGAGGGGCACGGTGGCCTCGCCGAACCTGCGGATCCCGGCCTTGTTTCCCAAGGCAGTGCGCAGAACTTCACCGAACGTGATGGCGACGTCCTCCACCGTGTGGTGGACGTCAATGTGGATGTCACCGGTGGCTTTGACCGTCATGTCAATGAGCGAGTGCTTGCAGAGCGCCGTCAGCATGTGGTCGTAGAACGGGACAGACGTGTCGATGTCCGAAACGCCCGTGCCGTCGAGGTTAATCTCCACGAGCACTGACGATTCACTGGTGGCACGCTCCATGCGTGCGGTCCGGGGCGCGGCAGCGTTCGATCCGGTGAAGCTCATGGTCATATGTCCTTTAGGCGAAGTCAGTGGTGCGAAAGCGAAGGAGATGTGCCGGCGCGCGGCGGCGCCGATACTTCAAGTTTAGGCGGGCAGCCTGGCCTGGCTGGCCAGGATGCGTTCCAGCGACGTCAGAAAGGCTGTGGTCTCCGTCTCAGTTCCCGCCGTGACACGCAGGTGGCCGGGGATGCCGACGTCGCGGATGAGTACGCCGTCGTCCAGCAGCCGCTGCCAGACGTCATGGGGGCTGTCGAGGCCGCCGAAGAAGACATAGTTCGAATCGGAGGCGGCAGGTTTGAGTCCCATTCGCGTCAGCTCGGACACGATGCGGTCGCGCTGCTCCTTGATGTCCTCGACGTCGGCCATCAGCGCAGTGCGGTGCTGCAGGGCGGCGAGGGCTGTTGCCTGGGTGATGGCCGAAAGGTGGTACGGCAGCCGAACCAGGCGCAGAGCGTCCGTGACTTCAGGAGCGGCGGCCATGTAGCCCAGGCGGGCGCCCGCGAGGGCGAACGCCTTGCTCATGGTGCGGGACACAATGAGGCGCTCCCGGCCGGGCAGCAACGTAAGGGCGCTGGGCGTTCCGTCGTGGGCGAACTCGTGGTAGGCCTCGTCAACGATGACGATGGTCTGGCTGGCCTCGCCGGCCTCGTACACGGCCTCCACAACATCCAGGCCCAGGCCCGTGCCGGTGGGATTGTTCGGCGAGCAGAGGAAAACGATGTTGGGCTGAAGCTCTTTGACCTGCAACGCGGCCGATTCGGCACTGAGTCCGTAATCGTCGGCCCGCTGCCCGACGAGGTACCCGGTGTCCGTGCCGCTGGCCAGGAGCGGGTACATGGAGTACGTGGGCGGGAATCCCAGCGCCGCGCGCCCGGGCCCGCCGAAAGCCTGGAGAATCTGCTGGAGGACCTCGTTGGAGCCGTTGGCCGCCCAGATGTTGGTCGCATCCAGACCGTGGCCGAGATACTCGGCCAGCGCTTCCCGGAGTTCGGTGAATTCTCGGTCCGGGTAGCGGTTGAGGCCCGCCGCGGCTTCCGTCACGGCCACGCTGATCGCGGCACGTACGTCCGCCGGGACGCCATGGGTGTTTTCGTTGACGTTCAGCAGGATAGGTACATCCAGCTGCGGGGCACCGTACGGGGTCAGTCCGCGGAGGTTGGTCCGGAGGGGAAGTCTGTTCAGACGCTCTAGCTGGTCATTCACCTGAACAGTTTAGGTCCGAAGCAGACGGCCGGAAAATGTGACGGCCTGCGGCGGCACACGCCCGAGCCTGCAGGCTGTTTACCTGATGGGGACGAAGAGTTGCTGTCCGGGGACAACGCCCCCGGCGGAAAGGTTGTTCAACTGGGCAATATCCGCGATGACATCACGGGGATCACGCTCGGGCGCCACCGCACTGGCAATCGCCCAGAGTGACTGGCCGGCCTGCACCGTGACCGAGACTGTTGGCGTTAGTGACAGGTCGGCGGCAGAATCGGCGGCCCTTGCCGGGGCGTTGAGGAAACCAGCCAGGGAAAGCAGGATTGCGGCAAGGATCACCAGCGGGATGCCGATGAGGACAATCCGGCCCCTGCGGGTCAGGCGCAGCGGCGGCAACGGTTCCCTGCGCTGCCTTGGCGCCGAACCCGACGTCGAAACGGGTGCGGACCACTGCCGCGAAGTGAGGTCCTGCACGGAAATTAACTGCGGACGCGAGTCCTGCGAAGCAGATATAGCTGACATGAAATGAGCCCTCCTGGACCATACTGTGCTGCCCGGCGCGCCCTCCGCGTCCACTTGCCGGCACCGGCCTGAGCCGTCCATAAATTCGAATATTCGAATCCGCAAGCAACGAGTAGAACACATGTTCGAACTTTGCTTCTTCATTTTTAGCACTTATCAACGAATATTGTCGAGACTCGCTAGAACAAATGTTTGAAAAAGCCCTGTGGCTGGCCTACGTTTGGATCAAAGAACAACCACCTCTGTAGTTGATCAGCAGGGTCTGACAATCAACTCCGACACCAGCCCCGGGGCGTTCCAGGCACCAGCGGCCGGAGCGGAGCCGGGCAACCGAAAGGCATTGGCGAAAATGGCAGCACCAGCCGCCGAGGGCAAGGCGACACCGCAGCGCCGCCAGCCCCCACGAACCCCCAAGGGGCTCACCGCCCGCCAAAAGAAGATCCTTGAAACCATCCAGCGCTCGGTGAATGACAACGGCTATCCGCCGTCGATGCGTGAAATCGGTGACACCGTGGGCCTGGCGAGTTTGTCGAGCGTGACCCACCAGCTCTCACAGCTGGAGAAGCTGGGATACTTGCGCCGGGACCCCAAGCGTCCGCGCGCCATGGAAGTCCTGATGCCGTTGACGCTTGACGGCGGGTCCACTAAGTCGAACGGGACAACCAAGCCCTCACTCCTGCACGGCATCGGCGGGACGGTCACCGAACTTCCCTCTGCCATGGACACCGCCATGGTGCCGTTGGTGGGCCGGATCGCGGCCGGCGGGCCCATCCTTGCTGACCAGGTGGTGGAAGATGTGATGCCCCTGCCCCGTCAGCTCGTGGGCCAGGGCGAGCTCTTTATGCTGCGCGTGGCCGGCGACTCCATGGTGGATGCTGCCATCTGCGACGGCGACTGGGTAGTGGTCCGCCGGCAGGCAGACGCCTCCAACGGCGATATTGTCGCGGCCCTGCTGGACGACGAAGCCACCGTCAAGACCTTCCGCCAGCGCGACGGCCACACGTGGCTGTTGCCGCAGAACACCCAGTACGAGCCCATCCTGGGCGATCACGCCACAATCATGGGCAAGGTCGTCTCGGTCCTCCGGTCGCTATAGGACTGCGCGCAGTCAGGCGCCCTTCCGGGCCAGCCTTTCCAGGGCGGCGAACGCCGTTTTGCGGTCCGTGGTGGGCCAGAACGGCGGCAGAGCGGCGCGGAGGAATCCGGCGTAGCGTTCTGTAGCAAGCCGGGAATCAAGCACGGCCACCACGCCTTTGTCTCCGGTGGAACGGATCAGCCTTCCCGCGCCCTGGGCCAGGCGGATGGCCGCCTGGGTCGCCGATACCGCCATAAAGCCGTTTCCGCCGGCCTGCGCAACGGCGCGGGACCGTGCCGTCATCAGCGGGTCATCCGGCCGTGGGAACGGAATGCGGTCGATCACCACCAGCCGGCATGATCCACCGGGAACATCAACACCCTGCCACAGGGACATGGTGCCGAACAGGCAGGTATCGGGCTCGTCCGCGAACTGCTTCACGAGGGCCGTCATGGTGGAGTCGCCCTGGCAGAGAATGCTGAGGCCAAGCCGGGGACGCATCGCTTCAGCGGCCTCCTCGGCGGCTCGACGGGACGAAAACAGACACAGGGCGCCGCCGCCGGACGCGCGGATCAGCGCCTCAAGTTCATCGAGGGCCTCCGGCGACGCCCCGCGGCCTGGCTTGGGGAGGTGCCCTGCGACATAGAGGATCCCCTGTTTGGGATAGTCAAAGGGCGATCCGACATCGATCCCGCTCCAGCTGGGCGCGCCCTCCCCCACCAGTCCCAAGCCGCCGGCGGTCGGTTCAAAGGCTGAGCCGATGGCCAGGGTTGCCGACGTCAGGACAACCGTGTGGCCGGCGAACAGCCCTTCGCGGAGCTTGCCGGCAACGCTAAGCGGCGCGATGTTGACCAGGACCGGCGCAGACTCGTCGGGCTGCGCATAGCCCTGTTGCGGATCGAAGGAACTTGCGCGCGAAAACCACACCACTTCGCGGTTTTCACGGGCCACGATCAGCCGCTCGCACAGTTCGAGGATCAGCATCAGGCGTGAGCGCGCGAGCTGCCGCCCGCCGTCGGCCGTTTGGCTGCCGTCCCCCTTGGAATCGGACAGTGCAGCGCGGCAGGCCTCACGCAACTGGTCCACACAATCCAGCTGTTCGTCGTTGAGGCCATTCGGGAGCAGCCCGTTGGGCACGCCGTCCAGGGCGAGTTCCAGGTTGGCGGCAGCTGCGTTGAGGGCATCCACGGTGATGGCCGTGTGTTTCCGTGCGCCCGACGCCGCAGCGTGGACCATTGCCACGGAGAGTTGCCCCGACACCGCACCGGTGACCCGGTCCTGCAGTTCGTGGGCCTCGTCCACCACCACAACGTCGTACTCGGGAAGAACTGCCAGGCCTTCAAAGGCGCTGACGGCGAGCATGGCATGGTTGGTGACCACAACGTCGGCCTCGGCGGCGTCGTGGCGCGCCAGTTCGCTGAAGCATTCGGCTGCCATGGGGCATTTCTGGGCCCCAAGGCATTCCATGGACGTCACTGAAACCTGCCGCCAGGCCCGGTCTGTTACTCCGGGAAGCAGTTCATCACGGTCGCCCGTGGTGGTCTTCTCCGCCCACTCGCGCAGTCGCACCACTTCCTTGCCGAGTTGGGACGGCTGCCCGCCCAAGGCAGCGGCGAAATGCGGGACGCTGGTGTCTTCGCCGAGGGAGAACAGCTGGCCCTCGGCGGGTTCCTCGGAGGGGAACCCGCCTTCGAGCTTGTGCTGGCACACATAGTTGGAGCGGCCCTTGACCAGGGCCACCTTGACCGGGCGGTCCAGGGCAGGGGTGATGGTCTTCAGCAGCCGGGGAAGGTCGCGGCCCACAATCTGGGTCTGCAGCGCAAGCGTGGCCGTTGACACCAGGGTGGGTTTGTTGCTCACGAGCGAGTGCGCAATGAGCGGAATCAGGTAGGCCAGGGACTTTCCGGTCCCCGTTCCGGCCTGAACCAGGAGGTGGTCGCCGGTTTCGATGGCCTTGGCCACCTGCCTGGCCATTTCGTGCTGCCCGCTGCGGCTTTGACCGCCCATGCCGGCCACGGCGCGGTCGAGCAGTTCGATCACGAACTCCTCGCCGGCCGTACCTTTGACTTCCCCCGCCGCAACCTCAGTCATGGTTGATGAAGGATTCCAGTTCAGCCGCAAGGCCCTCGCGCACCATTACCAAGGCGCGGGTACCGTGCTCGCCGTGATCCAGGCTCAGGATCTCGGCATCGGTCTCGTGCAGTTTGCTGATCAGGTCACCGCGGTCGTAGGGAATCAGGAGCTCCAGCTTCACGCCGGGCCGCGGAATCCCGTCACTGATGGCCCGCAGCAGTTCGGCGATCCCCTGCCCGGTGCGGGCCGAGACCACCACGTGGCGCGGCTCGCGCTGCTTGAGGCGCTCCACCACAAACGGATCAGCGGCATCGGCCTTGTTCAGGACAATGATCTCTGGCACCTTGCGGGCATCCACTTCGCTGAAGACCTTGCGGACTGCAGCAATCTGGCCTTCCGGGTCCGGATGGGACACGTCCACCACGTGCAGGATCAGATCCGCGTCAGCCACTTCCTCCAACGTGGAACGGAAGGCCTCCACCAACTGCGTGGGCAACGACCGGACAAACCCCACGGTGTCCGCGAGGGTGTAGCCGAGGCCATCGGAGGTTTCGGCCTTTCGCACGGTGGGATCCAGGGTGGCGAAGAGCGCGTTCTCCACCAGCACGCCGGCGTCGGTCAGCCTGTTCAGCAGCGATGACTTCCCGGCGTTGGTGTACCCGGCAATCGCAACGGAAGGCACTGAATTACGACGGCGGTTGGCCCGTTTGGTTTCCCGTGCCGGCTTCATCGCCGCGATCTCCCGCCGTAGCTTGGCCATGCGGGTCCGGATCCGGCGGCGGTCCAGTTCGATTTTCGTTTCACCGGGTCCGCGCGAACCCATGCCGGCGCCAGCGCCGCCCACCTGGCCACCGGCCTGGCGGGACATCGATTCACCCCAGCCACGCAGTCGTGGCAGGAGGTATTCGAGCTGCGCCAGTTCCACTTGGGCCTTGCCTTCACGGCTCTTGGCGTGCTGGGCAAAGATGTCCAGGATCAGGGCCGTGCGGTCAATGACTTTGACCTTGACGATGTCCTCAAGGCTACGCCGCTGGGACGGTGCCAGCTCGGCATCCACCACAACGGTGTCAGCCCCGGTGGACATCACGATTTCCTTGAGCTCAAGGGCCTTTCCGGAACCCAGGAACGTGCCCGGGTCCGGTTTGGCACGGCGCTGCACCATCCCGTCCAGGACTTCCGAGCCTGCTGTTTCGGCGAGGGCGGCGAGCTCACGCAGGGAATTCTCCGCGTCCGCCAAGGTGCCTTCGGACCATAGCCCGGCCAGCACCACACGTTCGAGGCGCAGTTGCCGGTATTCGACTTCGGTGACGTCTTCGAGTTCCGTGGACAGCCCGGCCACGCGCTTCAGTGCCCGGCGTTCCTCCCGGTCCTGCTGGTCGCCGTCGTAGCTGGTGTGTTCGTCGTCCAGGCGGGAGATCGCCTGAGCCCTGCCGAACACGGCCTTGTCACCGTCTGCGGCGGTGACGTTCCTGGCCGGTACGTCCTTGGCGAGAATCCGGTCGATGACAGCTTGGATCTCCTCGGGACTCATGTCCTGGGCTGCTGGATCGGAACCGGTGTTGGGCTGGCTGGTCATGGTCTCCTTTGAAGTTTCGGCATTTTCAGAATAGTGCCGATCGTTGGTCAGTGGTGAAGTATTCGCGCTGGGCTGACGGCTTGCAGTCATCCGGGCCTCCTGGTCTGCTGCGCGCCGGCCGGGACCGGGCAGCGCAGGGAGTCTTCGCATCCGGGGATGCGTGGAGTGGTGGAAGCGCGGGCAAACAGCAAGGACCGGCGGCGGCAGATCGCTCGAGTGTTGCCCGGCGGCATAACAGGTACGGAAGACCTGGTATGTGGCGCACTTGCGGAAGGTTAATACCTGCATCGCTGCGGGGCACGGCTTCGGAACGGGCGGCGTCCGGGAGGGACACCGGCCGTGCCGGCTACTCGAAGATCAAGAACATGGGTCCAAGATTAGCAGAAGCGGTGCCCGCGGTTTCGCATTGTCCACCCCGGCCAACTAATCTGGCCAGTTATGGAGTCCGCACACTATTTCAGCGCATCGCCCGCCGGGCCGTTCACCCGCAAGCCGCTCACCGTGGAACTGGCCGGCGAAACGCGCACGCTGCAGACGTCCGGCGGCATCTTCAGCCCCGACGGCATCGACAAGGGGACGGCGGTGCTCCTGGCCGAGGTCCCGGCCCCGGACCCCACAGGTAACCTCCTTGACATCGGCTGCGGCTGGGGGCCCATTGCCCTGACCCTCGCATTGCGGGCGCCACACGCCAAGGTCTACGCCGTGGACGTCAATGAACGCTGCATCACACTGACCAACGAGAATGCGGCCCTGCTGGGCCTGGGCAACGTGCTGGCCAGCACGCCGGAGGCGGTGGACCCGGACCTGCGCTTTGACACGATCTGGTCCAATCCGCCCATCCGGATCGGCAAGGATGAACTGCACAGCCTCCTGAAGCTGTGGCTGCCCCGGCTGGCGCCGGGCGGCTCCGCGTGGCTGGTGGTCCAAAAAAACCTGGGCTCGGATTCGCTTCAGCGCTGGCTCGCGACGGAACTGGATGCATCCTTCGCCGTGAGCCGGGAGTCCACGTCCAAGTCCTTCCGCATCCTTCGGGTCAGGAAAGCGTCCCAGTAGCCACAATGACGGCAGGCCCGCTGAGCTCGACGTGCTCGTGCCCGCCGGCCCCGGAGAAGAACTTAACGCCGACGACGCCACCCGGCACGTTGACCTGCCAGGAGTCCGGCGCTTCCGCCCCGGCCCAGTGCCGGATGGCCACTGTGGCGGCACACGCGCCCGTTCCGCACGACTGGGTCTCGCCCACGCCCCGCTCATGGACGCGCATGGTGATGGTGCCGATCCCGTTGTGGACCAGCGGTTCGGCAGGCACGACGAATTCAACGTTGGTTCCATTGACCGGCACCGGATCGACCTTCGGAGCAGTGTAGAGCCTGGTGGCTTCCAATTCGGACAGTTCAGCCAGTGCCACCACGGTGTGCGGGTTGCCCATGCTGACGGACAGGGCCGGGCGGGGCACTTCCAGGCCGTCCGCGGTGACCAGCGAATCCATGGCTTTGGCGGTCGCGTCGCCGGGGAAAATGAACTCCCACGGCCCCATGTCCACCGCGTAGCTGTCCCCCGTCCGGACCACGGTCTTGACGCCGCCGCGCGTCCCGATGGTGAGTGCGCCGCCGTCGGGCAGGTCTACCAGGCCTTCGGCGCGCAGGAAGTGCACAAAAACGCGGACCCCGTTGCCGCACATTTCCGACAGCGACCCGTCGCCGTTGCGGTAGTCCATGAACCACTCAGCCCCGGGGCTGCTCAGCAGCAGCTCGCGGCCTTCGGAGAGGTACCGGGAGGGGACGGCCCGGATCAGGCCGTCGCCGCCGATCCCGCGGTGACGGTCGCAGAGTGCGGCTACCTGGCCGGCGTCGATGGTGTGGACGCCGTCGGGGTCGGCGACCAGCACAAAGTCGTTGCCGGTGCCGTGGCCCTTGGAGAAGCGGAGTCCGCCCAAGGTGCGGAAGGCGGGCTCTGTGGTCTCTGCGGGAGTTGCGTCCATGGTCCTAGATTACCGGCTGAGAGCCACGGCCTGGGACGTAAGGTCCGGCGCCTGCCAGTCCAGCCAGCTGATGCGGGGATCGGCACGGAACCACGTGAGCTGGCGCCTGGCGAACTGCCGGGTGGCCACAATGGTGTCCTCGGCTGCCTCGGCAACTGTTGAGCCGCCGTCGAGCACTTTCAGGAACTGGGCATAGCCCAGGGCCCGCGGCGCAGTCTTGCCGCCGCGGAGACCGGCCGCATCCAGCCGGCGCACTTCCGCCAACAACCCTTGGTCCACCATGTTGTGGACGCGCAGTGCCAGCCGTCCACGGAGGACGTCGCGGTCCACCGCCAGCCCGATCTGGACAGCAGGCTGGAAATACTCGCGCTGGGGCATAAAGGAGCTGAACGGCCTGCCGGTGAGCTCGTGGACTTCGAGCGCCCTGATGATCCGCCGCGAATCGGAGACACGGCCCGCCGACACCGGGTCCACCTCCCGGAGCCGCGCCAGGAGGACATCCTGGCCGGCTTCCTCGAGCTCAGCCTCAAGCCGTTGTCGGAGGGCGGGATCCGTGCCGGGGAATTCGAGGACGTCGAGGGCGGCCCGCACGTAGAGACCCGAACCGCCCGCCAGAATGGCGCGCTTGCCGCGTGCGTGGATATCGCTGACGATGCTCCGGGCCTGCTGCTGGAAGTCTGAAACGCTGGCTTCCTCCGTGACGTCCAGGATGTCCAGAAGGTGGTGGGGAACGCCCTTGCGTTCTGCCGGCGTGATCTTGGCGGTGCCTATGTCCATCCCGCGGTAGAACTGCATGGCATCGGCGTTGATGACCTCGCCGTCAAGTTCCAGGGCAAGGTTCACGGCCAGATCGGATTTACCGGACCCAGTGGGACCAACGACGGCAATAACCGGTGGCTGGGCCACCGGTCAGCGGCTCCGGACCGGCAGCGTGGGCATACCCAGCGAGACTCCGGTCCGGCCGGCGCCGCCTGCGGCAGCCGGCACGGGAGCCCCGCACGAGTCGGCCTGGGACCTGTCCCAGGCGTCCCCTGCGCGGGAGCGTCGCAGGCTGTAGTCCTGCACCGACGGGTCGGCCACAAGGTGGAAGGCCGCGGCTTCGGTGATGGTCACGGTGACCAGGTCACCCGGACGCGGTGTCTCTGCCCCCTCGGGAACAGAGAAGTGCACCAGCCGCTGGTCCTGGGACCGGCCGGACAGCCTGTGGGTTTCTTCGGACTTGCGCCCTGAATGGGCGGTGACCATCACCTCCACCCGGCGGCCAAGCTGCGTGGCGTTTTCCTCGGCGGCAATCCTGTCCTGCAGCGCGGTCAGGCGTTCAAAACGCTCCTGGACCACGGCCTTGGGAAGCTGGTCCGGCAGGTCCGCGGCGGGAGTACCCGGACGCTTCGAGTACTGGAACGTGAAAGCGGTCGCGAAGCGCGACTGCTCCACAACATCGAGGGTGGCCTGGAAGTCCTCCTCGGTTTCGCCGGGGAAGCCCACAATGATGTCGGTGGAGATGGCGGCGTGCGGGATCTTCTCTCGAACCTTGTCCAGGATGCCCAGGAACTTGGTGGACCGGTAGGACCGTTTCATGTCCTTCAGCACTTTGTCAGACCCCGACTGCAGCGGCATGTGCAGCTGCGGCATCACGTTGGGGGTTTCGGCCATGGCGTCAATGACGTCCTCGGTGAAGGCGGCGGGGTGGGGACTGGTGAAGCGGACCCGCTCCAGGCCGTTGATTTCCCCGCAGGCGCGCAGGAGCTTGGAGAACGCCTGCCGGTCACCGAACTCCACACCGTAGGAGTTCACGTTCTGGCCCAGCAGGGTGACCTCGATGGCGCCGTCATCCACCAGGGCCTGGATTTCAGCGAGGATGTCCCCCGGGCGGCGGTCCTTTTCCTTCCCGCGCAGGGCCGGGACGATGCAGAACGTGCAGGTGTTGTTGCAGCCGACCGAGATGGACACCCAGCCGGAATAGACCGAGTCACGCTTGGTGGGCAACGTGGAGGGGAAGACGTCCAGGGATTCGAGGATCTCCAGCTGGGCTTCGTTGTTGTGCCGGGCCCGGTCCAACAGTGCCGGGAGGGCTCCGACGTTGTGGGTGCCGAAGACAGCATCCACCCAGGGAGCCTTTTTCAGGATGGTCTCGCGGTCCTTCTGGGCCAGGCAGCCTCCCACGGCGATCTGCATCCCCGGGTTGGCGGCCTTGACGGGCGCCAGCATGCCCAGGTTGCCGTAGAGCTTGTTGTCCGCGTTTTCGCGGACCGCGCAGGTGTTGAACACCACGACGTCGGCCTGCTCGCCGCTGGCCGGTACGTAGCCCGCGGCCTCGAGCATGCCGGCCATCCGCTCCGAATCATGCACGTTCATCTGGCAGCCGAACGTGCGCACCTGATAGGTACGGGGCTGCTTGAGGGCTGGGTCGGCTGACGGGGCGGTACCGGATGCGGGGGAAGGAATGGTCAAACTCACCTGTTAAGGGTACCGGGTCACTACGGTTGCAGGATCGCCCAGGTTGCGGGATCGCTCAGGTTGCCGTAGGGGCGGGAGCGCCGCTTCCCCGGGCCTACAGATCCGGCCGGTTGTCCGGTGCGTCTGTTTGGGTCTCCGCATGTGCGTCGAGCACCTCGCCGACGATCCGGAACGCCTGCGACGGCTGATAGCCCTTGCGGGCAAGCATTGACGCCAGCCGCCGCGTGATCTTGTCCCGCTCGGCGCGGTCCGATAAATCCGTGCCTGCCTGGAGCTTCCGTTCCACCAGGAGCCGGGCCGACACTTCCTCGTCCGCGTCGGAAAGCTGTTCCAGTGCGGCGGCAGCGGTGTCCCCGTCAATCCCCTTGTCCGCCAGTTCGCGCCGGAGGGCCCCTTTGGCGAGCTTCCGAGACTGCGACCGGCTGCGCACCCACATGTCGGCGAACTCGGCGTCGTCAATGAGGCGGACCTCCTGGAAGCGGTCCAGGACGGCTTCCGCCACATCCTCCGGAATGTTCCGCTCGGCCAGTTTCCTAGCCAGCTGCAGCCGGCTCTTGGCCGAACTGGTCAACTGCCGGAGCACGATGGCCCGCGCCACGGACGCTGGATCCGGTTCTGCGTCTGGGTTTGCGTCGGCGTCTCCGGTGAGGGCAGCATCCGGATCGGGTCCGTCCGGCCCGAAGCCAGGGCGTCCGCCCCATCTCCGCTGCCGTCGCCCCGATCCGGTATCCTGCCCGGCCGCACGCCATCCGACGCTCTGCCCGGCCGTCACGTCAGGGACGTCCCTAGAAGCCGTCAACAGCCTTCAGCTTCGGCGTGTCTTTGACATCGGCTTCGGCGGGCTTGACTACCCCGACACCAAGCTTCTCCTTGATCAGGCGCTCCAGTTCGGTCGCCAGCTCGGGGTTGTCGCGCAGGAACCTGCGGGAGTTCTCCATGCCCTGGCCCAGCTGGTCGCCGTCGTACGTGAACCACGAACCCGACTTTTTGATGATGCCGTGCTCAACGCCCATGTCGATGATGCCGCCCTCGCGGGAGATGCCCTGGCCATAGATGATGTCGAATTCGGCGATCTTGAAGGGCGGGGCCATCTTGTTCTTGACGATCTTGGCCTTGGTGCGGTTACCGACGGAGTCGGCACCTTCCTTGAGCGTCTGGATCCGGCGGACGTCGATGCGGATGGAGGCGTAGAACTTCAGGGCCTTACCGCCCGTGGTGGTCTCCGGGGAGCCGAAGAACACGCCGATCTTTTCACGGAGCTGGTTGATGAAGATGGCGGTGGTTTTGGTCTGGCTCAGGCGGCCGGTGATCTTACGCAGCGCCTGGCTCATGAGGCGGGCCTGCAGACCCACGTGACTGTCGCCCATGTCACCCTCGATTTCCGCACGCGGCACCAGGGCAGCAACGGAGTCGATGACGATGACATCCAGCGAGCCGGAGCCGATCAGCATGTCCATGATTTCCAGGGCCTGCTCGCCTGTATCCGGCTGCGAGACCAGGAGGGCGTCCGTATCCACGCCCAGCCTGGCGGCGTACTCGGGGTCCAGTGCGTGCTCGGCATCGATGAAGGCGGCAATGCCGCCCAGGCGCTGCGCGTTGGCAACGGCATGCAGTGCCACGGTGGTCTTACCCGAAGATTCCGGGCCGTAGATCTCCACCACGCGGCCGCGGGGCAGGCCGCCAATTCCCAAGGCGACGTCCAACGCGATGGATCCGGTGGGGATGACTTCGATGGGGGCACGGACTTCATCGCCCAGCCGCATGACCGAGCCCTTGCCGAACTGCTTGTCAATCTGTGCCAGCGCTGCGTCGAGCGCCTTTTGACGATCCGGGGCTGCCGCCATGGTTCACACCTCTAATGCTTTCTCGCTTTGGAGTGGCCTCAGCGGCCATTTCTTGGTCATCTCTGACGCTAATGGCACCCGCTGACATTCTGGCCGGATGACATCGCCTATGTGGATAACCCACTACGAAAAGCATAGCTTTACCCGAACAGGTATTCGAACAGATCCGGCGGCGTGTCAGCCCAGAAAGGGCGCACGTGAGCCTGGGAACGCTGTCCGGTTGGTGGCGGCGTCAGTCGCGCAGGGGTTTGACGTCGCGTCCCAGGCGCCGCTCCGGCGGCACATCCTGGACATCGCAGATGGCCAGCCACACCTGCCGCGGGCTCATTCCGGCCGCGAGGGCCTGGTCGGCGGTTCGCCCGCCGGCCCCGGCCAGGACCAGGGTGCTGCTCAAGACCCGGGAGTAGCCAGCCCCGAATTCGTCGTCCATAAGCCGCCAATAGTCACTGATCCGCACCAATAGAGTCTCTCACGGCCCCGGACCCTAGAATTGTTGCCATGAGCAACACTGCCGACGGCCCTCCTGCCACAGGCCTCCCCGAAACCGGCCTTCCGGCGACGTCCCCTGCGGGGACAGGTACCGACAAGGACACCGTCGATGAGGCCCTGAACACCGTGGAACACCAAATCAGTCTCTTTTGGCGGCGCGCCCGGTCGGTGTCCCATCAGCTCTCGCGGCAGGTGCACCCGGACATGGAACCGGCAGCCTACGGCCTGCTTTCGGTCATCCGGCGCGAGGGACCCATCCGGTTGACAGACCTTGCCCTGAACATCGGAGTGGGCAAGCCATCCGTCAGCCGCCAGATCGCTTTCCTGGAAAGCATCGGGCTGGTGTTCAAGGAAGCTGACCCCCTGGACGGAAGGGCGCAGTCGATCCGCCTCACCGAAAAGGGCGAAGAAAAAATGCATCAGGTCCAGGATGCGCGCCGCCAGGATTTCCGTGAGCGGCTCGGTGAGTGGCCGGTCGGGGAACTGCAGACCCTCGCCGAATACATGGCAAAGCTCAACTCCCTCTTTGAACTCGACGGTTTCGCGAAGGACCCGTCCGCCGGCGACACTGCAAAATAGCCGCACACAGCAAAGCCTCCGGCCCATGGCCGGAGGCTTTGCTGTACTTCCTGTCTGGCTCCTGCGGACGGCTTACCGTGCGCCGGAAAGCAGGCCCTTGGACAGTTCGTTGTTGAGTTCAGCGTTCAGATCGCGATCAAGGTCGCGGCCGTAGCGCTGTGAGAATTCCTGGGGAACGGTGTCCGGAACCGCAACGCCCTCGGCGACGGCGACACGGTCGCTGACTTCCCTGAGCATGCTCGACAGCGGCACGTCCAGGGCTGAGCAGATTGAGGAAAGGAGCTCTGATGAAGCTTCCTTCTGGCCGCGCTCTACTTCGCTGAGGTAGCCCAAGGAAACACGGGCACTGTGCGAAACTTCGCGGAGCGTGCGTCCCTGGCGCTGGCGTACATCGCGCAGGACATCACCGATTTCGTGACGAAGTACAACCATCTTGCGCTCCTTCTGTTCGCTCTTGGCCTGATCGGCGAGGCCCACATCCTTCCAGCGGACAACGCCGTTTATGGATACGGGCTGCTTTACCATCTGTATCGCCTTGCTCCCTCATAAGTTCGGTCCGCCGTGGAGCGAACCGTGGTGGTTTATTCATCCTAGGCGCCTCCGCTCTCCGGAAGCGACACAATGTAATAACTAATGGACACCGGGATTTGTTCCCGGCAACTTTACGCCCGGTAGCTTCAGGAAGATAGGGCCGCGATCAGACTTTCCAGCGCGGCGCCGCAAGCCTGTCCGCGGATCTCTGCACGGTTCCCGGTGAAGGCGTATTCGAGATATGACGCGCCGTCCGCTGTGGCAACCCCGATGAACACCGCCCCCACCGCTTTGCCATCATGTTCCTCCGGGCCGGCTACTCCTGTGGTGGCAACGCCGATGTCAGCATGCAGCGCAGTCCTGGCCCCGGCCGCCATGGCCGCTGCGACAGCACCGTCAACGGATCCGGCGGCGGCCAGCAGCTCTGCCGGAACACCCAGGACGTCCACTTTGACGGAGTTCTGGTAGGCCACCACACCGCCTTGGAGCATGCCTGAGGCTCCGGCTGTGTCGGCGAGGACGGCGCTGACCATTCCCGCAGTGAGCGACTCCGCGGTCGCGACGGTGCGGCCCGTTTCCAGGGCCATTTTGACTGTCTGTTCCGCCAGGTGGTGAAGGTTGGTCACATCGGCTCCCTAGTTGCCAGCTGTAGTTTTTCCGGCCCGTTTGCCCTGTGACCGGATGCGCAGGGCTTCAATGACGTATTCGACGCCGGTCCATACCGTGATCAGTACAGCCACGATCATGACGGCGAAAGCCACCCAGACAAGCCACGGCGCCAGCGCGCCGAGGGGCAGGAGATACAGGAAGATCGCTGCCGTCTGAACGACCGTCTTGAGCTTGCCCCCGCGCGAGGCCGGGATGACACCGTACCGGATGACAAAGAAACGAAGGGCGGTGATGCCCCATTCCCTGACGAGGATGACGATGGTGACCCACCACGGCAGTTCATTCAGGATGGACAGCATCACCAGGGCTGAGCCGATGAGGAGCTTGTCGGCGATGGGGTCGGCGATTTTGCCGAAATTGGTGACGAGGCCGCGGCTCCTGGCGATGTCGCCGTCGAGCTTGTCAGTGTAGATGGCGACGGCGAAGGCCACCACAGCGGCCCAGCGCCAGGGCCCTGACTCGCTGCTTAGGCCAGGGGCATCGGCGAGGAGGAACCAGACGAAGAACGGCACCAGGGCGATGCGCAGCATGGTCAGGATGTTGGGAAGATTCCAGATTCCTGGGCTGCTGGAGCCGGCGGCAGTTGCTTCGGTGCTAGTCACACTCCTAGGCTACCGTCCGGTGAGCGACCAAGCGTCTTCGGAACCGTCTTCGTCGTCGCCCGAGGTGGCGTCGGCGCCGTCGAAGTACTCAACCTTCTGGCTGCGCTGGTCCAGGTCCGCCTGCACGAGGTCCTCCGCATAACCGCCCTGGGCAATGTTCGCGTTGGCGTTGTCGCTGAGCGCTGCCGTCTGTGAATCAGCAATGGCCGGCGCGTCCTGGCCCTTCATGGCTGCCAGCACCGACGCGAGGTCGTCCGGTTTCACCAGGACGTCGCGTGCCTTGGACCCTTCGGAGGGGCCGACCACTCCCCTGGACTCCAGGAGGTCCATTAGCCGTCCGGCCTTGGCGAAGCCCACCCGGAGCTTGCGCTGGAGCATTGACGTCGAACCGAACTGTGTGGTGACCACCAGTTCGGTGGCCGAAAGCAGCACTTCGAGGTCGTCCCCGATGTCGTCGTCGATCTGCTTTTTTGGCGCTTCGGGGGCGACATCGTGGCGGTAGTCGACTTTGAGCTGGCCCTTGACGTGTTCCACGACCTTGTGGATTTCAGACTCCGTGACCCAGGCGCCCTGGACACGCATGGCCTTGGAGGCACCCATCGGCAGGAACAGCGCATCGCCCTGGCCGATGAGTTTTTCGGCTCCGGGCTGGTCAAGGACCACGCGGGAGTCCGTGACGGAGGACGTGGCGAAGGCCATCCGGGAAGGCACGTTGGCCTTGATCAGGCCGGTGACGACGTCCACGGAGGGCCGCTGGGTGGCCAGGACCAGGTGGATGCCGGCGGCACGGGCCAGCTGGGTGATGCGGACGATGGAGTCTTCGACGTCGCGCGGGGCCACCATCATCAGGTCGGCGAGCTCGTCAACAATCACCAGCAGGTATGGGTAGGGCCGGATGACGCGCTTGGAGTCCACGGGCGGCTGGACCTTGCCGGCGCGGACCGCCTTGTTGAAGTCATCGATGTGCTTGAACCCGTAGTTGGCGAGGTCGTCGTACCGCGCATCCATTTCGCGGACCACCCACTGCAGGGCCTCGGCGGCCTTCTTCGGGTTGGTGATGATGGGCGTGATGAGGTGCGGGACGCCTTCGTAGGCGGTCAGTTCCACACGTTTGGGATCCACCATGACCATGCGGACCTCGTCCGGGGTTGCCCGCATGAGGATCGAGGTGATCATGGAGTTCACGAACGAGGACTTACCGGCGCCGGTGGCACCTGCGACGAGCAGGTGGGGCATCTTGGCGAGATTCGCCACGACATAACCGCCTTCGACGTCCTTGCCGACGCCCATCACCATGGGGTGGTCGGTCCGGCGGGCGTTCTGGCTGCGGAGGACGTCACCGAGGGAGACGGTTTCGCGGTCCGTATTGGGGATCTCGATACCAATGGCGGACTTGCCCGGGATGGGGCTGAGGATCCGGACGTCGCTGGAAGCCACTGCGTAGGAGATGTTCTTGGACAGGGCGGTGACGCGCTCCACCTTCGTGCCCGGGGACAGCTCAATCTCGTACCGCGTGACGGTGGGCCCGCGGCTGAAGCCGGTGACCTGTGCTTCCACGTTGAACTGGTTGAGGGTCTCGGTCAGGGAAGCGACGATCGCGTCGTTGGCCTCCGTGCGCTCTTTGGGAATGGAGCCCGGGGTCAGAACGTCCGACGGCGGCAGCGTGTAGGTGACGTCGCCCGCCAGTGAGAGTTGCTCGGTCCGCTGCGGAATGGGAGCCGGAAGGGGCATGGGCGTGACGGGCTTGGCCGGCACCTGCGCAGCGGCGGCCGGTGCAGCGTTGAGTGAGCCGGCGGCCACCATCCCGGGTGTGACCAGCGGGATGGCCTCGGTGGTGTTGTCCTCTGCCGGAGCCCGCCCTGCAGTACTGAGGCCCTGGGCCGCTTTGATTTTTTCGACGGCGATTTCCGCCTGGGTGGGGCGGCGCACGCCGGGAGCGGGGCGCGGTCCGCGACCCGACTTTGCGTCGGTCTCGTCGTCGTCGATGACGGCGTGCTCAAAGGCTTCGTCGCCCACGTAGCCTTCCAGCCCGACGTCGGACTCGTCGTCCTTGCCGAAGAAACGCCGCTTCTTCTTCCGCGGCGCCGGGGTTGCCTTCGATTCCTCGAGGTAGCTGCGGTCGTGGCTGTCCCCGCCGTCGCCGGGTTCCTGCAGGTCCAGGCCCATCAGATGCTCATAGGCACCCCGCAGGCGGCGTGGAATGGCCCCGAAGGGGGTGGCGGTAATGATGAGCAACGAGACGAAGGCCAGCAGGCCGTAGACCACCACGGGCACCGCCGCGTGGATGGCCGCGAGGGGTGAGGCGGCCAGGAAGCCGAGCATTCCGCCAGCCTGCCGGAGGCCGTCGAAGCCTTCGGCAACGGTGGGCTGCCCTCCCACCACGTGGGCAAGGCCGCAGCCCGCAAACGTCATGATGAGGAAACCGATTCCCACGCGGTTGTTTCCGCGGCCGTCGTCGGGCTGCCGGAAGAGCCGGAAGGCACACACAAAAAGCATCAGCGGCAAAAGCAGTGACATCCAACCGAAGGTGCCGTTGACTACGCCGTAGACGGCGTCGGGGAACCAGCCGGTCATTCCCCACCAGGCGAAGGTGGCGATGAAGACGCCCAGGGCAAGGTTGAACAGGGCCGCGCCGTCGCGGCGCTCCTCCGCCGGCAGGTCGCTGACATCGGAGCCGATCCTGCGGACACCGCCGCCGACCAGATGGCCCACGGCCAGCCAGGCGCCGCCGACAATACGCAGGAGCCAGGGCTGCCGCTGTTCGACGGCGGGCAGTTGGCGCGTGCGTGCGGTGCCGGCCGAAGAGCCAGCCCGGCCGCCGGTGCGGCTGGACGCTGTGGCGCCTGCACCGCGGCCCGCCGGGCTGCCGGATTTGGCGCTGGATTTGCCGCCAGCAGTGCCTCGGGGCGCGGGAGTGGTACGAGTGGCCATACGTGCCACGGTACCGGAACTGGCGCGGTTTTCCGCGGATTTCCGGCTGTTCCCGGCCTCATGTTGCGGATGGGAAAGGCCCGGTTCTACAAGAACCGGGCCTTTGCCATTCCGCTTGCCTTCGGGGCTGTTACGCCTCGAGGACCACCGGGATGATCATGGGCTTGCGGCGCAGCTTGCGGTTGACCCAGGTGCCGACCACTCGGCGGACAACCTGCTGGAGCTGGTGGGTGGTGTGGTCCGTGCGGTTGAGCACGGCTTCTTCCAGGGCGGCGTTGATCTTGGGGATGATCTCGTCGAAGACGGAATCGTCCTCGGCCACGCCGCGGGCGTGGATCTCGGGTCCGGAGACCACCTTGCCGGTGGTGCGGTTGATGACGGTGATGATGGAGATGAAGCCTTCATCGCCAAGGGTCTGGCGGTCTTTGAGGTCCGCTTCCGTGACTTCGCCGACGCTGGAGCCGTCCACGTAGACAAAGCCCACTTCAACCTGGCCTACCACGTCTGCGCGGTGGTCCTTAAGGTCGATCACGGTGCCGTTGTCGGCAAGGATGACGCTGGCGGTGGGGACGCCGGACTCGATGGCAATCTTGCCATTGGCGATCAGGTGGCGGGTCTCGCCGTGCACGGGCATGGCGTTGAGCGGCTCAAGGATGTTGTAGCAGTAGAGCAGTTCGCCGGCGGCTGCGTGTCCGGAAACGTGCACCTTGGCGTTGCCCTTGTGGATCACGTCCGCGCCCAGCTTGAGCAGGCCGTTGATGATGCGGAAGACGGCGTTTTCGTTGCCCGGGATGAGGCTGGAGGCCAGGATCACGGTGTCGCCGTCGCCCACCACTACGCGGTGGTCGCCGTTGGCCATGCGGGACAGCGCGGCCATCGGTTCGCCCTGGGAACCTGTAGACATCAGGACCACGCGGTTGTCCGGCATGTTGTCGATGTTCTTGATGTCCACGAGCAGGCCGTCGGGAACGTCGAGGTAGCCGAGCTTGGCGGCGATGGCCATGTTCCGGACCATGGAGCGGCCCACGAAGGCCACCTTGCGGTTGTGCTTGGCGGCGGCGTCCAGCACCTGCTGGACGCGGTGGACATGCGAGGAGAAGGACGCCACGATGATGCGCTTGGTGGCCTGGCCGAAGAGCCGTTCCAGCGTGGGGCCGATTTCCTTTTCGGCGGTGGTGAAGCCCGGCACGTCAGCGTTGGTGGAGTCGGACATAAAGAGGTCAACGCCCTCTTCACCCAGCTTGGCGAAGTGCCGGAGGTCGGTGATCCGGCCGTCCAGGGGCAGCTGGTCCATCTTGAAGTCGCCGGTGTGCAGGACAGTGCCGCCGGCCGTGCGGATGAACACGGCCAGTGCGTCGGGGATGGAGTGGTTGACCGCGACAAACTCGCATTCGAAGGGGCCAAACTTTTCGACCTGACCCTCTTCAACGGTCATCGTGTACGGACGGATCCGGTGTTCCTGCAGCTTGGCCTCGATGAGCGCCAGCGTCAGTTGTGAGCCCACCAGGGGGATGTCGGCGCGCAGCCGCAGAAGGTAGGGAACGGCGCCGATGTGGTCCTCGTGGCCGTGGGTCAGGACAACGGCCACGATGTCGTCGACACGGTTCTCGATGTAGGAGAAATCGGGCAGGATCAGGTCAACGCCGGGCTGGGTCTCCTCCGGGAAGAGAACACCACAGTCCACGATGAGCAGTTTTCCGTCGATTTCGAACACGGCCATGTTCCGGCCGATCTCCCCCAGTCCGCCCAGCGGAACGATCCGGAGGGTGCCTTGCGGCAGGCGTGGAGGCGTGACAAGGCCGGGAAGGGCGGTTTGGGTCATAGTGCACTACTTTCCAGGCGGAAGGGTGCTGATCTTAGCCCTCAGGGAAAGACCAGCCCCGCTTCCGCCAAATCCTCGCGGATGGTTACGATCTCGGCTTCGTCCGGCTCCACGAGGGGCAAACGGACAATCGAGTTGGGCAGGACTCCCTGCCATTTAAGAATTTGTTTGGCTGCAACGGCTCCCTGGACGCGGGTCATCGTTGCCCTCACGACGGGCAGCAGCTCGAAGTTGATCTTACGCGCGGTTTCGAGGTCGTTCGCGTTGATGGCGTCAATCAGCTCGCGGAAGCGGCGGGTTGCGACGTGGGTTGTCACACCCACGAGCCCGACGGCGCCAAGGGACATCCACGGAAGGGTCAATCCGTCGTCGCCGGAGTAGAAGTACAGGTCCGTCTCTGCCATCACGCGGCTGGCTGCCATGAAATCGGCCTTGGCATCCTTGACGGCGACGATGTTCGGGTGCTGCGCCAGGCGGATCATGGTTTCGGGCTCGATCGCGATGGAGGAGCGGCCCGGAATGTCATAGAGCATAACGGGCACATCGGTTGCGGATGCGACGGTCTCGAAGTGTGCCCGGACCCCGGCCTGGCTGGGCTTGTTGTAGTACGGCGTGACGAGCAGCAAGCCGTCGACGCCGAGCGCTGCCGCCTGCTGGGAGAGGCGCACCGAATGTGCGGTGTCGTTCGTCCCGGTGCCGGCGATGATGGCGGAGCGGTCTCCCACGGCCTCCTTGACAGCACGGAACATGCCAAGGTTTTCTTCATCCGAGAGGGTGGACGTTTCGCCGGTGGTCCCGGTGACGACCAGGCCGTCGCAGCCATCGTCCACAAGCTTGGTGGCCAGTTCGGCCGCCTGCTTGTAGTCCACGGCGCCATCCTTGGTGAAGGGCGTGACCATAGCGGTCAGGAGCGTACCAAGGGCAGGAGCGGTGGCGGATTTGTGAGGCATGGAAAAAACGTTACCCTGTCGGCGGCTGGTTAGGACAATGGGGACGGCGTGATCCGCGTCAACTAGCGGGCCGCGATGCCCCAGGGAATGGGGTCAGCACGCACCGCAGGTCGACTCCCGCGGAGTCAGCGGAATTTCCGCAAGGCACTCCGTTGCAGGATGGCGGTGACTATTTCGGTGCCGGTTCCGGCAGCCTTTTTCATTTCGAAGCCATCCGGTCCCCAGAACCCGCTGAGGCCGCAGGAGGGGCCCAGCGCCGTGTGTCCGCCAAGGTTCGCCAAGATGGCGAACATCCTGTTGTCCATGGCCCTGGCTCCGAGATGCAGGCCAAGCCGCCGTTCTTCCGCCTGCGTGTACAGGGCCGAAACGGCATAGATATCCGCGCCGGCCTGGGCTGCCCCGCTGGAGTGGTCCGGAACCGCGGCGTCAAAACAGATGGCCAGCGCGATCTTCCAGCCATCCAGCTCGATCACGACGGCACCGTCGCCCGCGGCGAAGGCCTCCCGCTCCGGGCCGTGGAGGTGGGTTTTGAACCCGAGTCCAGTGGTGCCGTCGGGGTGGATCACGAGGCTGGCGAGCCGCGGTGTGCCGTCAGGTTCCCGATAGGCAGCACCTGCCACGGCGGTGATCCCCGTCCGGCGGCAGATTTCGTGGAGATCGGCCAAGCGCGGGTCATCGCGTTGAAGCCACGAGTCGTCAGCAGCCAGTAGCGCCAGGTTGTACCCCGTCAACGACAGCTCAGGAAACACCACCAGCCGGGCTCCGTGGGATTCGGCGTCCTCGACCAGCCGGACGTGTTCTTGCACGTTCGGGATAATCCCGCCTTCCAGCGCCTGGTACTGCACGGTAGAGACGGTCAGGGCATCAGTCACCCCTCTATCCTAGGGATGCGCGCCTGGCCGAGGGAACTACGCCATCCTGCGGCTTCCCCGGCTGGCAGTAACGGTCCACCGCAGCCTCCCGCAGCACCTCAGCCCAGGCCGCGAGCCGCTGGGCCGCCCGGACGTAGTGGAACAGTTCCGTGGGCGTCAAGGCGTCGAGGTCGGTTTCGTCCAACCTGCGGGCCAGCTCTGCACCCGCCGGCTGGGCGGTGAGTGTGACGCCTTCGTCCTGCCACTGGATGTCCACCGGCGGCCGACCTGTCACGAGCTGGCGGAAGAGGAAGTCCACCACTCCCGGGCTCATCGCTTTCATCAGCCCAACAGGCTGTGCCGAGCCGGGGTACTGGGCGTCCCGAGAGGGGCGCACGGATCCGCCGGCGGTTGGGGATTCCGGGAAGGGTCGCGGCTGGGATGGGGTTTGCATGGTGTCCATATTATTCGAACATATATTCGAACGCAAGGTCTACAAGACCGCGTTTCCGGCTGGCTCTTGACTGCTGCCACAAAGGTTGGTGTGAGAACATCGCCTCATGACGTCCCGTGCCCCGGCAAGACCCTCGCGGGTGCCTCGAACCTCACAGGCCGTGGGCCGCCTCCGCGGTATTGACGCAGCCAGGGGGCTGGCGCTCCTTGGCATGATGGCCACACATCTGCTCCCCACCTTCGAGACAAACGCCGACCTCACTCCCACGTGGATCGGCCTGACCTTCTCCGGCCGCGCGGCAGCCCTCTTCGCCGTGTTGGCGGGCGTGGGCCTGGCGCTGTCCACCGGCAAACAGGTACCTCCGGAAGGTGTTGCCCTGAACGCAGCACGCCGCGGCATAGCACTGCGCGCCCTGGTGATTGCCGCCGTCGGGCTCTCATTGGGCGGGCTGGAAGTGAACCTTGCGATCATCCTGGTCCACTACGCCCTGCTGTTCCTGTGCATCCTGCCGTTCCTGGGCCTGAAGCTGAAGGCACTGTGCGCCTGGGCGGTCGGCTGGATCGTCGTTTCCCCGGTCCTCGCATATCTCCTCCGCCCCTGGCTTATGGCAGCCAATCCGCCCCTGAATCTGGGGCACAACCCGTCTTGGGAAGACCTCTCGACCCCGTTCCCCCTGCTGGGAGACCTGTTCCTGACCGGTTACTACCCGGTGTTCCAGTGGCTGTCGTACCTGCTGGTGGGCCTGGTCATTGGCCGGCTGGCCCTCGCCAAGGCGATGGTTCCTGTCCTGCTGCTTGCCGGCGGGACTGCGGTGGCCGCACTGGCCAAGGCTTTGGGCACCGCCGCAATGGAGACCTGGGGCGGCCGGGCCGCGCTGGAGGCAGTCCTGAACGCCCCCGGATACCCGCTGGACAGTGTCCTCCAGGTCAACCTCACGGGAATCCGGCAGGAAGGATCGTGGTGGTGGCTGGCGGCCGCGGCACCGCATTCGGCCACCACGCTGGATCTGCTTCACACCTGCGGCGTGGCGGCCGCCGTTGTGGGTGTGTTCCTCCTGCTCGGCAGGCTGGCTGACTGGCTGGACCTGGACCTGTTGCTGCCGCTGCGCGGCGCGGGGGCGATGACGCTCACGCTCTACTCAGTGCATGTGTGGGTGGTTTCGGCGTTCTACCTGAAGCCGCTGCCCGCGGGCTGGACCGAGGCGGGGATGTACTGGGCACATGCCGCGACGGCCATCGCCGTGGGCATCGTGTTTGTCCTCCTGAAATGGCGGGGGCCACTGGAACTGGTGGGCCATGCCGCCAACCAACTGGGGCGCGGCGGACGAGCCGGCCTGCGCTAGCCTGCCGCCATTGACCTGCCGCCATTGACCTGCCGCCGAGAGCAGTCGCCGAGAGCAGTCGCCGAGAGCAGTCTCCTACGCCGGAACGTTGCCGCGGAACAGCTTCACGGCGTCGCGCATGGAGGCGCGGGCGCGCTTGCGGTCCCCGGCAGCGTCATAGGCGCAGCTGAGCCGGAACCACGAACGCCAGTCGCCGGGCGCGGCCTCAGCCTCGGCCTTGTACTTTTCGAATTCCAGATCCGCCGCTGAGCGGACGATCCGGCCGGCGGGTGTGCGCGGGAGTTCGTCCACCGGGAGCCCGCCTTCGGCCTCGAGGACCTTGGCCATCTGTTCCGTGCGCGCACCGAACAGCAGTTCACGGATCATGGCCCAGGCGCCGATGGCCGGGAGGACCAGGTAGGCCGCTCCGATGGCCTTGGCGGCGGGGTTGCTGTCCAGCAGCAGGAGAACGGAGCGCTGGAAGGACACCACCAGGTAGAAGACCAGCAGGAGCGTGACGGCACCCACCCAGATCTTGGTGCGGTTCTTCCGGAACGCAGCCAGGAACTCGCCCACGGTCTAGAGCCCCAAGTCCAGGTAGCCGTCCAGGCCCACTGTCAGTCCCGGATGCGCGGCGACGTTTCGCACGCCAAGCAGCACGCCGGGCATAAAGGAAGCACGGTCAAAGGAATCATGGCGGAAGGTCAGCTGCTCCCCCGGACCGCCAAGCAGCACCTCCTGGTGGGCCACCAGCCCGCGCAGCCGGACGCTGTGAACGCGGACTCCTTCAACATCGCAACCCCGAGCGCCGGCGAGTTCGCTGGTGGTCGCGTCCGGACTGGGCGGAACGTCCGCAGCCTTGCGCTCGGCTGCGATGAGCTGGGCGGTGCGCACAGCGGTCCCGGACGGCGCATCAACCTTTTCGGGGTGATGCAGTTCGATGATTTCCACGGACTCGAAATATTTGGAAGCCTTGGCAGCGAAGGCCGAGGCCAGCACGGAGCCGAGGGCAAAGTTGGGGGCGATCAGCACTCCGGTTTCCGGATTCTCTGCCAGCAGTGCTTCCAGGGCGGCGAGCCGTGTGGAATCCCAACCGGTGGTTCCCACGACGGCGTGCATGCCATGCTCGACGGCGTAGCGGACGTTCGCTTCCGTGCTCTCGGGGACGGTGAGGTCCACTACGATGTGGGCACCCGAAGTGGCCAGCTGGTCCAGCGAGTCGCCGCGTCCCAGGGCGGCTACGAGCATCAGGTCGGAGGCAGCTTCAACGGCCTTTACGGCTTCGGCGCCCATGCGCCCGTTGGCGCCCAGGACAGCCACGCGGGTGGGCACGGAGAGTTGTTCGGTCATGCCGTTAACCCTACCGTCGGGCCGGGTGCGGGATTGAACCGGAGGCTGTGCGTTACCTCGCAACCACCGGCAGGCGAAGGGAAGCCAGTGGTGCTCAGCTGCCTGCGCCCACCCACTCCACCGTGCCGTCGGCGAAGAACTGTTCCTTCCAGATGGGAACCTGCTCCTTGATGCGGTCCACGAGTTCAGAACACACGGCAAAGGCCTGTCCGCGGTGCGCAGCCGAGACCGCACAGACCAGCGCCGGATCTCCGATTTCCAGCATCCCAATGCGGTGGGCAGCCCAGATCCGCACGGGCTGCGTGGCGGCCCCGTCGCCGGCATGTTCGGCGGCCAGCCGGGCGACGACGTCGGCCATGACCTGGTGAGCCGTGGGGTGCGCACTGTAACTGAGCCGCTCCACTGCCTTGCCGCCGTCGTGATTCCGCACCACGCCGCTGAAGCTGACCACGGCCCCTGCGGTGTCAGACTCCACCGCGGCGATGGCCTGGTCCACGGAAATGGGTTCTGGGCTCAGTACCGCGTGCACCACTTCGAAAACCGATTCAGTGCCCATGGCCGCCCTCCAGTTGGTCGCACAGGTGCCCGATCAACGGGTCCAGCACCGACAGGCCGTCCATAACGCCTTTGGGTGACCCGGGCAGGTTAATGATGAACGTCTCCCCGGCAGCTCCGGCGTGGCCGCGGCTGAGCGCCGCAAGCGGTGTTTTGGCTGCGCCTTCGCGCCGGATGGCCTCCATGATGCCCGGGATTTCGCGGTCCAGAAGCGGCAGGGTGACGTCGGGTGTGCGGTCGTCCGGACTGAGCCCCGTGCCTCCACTGGTGATCACGACGGCGGGATGCTGGGTGAGGAGCGCCCGGATCGCCGCACCGACAGGCTCACCGTCCGGAACCACCATGGCCGGGTATGCCTCGAAGCCGTGCTCGGTGAGCCAGTCGATGATGACGGGCCCGGTTTCGTCCTCATAGATGCCTGCGGCGGCCCGGGTGGATGCGATGACAACCCCGGCCTTCCGGCCCTGCACCTCGCCGTGCGTGTGCGGCACCGGCAGGTGCGTGTGCGGCTCGGTGTTGGGCTCAGGCGTGTAAGTGTTCTCAGTGCTCATAGTGTCCAGTCCCCGCTCTTGCCGCCGCTTTTCGCCAGCACTTTGATGTCGGTCAGCACGGCGTGTTTGTCGACGGCCTTGATCATGTCGTACACGCTGAGCGCAGCCACGGAGGCCGCCGTCAGCGCTTCCATCTCCACCCCGGTGACCCCGCGGGTCTTAACCGTGGCCAGGATCGCAACGGAATCGGTTCCGAGCTCGAAGTCCACGGTGACTTTCGAGAGCGGCAAGGGATGGCATAGCGGGATGAGTTCGGGCGTCTTTTTTGCGGCCATAATGCCGGCAACCCGCGCCACGGCCAGGGCATCACCCTTGGGCAGGCCGCCTGATCCGAGCAGGCCCAGCACTTCCTCAGTGGTACGGACCGTGGCCGTAGCGGTGGCTTCGCGGGTGGTTTCGGCTTTCGCGGACACGTCCACCATTTGTGCGCTGCCGTCCTGGCGCAGATGGGTCAGCGCGGACGGGCTATGTTCTGGATTCACAGCATCCATACTTCCACCTCGTCGCCCTCGGCGAGCGCCGAGACCCCTACGGGTACGTGCACCAGCGCGTTGGAGCCGGCGAGGGCGTGCATAAGGTGGGAGCTTTCGCCCCCTTCCAGTCGGACGGTTCCGTCCCCCTGGAGGGTTCCGCGCCGGACCTGATGCTTGTGTTCAGGCGACGAAAGGCTGTGGCCCAGCCGTGCGTGTACAGGGATCCGCGGTGACGGTGCTCCGAACAGTTCAGCCAGCACAGGCCGCAGGAACATTTCGAAGGAAACCAGGCAGCTAACAGGGTTTCCCGGGAATCCGAGGAAGGGCACCCCGTCGAACGTCCCGATGCCCTGCGGGCCACCAGGCTGCATCGCGACATTAAGGAACTCGGTAGGCTGCCCGTCCATGGCCTGGCGGACCACTTCGTAGGCTCCTTTGCTGACGCCGCCCGTGGTGACGATCAGGTCCACCGTGCCGGCGTGGCTGCGCAGGAGTGCCCGGAATTCGTCAGGATGGTCCGAGGCAATGGCCGTGCGCACGACGGCCAGGCCCGCTTGCCGCATGGCGCTTTCGAGGAGGGTTCCGTTGGAATCGTAGATCTTGCCGGCCGGCAGGGGCTGGCCGGGTTCCACCACTTCGTCGCCCGTGGTGGCCAGCAGGACGGTCACCGGCCTGCGCACAGTAACTTCAGCGATCCCCAGGGCCGCCAGCAGCCCCAGCTGCGCCGGGCCAAGGAAGGTTCCCGAGGCCAGCGCCGGCTCCCCCGCCGCAATGTCACTCCCGGCCGACCGCACGAATGTGCCGGCCGCCGTCGCCGGCAGCCACACAGTGGTTGTTTCCCCCGGGGCAGGGAACCGGTCCGGAACAGCACGTTCCACGGGCACGACGGCGTCAGCACCGGCGGGAATCATGGCTCCCGTCATGATGGGGGCGGCAGTGCCGCGGTCCAGGGCCGCCGGCACGGCACCTGCCGGAACGGGGACAACCACAGGCAGCTCCGCACCGCCGTCGGGCACGTCCAGGCTGTTGACGGCAAAGCCGTCCATTTGGGAGTTGGCGAACGGCGGGAGGTTCAGGGGGGCCATCACGTCCTGGGCCAGGCCCTTGCCCAGCGCGTCGTGAAGTGCCAGCGTTTCCGTCCGGCCCTGGGCGAGCAGGGGCGCCAGCAGTTCGGTCACGGCGGCGCGGTGCAGGGCGACGGACCGTGCCTGGTGGGGCGTGTGGCCGTGCCCGAAGTGGACGTGCTCGCTGCTGCTCGGGGTGTGGCCGTGCTGGTGCGGAGGGCTGTGCATGGTCCTGCCTTCGGTCCGGGCGGTCATGGATTCACGTCAACTCTAATGGTGTGGAAGCCTGTGGCACCGTCGGGCGTAACCGGCCGGCGTTCCTCCACCTGCGGCTCGCCGTTGAGGTCCGTGGCGCGGACCTGGACCTCGTACTGGCCGGGAGTCAGCTCGATGCCCAGCTGCCACTGGTACCAGGTGTCCAGCGAAATCCCGGGCGCGAGGCGGGCTTCCTGCCACGGACCGCGGTTGACGCGGAGTTCCACCTTGCCGATCCCGGTGTGCTGGGCCCAGGCCACACCACCGAACATGACCGTTCCGGCCCCCACCCGCCGGCCGGTGCGGGGCACATCGATCCGCGAGGACGTTTTGATGGGGCCGCGGTCGGACCAGCCGCGCGGCGTCCAATAGCCGACGTCGTCCGCGAACCTGGTGACGCGGAGTTCAGTGAGCCATTTGGTCGCGGAAACGTAGCCGTAGAGGCCCGGCACGATCAACCGGACCGGGAAGCCGTGTTCCAGCGGCAACGGTTCGCCGTTCATCCCCACCGCAAGCAAGGCGTCGCGCTGATCAGTGAGGACCTCCAGCGGTGTGCCCGCCGTCCAGCCGTCGGAGCTCCGGGACAGCACCATGTCGGCGCCGGATTGCGGCCGGGCAAGGGCCAGGAGTTCCCGCACCGGCCAGCCGAGCCAGCGTGCATTGCCGATCAGGTCTCCACCCACTTCGTTGGAGACGCAGGCGATGGTCACATGACGTTCGATCAGCGGCTTGGCCAGAAGATCTGCCAGGTTCAGCTCAATCTCCTGTTCCACCATTCCCGTGACGCGGAGTACCCAGGATTCGGGGTCGAGGGACGGGACAATCAGGGCAGTGTCGATCCGGTAGAAGTCACGGTTCGGTGTAACCAGCGGCTGCATTCCGTCCAGGCCTACCTCGGCGCCGGCCGGGATGGCGGGCGCTCCGGAGACTGCGGCCGGCAACTGCAGCTTTTCGCGGGCGGTGCTGATGCTGGCGGCGGCGCCTCGCCAGACCGCGGCCACAACCCCGCCAACGGCGGTGGCCCCGGCGCTCGCTGCCAGGACCTGCAGGAACGTGCGCCGTCCGGCGGTTCTTTCCGTACCCGCGGGAACTTGCGCCGTCGCGGCCTCTGTCCCGGCTGCTGTCCCCGCGGCGTCTGTCCCGGCTGCTGTCACGGCTGCTGTTCCCGCTGCACCGGCCGGGAGCCCTTCGTGGAGCCGGCGGATCAGCCATCCCAGCAGGAGCGCACCGGACACGGCTGCGGCCAGTGCCACTACAGCCGCAGCCGGGGTCATCTGGGCGCGGGTAAGCACCGCGGTAAGCCCGACGAGCCCAAAAACACCAATCACCGCCGCACCGGCAAACCGCCTGCGCTGCTCCAGGATCCCGGCCAACGACCCGACAGCCACGATAACCAGCAGCATCCCGCCCACGAACACGGCCTTGTCTGCGGTGCCGAAAAGGGAGATGGCCCAGTCCTTCACACCCGGCGGCACAGCATCGATCATGGCCCCGCCCACTGCCGTCAGCGGCGAGAGGGACGGACTGAACAGACCTGCCAGCAGCTCCCCTATGACGACGGCGGCGCCGGCGGCCACTGCCCCCGAGGCGGCAGCCCAGCGGCGGCTGCCTTGAGCGGCACCGTCGGTTCCCAAGCGCCCGGGAGAGGTGGCGCCGTCGTCGGCCGTTTCCTGCAGGGGCTGGGATCTGTTCACCTCTCCAGCATAGGTTCGCCAGGCCCCGGCAGCGCGGGACTTCGCCACCGTTCGGAGGGACTTCCGGCGATGGACCGGATCCCGGACGTCATGGGCGTGATCCGGGGGTAAACGTGGCGTAGCCTGAATTCATGAGTGTTCAGCTAGGCATGCCACAACCCCGGGAGGATGCAGGGCCGGGGCTGCCGCCTGCCCGGCCGGCCGGCACGGCGCCGGGGCTGCTGGACCAGTACGGCCGCCGGGCAACGGACATGCGGCTGTCGCTGACGGACAAATGCAACCTGCGCTGCACCTACTGCATGCCGGCCGAAGGGCTTGAATGGCTTTCCAAGCAGGCCGTGATGTCCGCCGAGGAGATCGTGCGGATTGTCCGGATCGGCGTGGAGCTGCTCGGTGTTCGCGAACTGCGCCTGACCGGCGGGGAGCCACTGGTCCGTGCGGACCTGATTGACATCATTGCGGCCCTGCGCAGCAACCATCCGGAACTGCCCATCTCCATGACCACCAACGGCGTGGGCCTGGACAAGAAGGCCGCCGCGCTCAAGGCTGCGGGCCTGACCCGCATCAACGTCTCACTGGATTCGCTGCACGAAGAAACCTTCACCAAGCTGACCCGGCGCCCCTTCCTTGACCGTGTCCTGGCCGGCGTCGATGCCGCCTGGGCCGCGGGACTGGGCCCCGTCAAACTCAACGCAGTCCTGATGCGGGGCATCAACGACACCGAGTCGCCGTCCCTGCTCGCGTGGGCGCTGGACCGCGGCTACGAACTTCGCTTCATCGAGCAGATGCCCCTTGACGCGGACCACGGCTGGACGCGGCGGAACATGATCACGGCGGCCGAGATCCGAGCCCTGCTCTCGCACGACTTTGTGTTGACTCCCGATCCGCGCGCCCGCGACGGTGCCCCCGCGGAACGCTTTGAAGTACGACGCCGGGCGGCCGGGACCGCGGGGCCGGCTGGTCCGGTGCTGGGTACCGAGGGACTAGTGTCTGCCGCTGACGTGCATCGGCCGGAAGGCGTGGAGGCGGCGCCGGAAGCCCACGGGCCGGTGCTCGGCACCGTGGGCATCATCGCGTCCGTCACGGAGCCTTTCTGCTCCGACTGCCGTCGCACTCGGATCACAGCCGAGGGCAAGATCATGAGCTGCCTGTTCTCCCGTGAGGAGTTTGATCTCTTAGGTCTTCTGCGGGACGGCGCCAGTGATCAGGCCCTGGCCGAACGCTGGCAGGATGCCATGTGGGTCAAGCCAAAGGCCCACGGCATGGACCACACAGGTCTCGGCGCGGCGGACTTTGTCCAGCCGGACCGCAGCATGAGCGCCATCGGAGGCTGAATTCTTGAACGTACGTTACTTCGCTGCCGCACGCGCTGCCGCTGGGGTCGAAGAGGAGTTCGTTGATCTCGCGCCGGGGGCCACAGTGGCCGACCTGCTGCAGGCAGTCCTGGCTGTGGACCGCGCCGAGCCCGCTGCCGGCACTCCTCCCCTGCAACGTATCCTGTCCCGGAGCAGTTTCCTGCTCAACGAGGTGGCCGTCCGGGACCGCACGACTGTGTTAAATCCGGACGACGTGGTTGACGTGCTGCCTCCTTTCGCCGGCGGGTAGGACACCTCGCAGACGGCCCGAGGGGATTCTCCCAGACAGTTGAGGCGCCGGATCCTTGGCGCGAGCGGACAGTTGAGGCCCCGGTCTGAGGGCCAGAACCGCGCCCTCGCGCCGAAACGGCCGGGCTCTTAGTCGCGATAGCTGCCATGACGGCCATCGTAGCCATTGAGTTATGCACATCGGCATTCAGCCTCGCCGTTATTGTCAGACCCTCCGGGGATGATTTGAGTATGGATAGCAGAGCAGCTGTGGCGGCGGCGGAGGCCCTTTCGGTGTCTTTCGCTGAGCTTGCT
>NZ_PJIW01000021.1:0-90488 GCF_002929755.1 Arthrobacter sp. 4R501 | reverse complement strand
AGCCAAAACAACCAATCAATAAAACAATTGGTATCAACAAACTTGGCACACTATTGAGTTCTCAAACAACAGACACACCCGGCACCACCACAACCAAACAGCCGTGGATCGCTCCGGAGCAACTTTTCAAACTTACCGGCTGGTCTCACTCTTGTCAAACCGGCATCCGCGACGTTCTCAGCCTGAGGCTTTCGTGTCGGTTTTTTCGGTCTGACTCCGTGGAGCAGCGCGGAAATAAACTCTACCACCACTTTGCCGGGATGGCCAACCAAGCCCCAAACAGCCCTCTGCACCCTCACCCTGAGGGCAGCAAAAAGCCCGGAATCTCAAGGAATTCCGGGCTTTTCGCCGCGCACTTAAGAGAGCGGGTTCACACTCTTCGGTCCGCCGGCCGCCAAAGGAACGGGCTTGAAGTACGCCGCACCCAGGGGCGGCAGCGTCACGATCAACGATGCCGGCTGGCCATCAAGCCCTTCGTCCAGGGCAATCAGCTCACCGCCATTCAAAACACCTGAACCGCCATAGGCCGCAGCATCAGTGTTGAGCACTTCGGTCCAGCCCCCGGCAGCGGGAACGCCGAGGACATAGCCCACATGCGGCCCGCCGGAGAAGTTGACGGCGCACACCAACGGATTGCCGTCCTTGTCCCAGCGGACAAACGTCAGGACATTGCGATCGGCGTCCCCACCGTTGATCCACTGGAAACCACCGGGCTCGTTGTCCCGCGCGTAGAGGGCCGGCGTCGAGCTGTAGAGCTCGTTGAGGTCCTTGGTGAGGAGCTGCAATCCGCGGTGCGCCGGAATGTCGGCCAGGTACCAGTCCAGTCCGTGCTGCTCGGACCATTCAGCCTCCTGGCCGAATTCGGTGCCCATAAAAATGAGCTGCTTTCCCGGGTGCGCCCACTGGTAGGCAAAGAAGGCGCGCAGGTTGGCCAGCTGCTGCCAGCGGTCCCCCGGCATCTTCCGGAGCATGGAGCCCTTGCCGTGCACTACTTCGTCGTGGCTGATCGGGAGCAGGAAGTTCTCGGTGAACGCGTAGACCATGGAGAACGTCAACGTACCGTGGTGCCACTTCCGGTTGACCGGGTCCTCGGAGGCGTACTTGAGGGAGTCGTGCATCCAACCCATGTTCCACTTGAGCCCGAAGCCCAGGCCGCCGTGGCTTGTGGGGGCGGTGACACCGGGGAAAGCCGTGGACTCTTCGGCGATCATCACCGCGCCCGGGTGGGTCTTGTAGACGGTGGCGTTGACTTCCTGGAGGAAGGAAATGGCTTCCAGGTTCTCGCGTCCGCCAAAGCGGTTGGGCGACCACTGCCCGTCTTCGCGCGAATAGTCCAGGTACAGCATCGAGGCCACCGCATCAACTCGGAGTCCGTCGATGTGGAACTCATCAAGCCAGTACAGCGCGTTGGACACCAGGAAGTTCCGCACCTCGGTGCGGCCGAAGTCGAAGATCAGCGTTCCCCAGTCAGGGTGCTCGCCCAGGTTCGGGTCGGCGTGCTCGTACAGGGGTTCGCCGTCGAACTGGGCCAGCGCCCAGGCATCCTTGGGGAAGTGCGCCGGAACCCAGTCCAGCAGCACGCCGATTCCGGCCTGGTGCAGGGAATCCACCAGGAACCGGAATTCGTCCGGATGGCCAAAGCGCGACGTCGGCGCAAAGTAGGACGTCACCTGGTAGCCCCAGGAGCCGCCGAAGGGATGCTCGGCCACGGGCATGAACTCAACGTGCGTGAAGCCCAGCCATTTGACGTAGTCCACCAGTTCCTTGGCGAGCTCCCGGTAGCCCAGGCCAAGGCGCCAGGATCCGAGGTGGACCTCATAGGCGCTCATCGGCGAATTGTGCGGGTCACGCTGGGCGCGTGCCGCCATCCATTCGGCGTCCTTGAAAACGTAGGACGGTTCCACTACGCGAGACGCCGTCAGCGGCGGGACTTCGGTGCCGAAGGCCAGGGGATCCGCCTTTTCGACCCAGTGCCCGCTCTTGGACTTGATCTCGAATTTGTAGCACGCTCCTGCTAAAACGCCGGGAAGGAAGACTTCCCACACGCCTGATGACCCCAGCGAGCGGAGCGAATTTTCGCGGCCGTCCCAGGAATTGAAATCGCCCTTGACGCGGACCGCCTGCGCGTTCGGTGCCCAGACGGCGAAGGAGACGCCGTCAACATCGCCGAGCGAGGACTTGTAGTGCTGGACGTGCGCGCCCAGGACTTCCCAGAGTTTCTCGTGCCGGCCCTCGCCGATCAGGTGCAGGTCCACTTCACCCACGGTGGGCAGGTAACGGTACGGCTCATCCACCGTCAGGGGCGCGGCACCGGGGTACGTGACTTCCAGCCGGTAGTCGGGGACGTGGCCGGCCTGCAGCGGTTCGAGGACTGCCACCCATACCCCGTTGTTTTCGTGGGTCATGGGCACTGAGCCCACGGCAGTCACCACGCTCACTGCCTCCGCGAGGTGCTTAAGCGTCCGGACCGTCACATGGCCGTGGTCGTCCAGGTGGGCGCCGAGCACCGAGTGCGGCGCGTGGTGTTCGCCGTTCGCCACGCGGGCCAACGTGTCCGGGTCCACGTGAAGAGGCACCCGGGGCCGGTCTGTACGTGCTGAGCCTGTCATTTTCATACCTTCCGATGCTGCTCCGGCCTGATCGCCGGAGCCTTTAAAGCTGAGGAGCCGCCTGGACGCATTCGTTGGAATGGCCAGCCAGTCAGGTCTGTTCCGCAATTCATATACGACTTCGTAAAGGGCCTTGTCCAGCCACAATGCCACAAAGAGCGGTGAAGTCCGGTCGATGGTGCCGGGTGTGACTGCGGCATAGCCGGCAAGGAACGCGTCCGCGCAATCATCGACCCAGGACGCCGGAACGCGGGCACCCTGATATTCGCGTTCCGCCGCGCCTGCCGCATAGTCGAAGGAACGCAGCATTCCCACCACGTCCCGGAGCGGAACATCGGGGAAGTTGCGTTCGGCGATGGGCCGCAGTGGCTCACCTTCAAAATCAAGGATGGCCCACCGGCTGGGCTGGCCGCCGTGGCCGGGGACCTGCAGGATCTGTCCGAGGTGGAGATCGCCGTGGATCCGCTGCAGCGGCCCTGCCGGCACGCCGTCGAGCTCGCCAAGCAGAGCCGCGAGCGCGTCGTCGTAAGGCCCGACGGCGGCACGGGCTTCCGCCCATGCCTGCCGGACCCGCTGGGCTACTCCGGGCGCAATGAGCTGACCCGGGGCCGGTTCAACCGCTGTGCCGAGTGCTTCCGCAAGCCGTCGGTGGACTGTGGCTGTGGCCGCGCCCAGGGCATGCGCCTCGGCGGTGAAATCAGCACCGGTGCGCGCGGCATCCACGGCCAGGCGCCAGGCATCGCGGCCGCCGGCGAGGAATTCGTGGGCTACGGCAAGCTCGCCCTGCGATGGCCCCTGTGCCGGCAGCCCGGATGACACCGGCGCTTGCCATTCCCCGCGGACCCACCCGAGCGTGGCCGGAACCTCGAAGGTGCCCTGGGCCGTCAGTGCCGCCCCTACCTCGACCTCGGGGTTGATCCCTTCGGAGAGGACGCGGAAGAATTTCACGATCGCCGCGGACTCGCCGTCGTCAACAATGACAGAGCTGTTGGACTGCTCGCCGGACAGGACTTTGACCATTCCGTGGGCGGTAGGCAGGCGGTGCTCCGACCGCGTGCGGTGGCCCGTCGCCGAACCCGTGCTCGAGCCCGCTTCGGACCGGATCAGCTCCAGCCAGGAGGACACAAAGGAGGGATCATGCACGGCGTCGTATATCCAGGCCATGCCGGCCCCGGGGGCCTGGCCCACCAGTGCCCGCTCCGCTCCGGCAAGCGGACTTGCCCTGTAACTCAGCGGGACCTGGACCACGTCAGTGCGGAGTCCGCCGTCGGCCGTCCGGGAGGAAACAGCTAGCAGGAAGATCTCCAGCCGGGCCTGCCCGGCGGCATCTTCAAGGCTCAGGCTGCCTGCCTGTTCCAGCGAAAAATCGGCTGTCTTCACGGGGAACCACCGCTGGCGCGGAAGCCATTCTCGAAGGACGGCGCTTAGCGGGGCTGTGAGGGTGGGCTGGGCCATGTCAGTTCTCGATGGACAGGATGGGCAGTGCCTGCGTGTACGGGGAGGCCGGGTTGGACGTCGCAGAGCGGATCCGCAGCCAGAAGAAATCGTGGCTTCCCAGGGTCAGCGTCAGCGATCCGTTGTCGTCGATTCCGGGGAACGGCTGACCGCCGAACACATCGCGGAGTCCGCGGCCGGCAAACTGGGGAATCCGCAGTTTAGCCGCGACGGGGTGCTGCGAAAGGTTGAAGGCGCACAGAATGGATTCGCCGGGCAGCCCCGCAGTGTTGTCCTCCGAAAGTTCCCGGATATAAGCCACAATGGCATCGTGGTCGGCTTCGACATGCTTGAACGCGCCCAGCCCGAAGGCAGGGTGGTTCTTGCGGACGCTGAGGATCTGCCGGGTCCAGCGGAGCAGGGAACCGGAGTGGGCGGCTTCGGCTTCCACATTGGCCATGGCGTAGTTGTACACCAGCGACTGGATGACCGGCAGGTAGAGCTTGCCGGGATCAGCGTTGGAGAATCCTGCGTTCCGGTCCGGGTTCCACTGCATGGGGGTGCGCACAGCATCGCGGTCGTCGAGCCAGATATTGTCCCCCATGCCGATCTCGTCCCCGTAGTACAGGAACGGGCTGCCAGGCAGCGACAGCAGCAGCGCATTGATCAGTTCAATCTCGGCCCGGGAATTATCCAGCAACGGCGCAAGCCGGCGCCGGATCCCGATGTTGGCGCGCATCCGGGGGTCCGGGGCATACCAGCCCAGCATTGCCGCACGCTCGTCGGCCGTGACCATCTCCAGCGTCAGTTCATCGTGGTTGCGCAGGAACGTCCCCCACTGCGCCCCTTCGGGGATCTCCGGGGTGTCATGCATGGTCTCGATGATCGGAGCGGCCTTCTGGTCCCGCAGGGCGTAGTAGAGGCGCGGCATGATGGGGAAGTGGAAGGCCATGTGGCATTCGGGCTCTTCCGCTGTTCCGAAGTATTCCACCACCTCGTTGGGCGGCTGGTTGGCCTCGGCGATGATGACGCGGCCCGGGTAGCCTTCATCCACCATAGCCCGCAGCTTGCGCAGGAAGTCATGGGTGGCCGGCAGGTTTTCGCAGTTGGTCCCCTCTTCCTCGAAGAGGTACGGGATGGCGTCCGCCCGGAAACCGTCGATGCCCTGGTCCAGCCAGAAACGGACCACGTCAAAGAGCGCTTCGATGACCTTGGGGTTCTCAAAATTCAGGTCAGGCTGGTGGCTGAAGAAGCGGTGCCAGAAGAACTGCCGGCGGATGGGGTCGAAGGTCCAGTTGGACTCCTCCGTGTCCACGAAGATGATGCGGGCGTCCTGGTACTTCTCGTCAGTGTCGCTCCACACGTAAAAGTCGCCAAAGGGACCGTCCGGGTCCTTGCGCGATTCCTGGAACCAGGGGTGCTGGTCCGAGGTGTGGTTCAGCGGCAGGTCAATGATGACCCGGACGCCGCGGGCATGGGACTCGGCCACCAGCCGCTTGAAGTCGCTGATGGTGCCGAACTCATCCAGGACGGAGTTGTAGTCCGAAATGTCATAGCCGCCGTCACGCAGCGGCGACTGGAAGAACGGCGGCAGCCACAGGCAATCCACGCCAAGCCACTGCAGGTAGTCCAGCCGGTCGATCAGGCCGGAAAAGTCCCCCGAACCGTCGCCGTTCGCATCCGCGAAGGCCCGCACCAGCACCTCATAGAACACAGCTTTCCGATACCAGAGCGGATCGTGGGCCAGGCCAGGGGCGTTCAGCTCAAACGTGCTCTTGGGGGTGAAATGCTGGCTGGAACTCTGCGGATTAAAGCTCACTGATGCAATCTCCTCACGCTCAGGATGTGGGCGGGTTCAACGTGCGCGTCCAGGCGGACGTAGTTGTATTCGCCCCATTCCCAGGATTCGCCGGAAATGAGGTCATCCACCCGGAACCCGCCGTTGGGCGACAGATCCTTGGGGTCCAGTTCCAGAGCAGCCAGATCCAGTGAAATGGTGCTCTCCCTGATGCCGTGCGGATCAACGTTGACCACCACAATGATGGTGTCTTTGGTGCCGTCCGGCAGGGTCTTGTGCTTGGAGTACACCACCGTGGCGTCGTCGGTGCTGTGGTGGACCGTGAGATTCTGCAGGTCCAGCAGCGCCGGGTGGTTGTGCCTGATCGCGTTGAGCCTGGTCAGGTACGGCGCCAGGGTCCGGCCTGAGGCAGCGGCAGCGTCCCAGTCACGGGCTTTGTATTCGAATTTCTCGTTGTCGATGTACTCTTCCGCGCCGGGGCGGGCAACATGCTCATAAAGTTCGTAGCCGGCATAAACGCCCCACAGGGGGCTGGCGGTGGCGGCCAACGCCGCACGGATCTTGAACGCGGCCGGACCGCCGAACTGCAGGTATTCCGTGAGGATGTCCGGCGTGTTGACAAAAAAGTTGGGCCGGAAGTACGCCGGCGACTCGTGGCTGACCTCAGTGAAGTAGGTTTCGAGTTCCTTTTTGGTGTTCCGCCACGTGAAGTAGGTGTAGGACTGCTGGAAGCCCGCCCGGCCCAGGGCGTGCATCATCGCAGGGCGGGTGAACGCTTCCGCGAGGAACACAACGCCAGGGGTCTTTTTGTTGACCTGGCCAATGAGCCATTCCCAGAACCACACCGGTTTGGTGTGCGGATTATCCACCCGGAAGATCTTCACGCCATGGCTGACCCACAGCAGCACGACCCGCAGGATTTCCTTCGCAAGCCCTTCCGGATCATTGTCGAAATTGAGCGGGAAAATATCCTGGTATTTCTTGGGCGGGTTTTCCGCGTACGCGATGCTCCCGTCAACCCGGGTAGTGAACCATTCCGGGTTGGACTGCACCCAGGGGTGGTCTGGCGCGGCCTGCAGCGCCAGGTCAAGGGCGACTTCGAGGCCCAGTTCGTTGGCGCGGGCAACAAAGGCGTCGAAGTCCTCGAACGTGCCCAGTTCCGGGTGGATGGCGTCGTGGCCGCCCTCCTTGGCGCCGATGGCCCAGGGCGAGCCGGGATCATGCGGGCCGGCAATCAGGGTGTTGTTGGGGCCCTTGCGGTGCTGGATACCGATGGGGTGGATCGGCGGCATATAGAGTACGTCGAAGCCCATTTCCGCCACCGCGTCCAGCCGCTTCGCCGCGGTCCGGAAATTCCCGGACGTCCATGCCCCGGTGGTGGCGTCCCTGACGGCGCCTTCGGACCGGGGGAAGAATTCGTACCAGGCTCCGCGGCCTGCGAGATCGCGCTCCACCAGCAGCGGGAACTGCTCGGAAACGGTGATCAGTTCGCGGATTGGCTGGCGGTCCACGACGGCGGCGACGTCCGCGCCGAAGCCGGCTGCCAGACGCTCCTCATCGGTCAGGGACCCGTTGCCCAGAATGGAAGACGCCATGCGGAGGGTACGCCGGTCCGACGCATTGCGGGAGGCGTCGGCGGCCGCCTCCGAGAGCAGCGCCGATCCTTCGGTGAGCATCAGCTCGACGTCGATGCCTGCCGCCACCTTGACTTCGGCGTTGTGGTGCCAGGTTCCGTAGCGGTCGTGCCAGGCCTCGATGAAAAACGTCCAGTTTCCAACGGCCGACGGCGTGAGGATGCCCTCCCAGCGGTCGGTACCGAGGCCGCGTTCCCCCCTCGGCGGCGCCAGCCTCACGCGCTGGCGTTCCTTCCCGCGGGGATCCAGGAGGACCGCGCTGACACCCAGTTGGTCATGCCCCTCCCGGAAGGCCGTGGCGCCCACCACAAGGCCCTCCCCCGGCAGGGCCTTGGCAGGATACTTCCCACCCTCCACCACAGGCTGCACTGCAGTGATCGGAAAACGGCCAATTCTTAGCCCGTCGGTGATTTGGCCTTTCGGCTTTTTCTTTGAGGCGGCAGGGGTTACTGAGTTAGTCGTCACAGGCTCGACGTTATCGAGAAATGGTCCAGATTGCTAAGCCTGCGCTGCTTTTTGTCGCGGCGATTCGACTTATCCGCCACGCCAACTGTCATTTACCTAAAAGAAGGCCAAAGCAGTTCCAGACGTTGATGTTGTCGGTTAGTGTGGCGCAGGTGAAGGCAATCCGCAGATTTACCGTCAGAACAGTCCTCCCGGAACCCATCAGGCCGCTGGCCCTGTTGGCCACCAACCTCCGCTGGTCCTGGCACCGGCCCACGCGTGAACTTTTCGCTGGCCTGAACCGCCGCATCTGGGAGGAATCCGGCCAGGATCCCGTCAGCTTCCTGGGCCGGGTCAGCCGCGAAGAGTTCCAGCGCCTCGCCGCCGACCCGTCGGTGGTGGGCCAGGTCCGCGCCGCCGCCGAGGACCTTGACCGGTACCTTGAGCAGCCCCGCTGGTACCAGAGCCTGGGCGAGGATGCCCCGGCCGCCATCGCGTACTTCTCCCCCGAATTTGGCATCACCGAAGTCCTGCCGCAGTACTCCGGCGGCCTGGGCATCCTGGCCGGCGACCACCTCAAGGCCGCCTCGGACCTGGGTGTTCCCCTGATCGGCGTTGGCCTGCTGTACCAGGCGGGCTACTTCAAGCAGTCACTCTCCCGCGACGCCTGGCAGCAGGAAACGTACCCGGTACTCGACCCTGACGGCCTCCCCCTCACACTGCTTCGTGAACCGTCCGCCGACGGCAACGGCCGGCCTTTGCAGATCTCACTCCCGCTCCCCAACGGGCGCCGGCTGCTGGCACACATCTGGCGTGCCGACGTCGGACGCGTTCCCCTCTTGCTGCTGGACTCCAACGTTCCCGGCAACGACGACGCCGCGCGCGGCATCACCGACCGCCTCTACGGCGGCGGCGGAGACCACCGGCTGCAGCAGGAACTCCTGCTGGGGATGGGCGGAGTCAAGGCGCTACGCGCGTACCAGCAGCTCACCGGAACCGCCGCACCCGAGGTGTTCCACACCAACGAGGGCCATGCCGGCTTCCTGGGGATTGAGCGTATTCAGGAACTGATGGCCGGCGACGCCGCCCTCAGCTTCGACGAAGCCCTCGCCGCCGGCCGGGCGTCCACGGTCTTCACCACCCACACTCCCGTTCCGGCCGGCATCGACCGTTTCGAGATTTCCCAGATCCACCACTTCTTCCAAGCCGGGCTGGCGCCCGCGGTACCCGTGGACCGGATCCTGGAACTGGGCCGGGAAAACTACGCCGACGGCAACCCGTCAGTCTTCAACATGGCGGTGATGGGACTCCGGCTGGCACAGCGGGCCAACGGCGTCGCCAAGCTCCACGGCGAGGTATCCCGCGGGATGTTCTCGGCCCTGTGGCCCGGGTTCGACCACTCCGAGGTGCCCATCACGTCCGTTACCAACGGCGTCCACGTGCCCACCTGGGTCGACGGGCGCATCTCCCGGCTCGCGAGGGAACAGTTCGGCACCGAGGCCGAAGCCCTGGGCCGCTGGGACCTCGCCTACAACGTCAGCGATGCAGACGTCTGGGCGCTGCGCCGTGAAATGCGCACCGCGTTGGTGGAGGACGTGCGCCGCCGGCTCCGGGCTGCGTGGAAGAAGCGTGGCGCCGCCGACGCCGAGCTGGGCTGGACGGACAGCGTCCTGGACCCCGACGTGCTGACCATCGGCTTCGCCCGGCGCGTCCCGACCTACAAGCGCCTGACGCTGATGCTTCGCGAGCCGGACCGGCTCAAGGCGCTGCTGCTGCATCCGGAACACCCGATCCAACTGGTGATCGCCGGCAAGTCCCACCCGGCGGATGACGCCGGAAAGAAAATGATCCAGGATCTGGTCCGCTTCACCGACGACCCCGAGGTCCGGCACCGCATCGCCTTCCTGCCGAACTACGACATCGCGATGGCCAGGACGCTGTTCCCGGGCTGCGACGTGTGGCTCAACAACCCGCTCCGCCCCCTGGAGGCATGCGGTACGTCGGGCATGAAGGCCGCCATCAACGGTTCGCTGAACCTTTCGGTGATGGACGGCTGGTGGGATGAAATGTACGACGGCGAGAACGGCTGGGCGATCCCCACCGCCAACAACGACGCGTCCCCCGAAGAGCGGGACGACATCGAGGCCGCGGCGCTGTACGAACTCCTGGAAACCCAGGTGGCGCCACGCTTCTACGGGAACACGGTGTCTGACAGCGCCGGTGCTGCCGGACCGTCCACCACGGGCACCGAGAAAGTCCCGACGCACTGGGTGTCAATGATCAAGCACACGCTGTCCCATCTGGGACCGGCCGTTTCCGCGGAGCGCATGCTGCACGACTACGTCAACGTGCTCTACCGCCCCGCCGCCGAGGCCGGACGCAGGGCCGTTGCCAACTCCTACGCCCAGGCCCGTGTGCTGGCGGCATGGACTGCCAAAGTGCGTTCGGCGTGGCCTCTGCTGCACGTCGAACATGTGGACTCCGTGGGCGTTTCCGAGGACCCGCAGATCGGGGACACCCTGCAGGTGAACGCCTACATCGCGCTGCACACCCTCTCACCGGAGGACGTGTCCGTGGAGGTGGCTTATGGCCGTGCCGAGGAAAGCGACACCCTGGCGGACATCACCCTGATGGAGTTGAACTCGAAAGAGGACCTCGGCGAGGGACGCCACCTGTTCAGCGGCTCGCTGGTCATAGACCGCTCCGGTCCCTTTGGCTACACCGTCCGCGTCCTGCCTCGGCACGAGGCATTGGCTTCCAAGGCCGAGCTGGGGCTGATCGTCAACGCCTGAGCCCCGCCGTCATACCTAGAGCAGCACGGCCGTGACCGCGAGGTCACGGCCAGCGTAGCTTTCGGCATCCTGGAGGACCTCGCAGATGATCCCGAAGGACCGGTCCCGCCGGAACACTGCGGCCACCTGCCAAAGGATTGTGACCGGGGCGCTACCGTTCTCGCCGATATTGTCCGCAAAATCGTGCAGGGAGTCGTTCAGGGCGTCCATGTTCACGCCGTAATGCTCAGGGAACGCGAGCACTTCGCCGAAGGTTTCCAGGACAGCCTTCTTGCTGTCGGCGGCGGGGACCACCAGGCTGCGGCGGCCGGCGTCAGCGACCTGTTCCTGGAGTTCCTCGATGGTCCAGGTGTCGGCGGAGTAAATTTTCATGAGCGTGTTCAGCTGCCTTCTGCGATGAATTTGAACGAGTCGTAGTGGTCCTGTGTGTAGTACTTCTCGCCCTCGGAGCCGGTGACGATGCGGCGGGCTCCCCGGGCGGATTCACCCGGGGTGGGCACGGTGTACTCGCGGTAGTAGCCTGAGGCCTGCCGCGGGAGAATGCGCTCGAAGTTGCCGAACGTCTTGTTGTCCTGGCTGTAGCCGTAGGGGCCGCCGGCACGGATGGCAGCGAGGGTAGTCCGCGCTTCGGCCGGCAGCTGGGATTCCTTGATCGCGGGCAGCCCGGACGGGTTGGCGGGGACTACCGCCGGGGCCGGAACCTCCGCAGGACCCGGGACGGGAGCGCCCGGGACCGGGGCCGCGCTGGAACTGGCGGCCGGCGTCGTACTTCCCGTTAGAGTCTCCAGGAGCCCGGGGCCGCCGAACGCGAACACCGCTATGGCCAGCAGCCCGGTCAGCAGCAGGGCAATGGAGCGGTTGCGCAATTTTGGTCCCCTCCGCAGCTACGTGCGGTAGATGTTAATGGAGTTCGCCTCGATGCTGTCCGTCTCGCCGGACGCCACGCGGCTGCCCTGTCGAAGCTCGTGAAGCGGCGACGTGGTCAGCCGGAGTTCGAACATCCTGCGGGGCGTTCCGTCGTCGTTCTTGAGTTCCGGAAGGGTGATTTTCACGTCGGAGCCGGTGCCGTTGACCACCACGAGGCCCGCCAGCGTGCCGTCGTCCGAGCCAAGCAGGAGCTGCATGACCCGGTGCCGGGGATCATTCCACTGATCCATGGACATGGGCTGTCCGGCGTGATCAAACCAGTAGATATAGGACTGCTCATCCCGAGCCGGAAAATCATGGGGCTGGCTTGCCAGGAACTCCTTGCGCAGCCGGACGTAGCGCTTGGTGCTGCGGAGCATCTCTGCGGATTCCGGGGTGCGCGTCCAGTCGAGCCAGGCCAGTGGGTTGTCCTGGCAGTAGGCGTTGTTGTTTCCCTGCTGCGTGCGTGCCAGCTCGTCACCCGCGGTGATCATGGGCACACCGAACGAAATCATCAGGGACGCCATGAGGTTCCGCCGGGACTGGGACCGCTGCGCCAGGATGCTTTCGTCCTCGGTCCGGCCTTCGAAGCCGTGGTTGTAGCTGCGGTTGTCCCCGTGCCCGTCCCGGTTCTGCTCGCCGTTGGCCTCGTTGTGTTTACGGTCGTAGGACACAAGGTCGTTGAGCGTGAAGCCGTCGTGTGCCGTGATGAGGTTGACTGACGCCAGCCTGGAGCGGCCTGACGCTTCAAACAGCCCGGCCGATCCGGACAAGGCATCAGCAAGCCGCGCCACGGACCCGCCATGGCCGCCGGCCTCGATGGCCGCCCGGTCGGCCAGCCAGAAGGAGCGGACGCCGTCCCGGAAGTGGTCGTTCCAGTCAACCCAGCCGCCCGGGAACCGTCCCGTCTGCCAGCCGCCGTAGCCGACGTCCCAGGGCTCAGCGATCAGTTTTACGTCAGACAGCACCGGATCGGCGGCCACAGCCACCAGGAACGGGTGGCGGGGATCAAACTCGTTGTCCGCGTTCCGGCAGAGCGTCACGGCCAGGTCGAAACGGAAGCCATCGATGTGGAATTCGTCCACCCAATACCGGAGGGAATCCAGCACCAACTGGACCACCCTGGGCTGGCCGAAATTCAGGCTGTTGCCGCAGCCCGTAGTGTCGATGTACTTCCCGTGGCCATCCGTTCGGTAGTACGTGTCCTCACCGAGTCCGCGGAAGCTAATGGCCTGGCCGTCCGGGCCGCCCTCGGCAGTGTGGTTATAGACGACGTCGAGAATCACTTCCAGCCCTGCCGCGTGGAGCAGCTTGACCATCCCCTTGAACTCGTCCTGGACGGCGTGCGGTCCGGCATCCCGCGCCGCCTGCGTCGCATAGGCTGCGTGCGGTGCGAAAAACGCGGCCGTGTTGTAGCCCCAGTAGTTGGTCAGGCCGAGGTTCTGCAGGTGCAGCTCATCGAGGTGGAAGTGCACCGGGAGCAGCTGGACAGCGGTAATGCCCAGGCTCTTGAAATGCTCGATGATGGCCGGATGGGCCATTCCGGCGTACGTGCCGCGCAGCTCCTCGGGGACATCGGGATGCAGCATGCTCTGGCCGCGGACATGGGCCTCGTAGATGATGGTGTTCCGCCACTGCGTCCGGGGACGTTCGTCGGTGCCCCAGTCAAAATCGCCGGCCATCCGGACGCTCGTCAGGAAACCCTCCCGCTCGTCCACCGCCCGGCCGTAAGGATCGAGCAAAAGAGGCTGCCCGCCGTCGTCGTCCAGGTCCACGATGGGGACCGCCACCGGCAACGGGTCCGCCTTGGACGTGGCGCGGAAACCGTACAGCGATCCGTACGGGAAATCCTCAACAATTCCATGGTGCACGCCATGCGTGACATTGGGCAGGGTCTGCAGATGCCACTCGCTGCCCGGGGCCTTGTAGGCAATCTCAAGGTTCTCCACGGCCGGGGCGTACACGGCCACGTTGGCGCTGGACTGCACGCCGTAATCCGCTCCCGATCCCGGGCGCGGGACGCTGACACCGAGCGGATATGCCGAAGAGGCATCCCTGGTGGAAGCGGTATCGAAAAGCGGCATGACCATCACGTCCATGGTAGCGGCCAGCGGCTGTTGAACTGCACCGGCGCTTTTATGACGTCACGTCGTGGGGTTCCGGGCCGGGCAGAAGCTCACGGTCCTGGCGGACCGCCGCGAGTTCTAAAGAAAACGGCAACGCTCCCCCGCCGAAAGGTGAGAGAGCGTTGCTGTTAAACCCACCAAAGGTGAGAGAGCGTTCGCGGCACGGCGGGCGTCCGGAAGCGTGCGTCAGAGCGACGAAGGAGCAGCACGCGGAGGACGGCGGCTGTGCCGCCGCCTCGCAGCGAGTTACTTGACGGCGCGCTGCCTCGAGATTTCGTACAGGGAGATGCCGACGGCCATGGAGGCGTTGAGCGATTCCATGGCGGAGTTGATCGGGATGGAGACGATCTGGTCGCAGTTTTCGCGGACCAGGCGGCTCAGGCCCTTGCCTTCGGAACCGACCACAATGCAGACGGGCTCGCTGGCCAGGGTGAGGTCAGGCAGCGAAACGTCGCCGTCGCCGTCGAGCCCCAGGACAAAGATGCCCATGTTCTTGAACTGCTTCAGGGCGCTGTTCAGGTTCGCGGCACGTGCCACCGGAACACGCACGGCAGCGCCCGCGCTGGTCTTCCAAGCCGAAGCGGTGACGCCCACGGAGCGGCGTTCGGGGACGACGACGCCGTGGCCGCTGAAGGCCGAGACGGAGCGGATGATGGCACCAAGGTTGCGCGGGTCCGTGATGCCGTCCAGGGCAACGAACAGCGGGGCGTTGGATACGTGGCCCTTCTTCCACCGTTCCACGGTTTCCTCGGCCAGGTCATAAGCGTCCTGGTACTCGTACGGCGGGATCTGCAGGACCAGGCCCTGGTGGATGGCGTCGTCCGTCATGCGGTCAAGTTCGGGCTTGCCGGTCTCAAGCAGCGGGATACCGCGTTCGGCGGCGATCTTCAGCGACTCCTTGACACGGTCATCCATTTCAATCCGGATGGCGATATGCAGGGCCTTCGCGGGGATCCCGGCGCGGAGGGCTTCCACCACGGAGTTACGGCCGGTGACGACTTCCTCGGTGGCGCGGCCCTTGGGGCCCGTGCGGGAGGCGCCGGCGCTACGGGCACCCGTGCCGCGCTTGGCGGCCGAACGCTCGGACAGCTGCTTGCTCTTGTGCGCCTTGTGGTACGGGCGGTCCTCCGCCTTGGGCGTGGGACCCTTGCCTTCCAGGGCCTTACGGCCATGACCACCGGTTCCGATGGTTGGCCCCTTCTTTGCTTTGACCGACCGGCGACCGTTGTTGGCCATGATTTTCCACCCTTGATTGTTTGACTGAGTCTGCTTACCAGTCTACTGAATCAAGTAAAATCGCCGGTTCAGTCCCGTTGCAGGCTCCAGGTAGCGCCATCAGGGCCATCCTCGACGACGACGCCGGCCGCCTTCAGCGTGTCGCGGATGGCGTCGGAGGCGGCCCAGTCCTTCTTGGCCCGGGCCTGGGTGCGGGCAGCGAGCTGGGCTTCCACCAGGACGTCGAGGGCGGCCGATTCCCGGGCGTCCGACGCCGGGCCGGACGCCACCGCATTCAGGCCCAGGACACGCAGCATGTCATGCACGCTGTGCAGGGCCTGCTGTGCGTCCTCCAGCTTCCCCTCCGTCAAGGCAGTGTTGCCGGCACGGACTGTTTCGTGGAGCACGGCGAGGGCCTGCGGCACGTTGAGATCGTCATCCATGGCGCTCTCGAACGCCTCGGGTACCTTGCCATAGGTGGCGAACGTGTATTTCCCACCGGCGGCGAGGGCCCGAACGGCGCGGCTGATGAAGCCGTCAATGCGTTCGACGGCGGCCGCGGCCTCGTCGAGCGATGTGGGGCGGTAGTCCAGCACTGAGCGGTAATGGGCCTGCCCGAGGTAGTAGCGGACCACCCGCGGCGACGCGATGTCCAGCATCTCCGAAGGGCTGATGGTGTTGCCGATGGACTTGGACATTTTCTCGCCCTGGTACGTGACCATGCCGTTGTGCATCCAGAAGTTGGCGAACCCGTGCCCTGCGGCCTGGGACTGCGCCATTTCGTTTTCGTGGTGCGGGAAGCGCAGGTCCAGTCCGCCGCCGTGGATATCAAATTCGGTGCCGAGGTACTTGGTGACCATGGCGGAGCATTCCAGGTGCCAGCCCGGACGTCCGGCGCCCCAGGGCGAGGCCCAGCTCGCCGTCGTCGGCTCTCCTTCTTTGGAGCCCTTCCACAGCGCAAAGTCGCGGGGGTCCTTCTTGCCGCGGGGATCCGCGTCCGGGGCGCCCTGCATGTCGTCAATGTTCTGGCGCGTCAGTGTCCCGTACTTGTCCCAGGACCGCACGTCGAAGTAGACGTCGCCGGAATCGTCCAGCGCCGGGTAGGCGTGGCCGCGGTCGATCAGCTGTTGGATCAGCGCATGCATTTCCGGGATATGGCCGGTTGCCCGTGGCTCATAAGTGGGCCGGGAAACGCCGAGCGTGTCGTAGGCCTGCAGGAACGCCTGCTCGTAGCGGTAGGCCAGGGCCCACCATTCCTCCTCGCGGACAGCGTCCGGTCCGGCTTCGAAGTCCGGGCTGAACGATTCGGCAGACTTGGCGAGGATCTTGTCGTCGATGTCCGTGACGTTGCGGACCGCGGTGACCCGCAGCCCCCGGTGCTCGAGCCAGCGGGTGAGCTGGTCAAAGGCGATCGCCGAGCGGATGTGGCCCACGTGCGGCATGCCCTGCACAGTGGCTCCGCAGTAGTACAGGCTCGCTTTTCCCGGGACGAGGGGAACGAAGTCACGGACTTCGGCGGACGCGGTGTCATAGAAGCGGAGAGTCACCGCTCCAGATTAGCGGAAAAGGCCTGAGTGCCGGCCCCCGCGCGTTATCCGGCCTGAACTGCGCTGGGTTGAATCACCGGGCATAGACCAAAGCGGTGGCGACGGCGGCAATTCCCTCGCCCCTGCCGGTGAAACCGAGTCCGTCGCTGGTGGTGGCCGTGACACTGACCGGCGCCCCTGCCGCCTCGCTCAGCACGCGTTGGGACTCTTCCCGCCGCTGGCCGAATTTGGGCCGGGTAGCCACGAACTGCACTGCCACGTTGCCGATCTCAAAGCCGGCCGCACGGACAATCCTCGCCGCCTCGGTCAGGAGCGTGACGCCGGAGGCTCCGGCGAACTCCGGACGGTCGGTGCCGAAATGCGTGCCGAGGTCCCCGATGCCGGCGGCCGAGAACAGGGCGTCGGCGGCCGCGTGGGCCACCGGGTCCCCGTCCGAATGCCCGGCCAGTCCACGCTCGCCTTCCCAGAACAGCCCGCCCAGCCAGAGCGGACGGGGAAGGTCAGGGGACGCGTAGGCATGTACATCCAGGCCGATACCCGTGCGCGGCAGGATCATCTTGGCTTCACTCATGCCTAACCCTCCACCCAGCGGATGCCCAGCGGGCCTTCCAGCAGCCCCTCGGCAATGATCAGGTCCAGCGGCGTGGTGATTTTTAGTGACTGTGTGGAGCCATGGACGGCGTGCACGGGAACTCCCAGGAGTTCCACCAGCATGGCGTCGTCGGTGACCGCGGCAGCCTGTTTCTCGTCAAAGTCCGCCGCTGCCTGATGGGCCTGGATCAGTGTGGACAGGCGGAACCCTTGGGGCGTCTGGACCGAACGGAGCTCCTCCCGCGGCGCGGTCCCGGTCACGAGTTCCGGGGCGATGCTGCTATCGTCACCGGTCGTGGGGGTAACCATCTTCACCGTATCCACCACCGGTACGGCAGGAATCACTGCAACGGCGCCGGCAGCCAGGGAATCGACGACACGGTGGAAGACATACTCGGGCGTCAGCGCCCTGGCGGCGTCGTGGACCAGCACAGCTTCGGTGCCGTCCAGCAAGGCTGCCAACGCTGACCGGACGGAAGCGGCACGGGTGGCACCGCCGTCGACCGTTGTCAGCACGGGAAGCGGGTTCTCCTGGTTGGCATCGTGCCCCGCCCGGAGTTCCTCGGCGAAGGCCGCGCACAATTCCTGCAGGACCGTATCTCCGGGCGGCAGGGCCACACAGATCTGGCGTGCGACTCCGGCGGCAGCGACGCCCCGGAGGGCATGCGTAAGTATGGCGTCACTCCCCAGCGGCACGCGCGCCTTGGGCATGCCGTAACCCAGCCGCTCGCCGGACCCTGCGGCCACAATGACGACGGCGGTGACGGGGCGGGGAAGTCCGTTGTTCATGCAGTCCAGCCTACGTGCCTGCCTGCCCGGCGCGCCGAATCCCACCCGCGCGACGCGCCTGCCGCTGTGGGCTGGACGGAAAAAGGGCAAAAAGAAACCCCGAAGGCACTTGCGTACCCCCGGGGCTCAATTCTTAGGAAGCCAGGACCTCGTCGAGAACGCTTGCAGCCTTCTCTTCATCAGTCTTTTCAGCCAGTGCAAGTTCTGAAATCAGAATCTGACGGGCCTTGGCCAGCATGCGCTTCTCACCTGCGGAAAGGCCCCGATCGTGATCACGGCGCCAGAGGTCGCGAACAACCTCTGCTACCTTGATGACGTCACCGGAAGCAAGCTTCTCCAGATTTGCCTTGTATCTGCGCGACCAGTTGGTGGGTTCTTCAGTGAACTCAGCCCGGAGAACATCAAATACGTGCTCCAGACCTTCCTTGCCCACTACGTCACGGACCCCAACAAGGTCAACGTTCTCTGCTGGAACTTCAATGGTCAGATCACCCTGAGCCACCTTGAGCTTGAGATACATTTTCTCTTCGCCCTTGACAGTGCGCATCTTGATTTCTTCAATTTTTGCAGCACCGTGGTGAGGGTAAACTACTGTCTCGCCGACCTCAAATACCATGTGGACATTCCCCTTTCCCGCAGACCAGTTTATCACGATTCAGGCATATGACTGGCCTCGAACCGGCCCCGGAACCCCGGAAATACGCGGAAAATGGGCAGAATAGACCCCTTCGCCCCCTTGACGAATGCAGATAATAGTGCATGCGCGGCCTGCTGCCAAGGGCATTATGACCGTGCGGAATCCTCGTTTGGGCCGGTTTGCCGCTAGGCTATGGCTGAATAATGTTTCAAGACTCTCGAGGAGTACGTGACGTGCGTTTCACTGCGATGAACCGGGCCCAGGGCGGCAAACTGGCACTGGCGGCAGGTTCCCTGGCCCTCGCCCTGGCGACGATGACCGGCTGTGGCTACATCAACCCCCAGCAGACTTCTCACCAGTACGCGGCGTCGGACGGTATCCGCGCCGACCTGGGTCCGCTGCAGCTGCGCAACATGCTGATTGTCTCCGCCGGCGCAGACAAGCCCGGCCGCCTGCTCGGCGCCGTTTACAACTCCTCTTCACAGGACGTCAAGCTCACCGTCAACGGGGCCGAGGGTTCACAGACGCAGGTGCCGGTGAAAGCCAACTCCTACACCCTGCTCAACGACTCCACGGATGCAGCCATCCTCAGCACAAGCGGCGGCATCGCCGGCTCCCTCGTCGATGTGAAGATCACCGAAGACGGCACCAACGTGAGCAAGACCGTCCGCGTGCCTGTCCTGGATGCTTCCCTCGCGGAGTACAAGGAGTACCTGCCGGCCGGCAGCGAACCGACCGGATCCGCCACACCCAGCCCGTCGCCGTCGGCCACCGGCACTGGTGCGGCCCACTAAGCAGCAGCAAAGCACAAAAGGAGGGGCTCCCCGCGGGGAGCCCCTCCTTTTGTGCACTTGAAGTCGGCTGCGCCTGATGCCCGGCGTGCCGTACGGCGGAGAGGCCTACGGCTCGAACTTGTAGCCCAGGCCCCGGACGGTTACCAGGAAACGCGGTATGGACGGGTCGGGCTCGATCTTGCCGCGCAGCCGCTTGACATGCACGTCCAGGGTTTTGGTGTCCCCCACGTAGTCCGAACCCCAGACCCGGTCGATCAGCTGGCCGCGGGTGAGTACGCGGCCGGAGTTGCGCAGCAGCATTTCCAGCAACTCGAACTCCTTCAGCGGCAAGAGGACCTGCTGGCCATCCACGCTGACCACATGCCGTTCGATGTCCATCCGGACAGGGCCGGCCTGGACTGTGGCCGAGATCAGTTCCTCAGGTTCACCCTGCCGGCGGAGTACGGCCCGGACGCGGGCCACCAGCTCGCGGGAGGAGTAGGGCTTGGTGACGTAGTCGTCAGCGCCAAGCTCCAGGCCAACCACCTTGTCAATCTCGGAGTCCTTGGCCGTCAGCATGATGACCGGAACGCTGGAGCGCTGCCGCAGCTGGCGGCAGACCTCGGTGCCCGACAGGCCGGGGAGCTGCAGGTCCAGCAGCACCAGATCCGCCCCGTTCCGGTCGAATTCGGTGATGGCGTCGAGGCCGTTGTCCACCACTTCTACCTCGAACCCCTCCTTGCCCAGTAGATAGGACAACGGATCACTGAACGATTCTTCGTCTTCGACAATCAAAATCCTGCTCAAGCGCTAGCTCCTTGCTCATGTACGCCGCGTTCTTTTTTGCGCACGGGTACGGCTGGTTCTTTGACACCTGCGGTATCCGGTGCGTCTTGGCTTTCCATCTCGGGCAGCCGCAGGGTGAAAGTGGAACCCTGGCCGGGCCGTGACCACAACGTCACTTCACCGCCGTGGTTGGAGGCAACGTGTTTGACGATGCTAAGGCCCAGGCCCGTTCCGCCCGTGTGGCGCGAACGCGCCGCATCCACCCGGTAGAAGCGCTCAAACACGCGCTCCTGGTCCTCCGGGGTCAGCCCCTCGCCCTGATCGGTGACCGACACTGCGATCAGCCCGTCCTTTGACCGGACGCCCACGCCCACCCTGGTGTTCTCTGGGGAGTAGCGGATGGCGTTGTCGATCAGGTTACGCAGGGCGGTAACCAGCAGGTCCCGGTCACCAAAGACGGTGGCCTCAACCCGCTCCCCCACCACGATCCGAATGTTCTTGCTTTCAGCGGGGAGCTGCGAACGGTCCACCGCTTCAGTGATGACCGCGTTGATGTCCACGGCCTTGCCCTCTTGGGACACGCTGGCACCTTGGAGGCGAGACAGCTCGATGATGTCCTGGACCAGGGCGGCCAGCCTGGTTGACTCCTTGTGCATGCGCTTGGCGAACCGGCGAACTGCTTGTTCGTCGTCGGCCGAGGACTCCAGTGCCTCGGCCAGCAGGGAAATTGCGCCCACCGGGGTCTTCAGCTCATGGGACACGTTGGCCACGAAGTCGTTGCGGATCTCTTCCGTGCGGGTAATTTCGGTGCGGTCGTCGGCCAGAAGCACTATATATTCCTCGCCGAGCATGGCCGCCCGGACCTGCACGATGATGGTGCCGTGGCCCAGCGGACCGCGCTGCAGCTCTAGCCGTTTTTCCAGGATCACGCCATCACGGCGCACACCGGCCGTCATGTCCAGAAGTTCTTTGTGGACCACCGTGTGGCCGCGCACCAGGCCATACGCATAAGCTGCCGGGCTGGCGCGCACCACACCGTCCACGGCGTCAACCACCACAAAAGCCCGTCCGACGACGGCCAGCACTTCAGCGGCGCCGGCCGGCAAAGCGAGTTCGTCGACGTCGACGTCAACAAGCTGGCGCTGCTTTTCACTGATCCTGAAGGCGAGCACGCCAAAGGTGCCGAGCGACAGGCCGACCAGGCCGGCGATGACACCGATGAGCATAGGATCCACACATCCAGCTTAGGCCGTGGTTCCTGTCGAGACGGTGCGTCATGGCCCATTACGGCGACGGTTCAGCTAACGTTCATCTACAACCGACTAATCGTTTACCGCACGCTGACAGAGTTATACGCTGGAGTGCCGAATGGCGACATGAGTTCCGTCTGCCACCCGAGGGGCGGAGTTCCAAAGAAAGGACGCCCACGTGCGTAAGGTTTTTCAGGAAGAGCTGACCCAGGTGGGTGAGCAGCTGGTGGAGATTTCGCAGTTGGTCAGCGAGGCAATGGGGAAGGCCACCACGTCCTTCCAGATTGCCGACGTTGATCTGGCAGAGGACGTCATCGCCGCGGACGCCCGTATCGACTTTTTGCAGACCAGCCTGGACGAGCGCGCTATCGACATCCTCGCCCTGCAGGGGCCGGTGGCCAGCGATCTGCGGATGATCGTGGGCTCCCTGCGCATGAGCGCTTCCCTGGAGCGGATGGGGGACCTGGCCCGCCACATCGCCCAGCTGGCCCGGCTGCGTTTCCCGTCCACTGTGATCCCTGCATCTATGACGGAAACGTTCAACAAAATGGCCGAGCAGGACCAACTGATCGCCGACAAGCTTATTGTCCTGCTGGAATCCCGGGACCTCGAAGTGGCCCGCGACATCCACAAGGCCAACAACACCATCGACGATCTCCACCTGAGCGTGTTCAAGGCGATCGCCGCCCCGGACTGGGCCGAGTCCCCTGCCACCACCGTGGACGTGGCCCTGGCCAGCCGCTACTTCGAACGGTTCGCTGACCATGGCGTGTCCGTGGCCCGCAAGGTCACCTACCTCGTCACTGGCGAATGGCAGGGGCAGGGCTTCTAGCCGCTCGCTAAACCACATACGACGGCGGGCCGGTCACCTCAGGTGACCGGCCCGCCGTCGAACGTTAACTACTGCTTTATTTCTTGCCCTGGTTCGCCACTGCCAGGATGGCTTCCGCAGCGGCGTCCGGGTCCAGGTAGGTGCCGCCCGGCTTGATCGGCTGGAAGTCCTCGTCCAGGTCGTAGACCAGCGGGATGCCCGTGGGGATGTTCAGGCTGGCGATGGCGTCGTCGCTGATGCCGTCCAGGTGCTTGACCAGGGCGCGCAGCGAGTTGCCGTGGGCGGTGACAAGGACGGTCTTGCCGGCCTTGAGGTCTTCCTTGATGTCCGACTCCCAGTAAGGAAGCAGCCGGACCAGGACATCCTTGAGGCACTCGGTGCGGGGCAGTGCGTCGCCGAGGTCCGCGTAACGGGGATCGCGGGCCTGGGAGAACTCGGAGTCGTCGGACAGGGGCGGCGGCGGGGTGTCGTAGGACCGGCGCCACTCCATGAACTGCTCCTCGCCGTATTCGGCCAAGGTCTGTGCCTTGTCCTTGCCCTGCAGGGCGCCGTAGTGGCGTTCGTTCAGGCGCCAGTCCCGCTTGACGGGGATCCAGCCGCGGTCGGCCTTGTCCAGGGAAATGTTGGCCGTGTTGATGGCCCGCTTCAGGAGCGAGGTGTAGAGGACATCCGGGAGAAGATCGTTCTCGACCAGGAGCTCGCCGCCGCGTGCCGCTTCCTCGCGGCCCTGGTCGTTGAGGTCAACGTCCACCCAGCCGGTGAACAGGTTCTTGGCGTTCCATTCGCTGTGGCCGTGGCGCAGCAGAATCAGCTTGTAAGTCATGATTTTTATCCTAGCCGAGGCACAGCGCCGCCCGCCTTGCGTTACAAGGGCCCTGCGTTACAACGATAGGGTTGGGCCGTGGTGCAAAAAGCTGAACGCGTGAGCGCTCCCCATGGCCGGAGCGGCAGGCCGGTCGGAAACGTCACGCGGGGCACCACCAATCCCAACCGGATGCGACGGGTGGACCGCTGGCTCACCGGTCCCCAGGCCTGGCGCCTGCGCGCTGCCGACGACCCCCTCGTGGTTGACCTGGGCTACGGCGCAACGCCGGCCACCGCCGTCGAACTCTTTGAACGTCTCCGCGCAGTCCGGCCGGACGTGCGCGTGTGCGGAATCGAAATCGAGCCGGAGCGCGTCCGGATCGCCAAGGCGCTCGAGCGGCCGGGGCTCAGCTTTCAGGTGGGCGGTTTCGAGTTGCCGCTGCCCGGGCGCCCCGTGCTGGTCCGCGCCTTCAACGTCCTGCGGCAGTACGAAGAGGCCGATGTGGCGGGGATCTGGCGGCTGGTCCAGGGCCGGCTCGCCCCCGGCGGGCTCTTTATCGACGGTACCTGCGATGAGATCGGGCGGCGGGTGACGTGGGTTGCCCTCGACGCCGGGCGGCCGTTGTCACTGAGCATGTCCGTGCGGTTCGGCAGCTTTGACCTGCCATCGGAAATTGCCGAGCGGCTGCCGAAGGCACTGATCCACCGCAACGTTCCGGGAGAGCCTGTCCACCGGCTGATGCAGGCCATGGACCGGGCCTGGCTGGAGTCGGCGCCGCTGGCGTCATTCGGCAACAGGCAGCGCTGGCACGCCATGTGCAGGGCACTGTCCGACGGCGGGTGGCCGGTTCAGGACGGCCCGGCGCGGTGGCGCCTGGGCGAACTAACGGTGGCCTGGGAAGCTGTGGCGCCGTCGGTCTAGTGTGGGTCCACGCCGGCAGGGTTCCCTGAGCGAGCTTGCGAGCTGAGGGGGCCGGTGCTGGGCCCACGCCGGCAGGGTTCCCTGAGCGAGCTTGCGAGCTGAGGGGGCCGGTGGGGATTACCAGCCGCCGTATGGCCCCGTATTACGGCTACCGCCGCGGCCAGCGTCCTTGACCGCTGGCCGGACGTCTGCGAGGTAAATGGACGCTGCCACCACGGCGGCGAGCCCAAAGAGGCCCAGCGTGCCGAAGATTCCGCCGCTGCTGAAGAGCGAGATGGCGCCGATCAGGGTGGCACCGCCGGTCAGTGCCAGCCAGAAGGTCTTGGTTCGTTTTCCGGTCGCTTCAAAGGCTGCGGACTTGTGCCTGACGCAGTCCAGCAGAGCCCACACTTCAAGTCCGAATGCCACCAGGGCAAGGATAAAAAACACTGCCAGCTCTACAGGCCGAATTATCAGTTCACCGTCCACCGTCCAAGCCTAGCGGCCCAGCGAGTCGAGTGCCTGCTTCAAATCGGCCCAGAGGTCCTCAATATTTTCAATGCCGACGCTCAGCCGCACCAGGTTGTCCGGGACACTCAGCGGCTCGGCGGCGTGCCGGCGGCGCCGTTCGATCAGCGATTCCACCCCGCCCAGGGAGGTGGCTGGCAGCCACAGCTGCAGCGCGCGGACCAGTTTGTCCGCGGCGTCTGCTCCGCTCAGGCCGGCAACCGGCGCGATCTGCACGCACACAATCGAACCGAAGCCCGACATCTGGGTCTTGGCCCGTTCGTGGCCGGGATCCGTGGGGAGGCCGGGGAACCGGATGCTATCGATCAGGGGGTGTGTGCTCAGGCGTTCGGCCAGGACCGCGGCAGAAGCCTGCGACCGTTCCACACGCAGCGCAAGGGTGCGGAGCCCGCGCAGCGCCAGCCATGCCTCGAACGGCCCGGCGATACCGCCATGAATGATGCGGTGGTGCAGCAGCGCTGCCCGGATGTCCGGGTTGGACGTCACCAAGGCGCCGAGGACGACGTCGGAATGTCCGGCCAGGTATTTGGTCACCGAGTGAAGAACGACGTCGGAACCCAAGCTCAGTGGCTGCTGGACCAACGGCGTGGAGAACGTATTGTCCGTCACTACAATGGCGCCCACCCGGTGGGCCGCCGCGGTGAGTTCGCGGATATCGGCGATGCCCAGCATCGGGTTGGTGGGGCTCTCAAGCCACAGCATCCTGGCCGCTTTCGCGTCCGGTCCTTGCGGCGCGATCTGTGCTTTGACTGCGTCAGTGTCCGTGATGTCCACAGTCCGCAGTTCCAGGACGCCCTTCTGCGCCAACTCCGTGGCCATCACCAGCGAACCCGCGTAACTGTGCGACGGCATCACCAGGACGCCGCCGGCGGGAAGCAGGGACAGTGCCGAACTGACGGCCGCCAGTCCGGACGCGTAGAGCAGGCCGGGCAGTTCAGATCCTTCAAGCTGGCCCAGGGCTTCCTCAAAGGGATCCCAGGTGGGGTTGGAATAGCGGCCGTAGCCCCGGTCCCCGTCGCCCAGCGCTCCCGTGCCGAAGTACGTCGAGGACAGCACGATGGGCGGGTTGACGGGCTCGTCCCGCTCACGTGCCGGCCGGCCGGCGGCAACCACCACGGTTTCGGCCGACAGGGACGCTGCATACTGTTCCGAGAGACTCATGGAGAAAGCGTACTTGGACGTGCGGCGGCTCCCGAAGTCGGTAGTCTAGACCAGTGACCACCAACAGCCCTGGACTTTTCATCGCCTTCGAGGGCGGCGACGGCGCCGGCAAGTCCACCCAGGCGGCCCGTCTTGCCGAGGCCCTGGAAACACGTCGCCTGACGGTCCTGCGGACCCGCGAACCCGGCGGGACGCCCATTGGCGAAAAACTGCGTTCCCTGGTCCTGGACCACGGCCATGGCCACATCGACGCCCACACCGAGGCACTCATCTTTGCTGCCTCCCGCGCGGCCCATGCCAGCCAGGTGATCCGCCCGGCACTGGAACGCGGCGAGGTTGTCCTGACGGACCGCTACATTGATTCGTCCGTGGCGTACCAGGGGGCCGGCCGCGATCTGGGTGCCGACGCTGTGCGTACGCTCAACGAATGGGCGACGTCCGGGCTGCAGCCCGACCTCACGGTGTTGCTGGACGTGGACCCCGCTGACGGCCGCCGCCGCCGCACAGCCGACGACGCCGCCGAAGACCGCCTTGAGTCAGAGGCCGATGAGTTCCATTCAACAATCCGCGCGGCGTTCCTCGAACTGGCCTCCAGCCGGCCGGATACGTATCTGGTCCTGCCGGCGGATCTGCCCGTAAACGAACTGGCCGCGCGGATCCTCACCCGCGTTGATGCCTTGCTCGCGTCTGCAGGCCGGGGCGCCGCATGACTGTCTGGGACGACCTTCAGGGCCAGCCCGCCGTCGTCGAACAGCTTCGCCTTGCCTCGCGGGGCGAAGGGCTGACCCATGCCTGGCTGTTCACGGGCCCGCCCGGATCCGGGCGTTCCAACGCCGCGAAGGCCTTCGCTGCCGCCCTCAACTGCGATCAGGACGACGTGGCCAGGCGCGGCTGCGGGGAGTGTCCAGCCTGCCTGACCATCCTCGGCGAGACCCATTCGGACGTGACGTACGTCAGGACCGAGAAGGTCACCATCACCATCGATGAAGCCCGCGACCTGGTATCCAAGGCGGGCAACCGGCCGTCGTCGGGGCGCTGGCGGATCATTGTGGTGGAAGACGCCGACCGCATGGCCGAGCGGACCACCAATGTGCTGCTGAAGGCCATCGAGGAGCCCACGCCGCGGACCATCTGGATGCTGTGCGCACCGTCGCCCGCTGACGTCCTGGTGACCATCCGTTCGCGCTGCAGGGCCGTGGCCCTGCGGCTGCCGCCGGCCGCCGACGTCGCCGCTTTGCTCGTCAAGCGCGACGGCGTGGACCCGGCACTCGCCGAACGCGCTGCCCGCGCGGCGCAAAGCCATGTGGGGATCGCCCGCCGGCTGGCGCGGGACCCCGAGGCGAGGGAACGCCGGCTGGAAACGGTGAGGTTCCCCCTGGGTCTGCGCGGCGTGACCGCAGCGGTGATGATGGCGGACAAGCTGGTGAAGATCGCCACGGCCGAAGCCAACAGTTCCAATGAAGAGCGCGACGCCGCCGAGAAGGCTGCGCTGCTGGCCACTCTGGGTGCCCCGGAGTCAGGGACGCTCCCGCCGACCATGCGCAGCCAGGTCAGGCAGCTCGAAGACGACCAGAAACGACGGGCCAAGCGATCCATCACGGACTCGCTGGACCGGACGCTGACGGACCTCCTGTCGTTCTACCGGGATGTGCTGATCATCCAGCTCGGGAACGCCGTGGAGCTGGTAAACGTTGAGCTCAGGGGTGAGCTGGAGGAATTCGCCGCCCGGTCTGCCCCGGAGACCACCCTCGCCCGCATGGACGCCATCAACAAAGCCCGCCAACGCATCACCACCACCAACGTTGCACCGCTGTTGACCATTGAGTCCATGGCAGCCAGCCTGATCTAGCAACTACTAGGAGACCGCTCGATGACTGCACGCCCCCTGCCCGCACGCTCCCGATCCCTGGTGATTGGGCTGCGGGCTGCCGGCGCCCTGATCCTGGCCCTGACGCTGGCCTCGTGCGGCCTCTTTGGCGGGGACACCCCGGACGCGGCCCCCGCCACGGCGAAGGCAGACCCTGCCATCGTGGCGTCCGCGCCCGCCGGCCTGGACACCTTCTACGCCCAGGAGGTTGTGTGGGAGCCCTGCGAAAACGGCTTCCAGTGCGCCAAGGTCACCGTGCCCGTGGACTACGGGAAGCCGGACGGCGAGAAGATCCAGATAGCCGCGCTGAAGGCTCCCAGCACGGGCAAGAAAACCGGCACCCTGCTGGTCAACCCGGGCGGTCCGGGCGGGTCCGGCTACGACTTCGTCAAGGATGCGGCCGCGACGCACTTCTCGCAGTCTGTCCGGGCCAACTATGACCTGGTGGGCTTTGATCCTCGGGGCGTCAAACGCTCCGCCCCTGTTACCTGCCTGACGGATGCCGAACGGGACGCGTCCCGGGCAAAGGTCTACGCGTTGGAGACCGACGCCGGGCTTGCCGCCGCGTTGGCCGACAACAAGGCCATCGCCGCGCAGTGCGCCGCCAAGACGGGTCCGGTACTGGGCCACGTCGACACGGTCAGCGCGGCCAAGGACCTGGACATCCTGCGCGCCGTGGTCAATGACTCGAAGCTCAATTACCTGGGGTACTCCTACGGCACGTTCCTTGGTTCAACCTACGCCTCGCTGTTCCCGGAGAATGTGGGCCGTATGGTCCTGGATGGCGCCCTGGATCCGTCCATCAGCAACGAGGAGCTGACCAGCGGCCAGGCCGTGGCGTTCGAAAAAGCCATCAGGGCCTACGTGGCCAGCTGCCAGCAGGAATCCTCGTGCCCGCTCAGCGGGAACGTGGACAGCGGGGTCCAGCAGATCCGCGACCTCATCACCGCCGTCCAGAACACCCCCTGGCAGGCCAAGGACGGCCGCCTGGTGAACGCCACGATGTTCGTCAGCGGCCTCATCACTCCGCTGTACAACGACCAGAGCTGGCCCGCCCTGACCCAAGCCCTCGAAGCTGCACTGAACGGTGACGCCAGCCTGATGCTCCGTCTGGCGGACCTCGGCGCTGACCGCGGCGCCGACGGGAAGTACACGTCCAACTCCACCTTCGCCTTCGGCGCCATCAACTGCCTGGACTACCCCATGGTGTCCGATACTGCCTCCATGCGCGCGGAACAGCAACGGCTTATGCAGGCCTCCCCCACCCTGGGCTACTTCTTCGCCTACGGCGGCACCAACTGTGTGGACTGGCCGTACAAGAACCTGCGGACCCCCGCCCCGGTGGAATACACCGGCGAAGCCCCGATCGTGGTGGTCGGAACCACCGGCGACCCTGCCACCCCGGTGGAATGGGCCGCATCCCTGCGCAAACAGCTGGGCAACGCCTCGCTGCTGACCTGGCAGGGAGAGGGCCACACCGCCTACGGCCGGGCCAACAGTTGCCTCGAAGACGCCGTGGACAAGTACCTTGTGGACGGAACGGTTCCCGCCGACAACACCGTCTGCTGAGGACTTCTGCTGGGGTGTTTGGGCGCCCATTTTGACCCGGGCGCAGGGACTCTATTACAGTTGACTCTTGCATGAACCGCCCGGTTACGCCGGGCGAATTGTGCGGTGCTTCCTTAGCTCAGTCGGTAGAGCGTTTCACTCGTAATGAAAAGGTCATCAGTTCGATTCTGATAGGAAGCTCGGGACAAACCCCGTATTGTCGTTGTTTTCGACGATGATACGGGGTTTTTCGCTGGTTAAGCCCTTCGACAGCCCGCCGCATTGAGCTGGGCCGCCGACGGCAGTTTCCCTGTGGTCCACCGAAATTCATCCCGCCGTCATCTTCCACTGCTAGTGTCCGGCCATGGACGAACTATTGCTGGTACCGGGTTCTGCTGCTGCACGCGATCTGTCGAACCGGTCGGGGTACGACGTCGCTTTCCTGGGTGTACAGGTTCCTGTGCCGATTCTGGCCGACACGAAAACGATCCTGCTGCCCTACACCCATTTCTCGGTGCTCATGCGGCTGGACAGGCGCCTGGCCGCCGTCACGGCCCTCGGCATCGACGGGGAGAAGCTGATGGATCTGGACCGATCCGGGATCCAATGGCAGCTGGATCCAAGGTTGGCCGAGGACCAGCAGACCGGTGAGCAGCTCTACGCCCGGAACAACCTTGATAGGGGACACCTGGTCCGGCGCGCCTCAGCCGTCTGGGGTGATACCCGGCAGGAGGCCGCCCAAGCGAATGAGGACACGTTCCACTACACGAACGCCGTGCCCCAGGCTTCGAAGTTCAACCAGAGCCTGGACCTGTGGCTCGGGTTGGAGTCCTACCTGCTGGAGCATGCCGCCGACCACGGCCGGCGGCTGATCGTGTTCACCGGACCCATTTTCGGGGACAATGACCCGGTGTACCGCGGCGTGGACATTCCGCTGCTGTTCTTCAAGGTCGCCGCATTCCTCCAGGACGGGGAGCTTGCGGCCACCGGCTACATCGTGGACCAAACACCACAGCTGGCCGACCTGCCCGATGTGCCCCGCCCGGGCGCCGTGGACGAGGCTCCGCCCCTGGGCCCGTTCCGGACCTTTCAGGTCCCCGTCCGCGATATCGCCGCCGTCACCGGCCTGGACCTGGACCAGCTCGTGGCCGTTGACCGGATGCCCATCGCCGCAGAACTACCCACCGCCCGGGTGAAGTCGACGTGGCGGACGCTCGTGTCCCCGGAGGACCTGGACCTGGACTTCGATCTGAACGGAGACTAGAGCCCCGGCCTGACCGTGAGCTCGACCGGCGAAGCTTCCATGGGACCGCCGCACTGGGCCGAGCCGCCCACCCGCTTCCAGTCCAGGTCGGCTTCCTCCTCGGCGAGGACGTCGCCCGTGGCAGACAGCGCTTTAGCAGTCACGTGGTCGGGAGAGCTCATGCTGACGGTGAACCGCCAGGTATCGGCGTCGATCCATTCAGCGTAGAACGGGGCCATGGTGGGCTGGGCTTCCAGCGTGTGCGGAGCCCTGGCATCCAGCGGTGTTGTCACCACAATGCGCGGTGCTGCCGTCCCAGGCTCCGGTCGCAACTCCGAACAAGCGCCATCGGCGCACAGCTGCACGGTATCCACACGCGAGACGTCACCCGCCAGTTCAACCGTGATGGAGTTGACCCACCCGATGGCCGGACAGACGTTCGAGCAGCCGGCAACCGGGATGCAGACTGCCAACATCAGCACCGCCGGCCGGACAATGAGCCCCCGCACTCTTCTCATGCGGCCAGTCTAGGAGGCGGCCAGTCTAGGCGGCACACATACCCTTCGGCTCCGGTGCCCTCCCCCTATGATGGCGTGCATGGATGACAAGGCGCTGGCGGCTATCGCGTTCGAACTTTACGCTCTGCCTTTCGAGGAGTTTGTGGCCGCCCGAACCGCCGCAGCCAAGGCAGCCGCCGGTTCCGGGAAGGATCTCCCGGCTGCCGTCAAGGCGTTGCCAAAGCCGTCAGCGGCGGCCTGGGCGGTCAACATGCTGGCCATCCATGAGCCAGGAGTGCTCGCGCAGCTTTCCGAGCTCGGCCAACGGATGCGGTCGGCCCAGGCATCCCTCGACGCCGCCGCCCTCCGGGAACTGGCGCGGGAGCGCCGCACCCTGCTGGCGACCGCCGTCGAGACCGCCCGCGCCGTTGCAGAACGCCAGGGGCGCAGCATCAGCGCCACCATCGCCGCCGACGTCGAGCGCACCCTGCAGGCGATGACCGCCGACGAAGGTGCCACTGCCGCCGTCCAAAGCGGACTGCTGGTCCAGGCGCTGTCCGCCGACGGCGTGGACACGGTTGATCTCGATGGGGCCGTAGCGGTGCCCGTGGCCGTGCCGGCGCCGCGCGCCACGACACTCGGCCGTCCCAAACAGCCACCGGCCACTGTGCCGGAAGAAGCAGAGGAAGAACAGACGACGGCGGAACCCGGCACCCGCAAACCCGCGGACCAGCCGCGCCTGAAGGCTGTCCGGGAGACTCCGCGGCCGGCGTCCCCCTCGGCGCTGGAGAAAGCCAACGCTGCCTTGGGCGAGGCCATGGCAGCCGAAGAGGAGTTCGCCCAGCTGGCCGCGGACCGGCAAAGTCAACTGGCGGACACGGAGGCCGAAGTCGCGGACCTGACCCGCGAAACACGTGAGCTCCGCGACCGGCTCAAAGCCGCGGAGGAGCAGCTGGACAGCGCCAGGAAAAACCTGGGCACGGCGGCCGCCGAGGCCAAGCAGGCGGCCCGGGCAGTCGAAAAGGCCAAACGTTCGGCCATGCTCGCGCAGGAGCGGGTGCTACGCCTGGGCAACACGCGGGACTGATGAACGGTTAATGTCAGACCCCGGTTGCAGACTGGATCTATGGAAAACCAACTTGCACAGGAATTTCACGTTACGTACTTCGACGCCGATAGCGGCCGGATCAGCAGTGAAAGCTTCGATTCCCTGAAGGACGCCGAACGTTTCGCCAGCCGGAACTGCGGCACCGAGGAATCGTGGGCCGTTATCGACGCTGTTGCCATCGAGCAGGCTCGGATCGCCGCCTGAGGCTCAGCCGGAAGTACCGCTCAGCCGGAACGGCTTTCGGGCTGGCCGCCGGCGGCGGCATCCTCGGCGAGCCGGCGTTCGGCGTCCGCCACCTGCTCAAACACTGATTCCGCGCGGCGGCGTACCGAGGCCGCCCCCACCGGGACGGGTCCGACGGCGAGCCGCAGCATGGCTGCAGCCTCGGCAGTGGTGGCCAGTGAATTGCCTGCCTTCGACAACGACCGGTGCACACCGGCCAGGTCCCCGGGAATGTCCAGCCCCTCGCTGGGCGAACGTCGCTGGGCCTCGACGCAAACAACACGGACACGTTCCAGGAGCCCCGCCAGCTCGTTCGCGACTTCTACGAGTTCCGCATAAAGCTGCTCGTCTTCGACGCCTTCGAGGACCTGGTGATAGCGGTCCAGGCCACGGTGGAAACGATCGTGGGCACGGCGCCAAAGGCCCTTGCCCAGCTCAGCATCGTCCTTGCGCCCTTGCCGGGCGGCAGTAAAGAATCCCACGCAGGAACCTAGAGGTACTGGCCGGGACCGTGGTCCGGGTCCTCCGGCCGGCCTGACGGCACCGGACCGGAATGATGGCCGGCGGCGGCCCGCTGCGGCTCGCCGTTCTCCCCGATAACCACGCCAGGGGCGATCATGGTGCCCGGCGGAAGCTGCTTCAGGTGCAGCTGCGCGGCGGCCTGCTCCCGTACAGCGTGCTGGGCGGCGATGGCCGTCTGGATGCCGTGGAAGAGGCCTTCCAGCCACCCCACCAGCTGCGCCTGGGCGATCCGAAGCTCGGCGTCGGACGGTGTGGTGTTCTCCGGGAAGGGCAGGCTGATCCGTTCCAGTTCTTCAACCAGCTCCGGTGCCAGCCCGTCCTCCAGCTCCTTGATGGAACGTTCGTGGATCTCGGCGAGGCGTTCGCGCGCGGCGTCGTCCAGCGGGGCCGACTTAACCTCTGCCAGGAGCTGCCGGATCATGGTGCCGATCCGCATGACTTTCGCGGGCTCGTCCACAAGGTCCTGCAGGTTGCTGCCCTTGGCCTTGCCCCCGGGTGACGTGCTCGACGCCGCCGGGCCGGTAGTGGCCGGACGTGCAGCGCCGGGGCCGGTGACGGCTCCAGCCGGGATGGGCACAGCCGGCATGGCCGGTTCGCCGTTGTCGAGGGTCCTGCCCTCAACGGGGACATCATCAGGCTGAGTGTCTGTCGGATCGCTCATGCGTTCATACTCTCACGAGCCGAGGACGGGCAGTCCAGTTGATGAAGCCGGCCAGCCGATGAAGGCTGGCCGGCAGTCAGCGTCAGCAGCACCGGCCCTGCGGGTTGGAGTCCTGGCGGTCCGTCCGGTCCCGCCAGAACTCGCGTTCCGTCAGCGGTGGTTCCCCATGTCCGGCCGCGTGGTGGTGCTCCAGGTACTTGGCGTACGCATCAGCACCGAGCACGCCGCCGAGGTACCGGGCGAAACCCCGGAACCCTGTTGCGACCGCGGCCAGACCGGGGCTCATTTGTGGTGACCTGCCCTTTCGAACCGCAGCTCGGCCGGCAGCTTGTTCCACTCGGCCTGCAGCTCACGTTCCGCGGGTGTGGGGATCAGCCCGGCGGGTGCGAAGACCTTTGACGGCCGGGCCTCGTCCTCGTTGTCAACGTTCGGCAACCCAGCCGAATGGTTGCGGAAGGCCTTGATGGTGGCCACGAAAGCCATGGCGATGACGATGATGCTCAACACCACAAAGATGACGGACAGCCAGCCCTGAATCGCAGTGTTGCGCACCACGGCTTCCATGGCGACAACACTCTTGGCTGAGCCGAACTCCGTCTTGCCGTCCGCGAGTGCCTTGCTGAAGGCGGCATTGTTGGCGAAATAGCCGACGGCGGGCGTCGACGAGAAGATCTTCTGGTAACTCGCGGTGATGGTCACCACCGCCGCGAAAGCGAGCGGTACCGCCACGATCCAGAGGTACTTGAAGCTCCCCCGCTTGGCGACGATGGCCAGGCACACGGACAGTGCGATCGCGGCCAGCAGCTGGTTGGCGATGCCGAACAGCGGGAACAGCGTGTTGATGCCACCCAGCGGATCGGTCACGCCCATGAGCAGCACGGCACCCCAGGCGGCCACCATAACGGCGGTGCACAGCCAGGCTCCCGGACGCCACGAGTGCTCCTTGAACTTCGGGATGAAGTTGCCGATGGAGTCCTGCAGCATAAAGCGCGCAACGCGTGTACCGGCGTCGACCGCGGTGAGGATAAACAGCGCCTCGAACATGATGGCGAAGTGGTACCAGAAGGCCATCAGGGCCGTGCCGCCGATGAACTGCTGCATGATATGGGCGAGTCCCACGGCAAGTGTGGGCGCGCCGCCGGTCCGGGACACAATGCTCTGCTCCCCGACGTTGGCTGCCGTCTCAGCGAGCATGGCCGGGCTGACGTTGACCCCGGACAGGCCAAGGCCGTTGACCCAGGCGGCCGCGGTTTCCACGGTGCCGCCGGTCAGGGCCGCGGGGGCGTTCATGGCGAAGTAGAGGCCCCGGTCAATGGAGATGGCCGCTACCAGCGCCATGATGGCCACAAATGACTCCATCAGCATGCCGCCGTAGCCGATGAAACGGGTCTGGCGTTCCTTCTCGATCAGCTTCGGGGTAGTGCCCGAGGAGATCAGGGCGTGGAAACCGGATAGCGCCCCGCAGGCAATGGTGACAAACAGGAACGGGAACAGCGCACCGGGGAAGACCGGCCCGTTGTCCCGGCTTGCGAACTCGCTGAAGGCCGGGACAGTGATCTCCGGGCGGACCACGATGATGGCCAGTGCCAGCATCACGATCACGCCGATCTTCATAAACGTGGAGAGGTAATCGCGGGGAGCCAGGAGCAGCCAGACCGGGAGGATGGCCGCGATGAAGCCGTAAACGATGAGGCCCCACGCGATGGTCACCTTGTCCAGGGTGAAGAACGCGGAGCCCCATTCGGTCTCCGCCACCAGGCCGCCGCCGATGATCGCGGCCATCAGGAGCACAAAGCCGATCAGGGAGACTTCCATGATCTTGCCCGGCCGGATGTAGCGCAGGTAGACGCCCATAAATAGCGCAATCGGGATGGTCATGCCCACCGAGAACACGCCCCACGGGCTTTCGCCCAGGGCGTTGACGACGACGAGCGCGAGGATCGCCACAATGATCACCATGATGAGCAGCGTGGCGATCAGTGCTGCCGTGCCGCCGATGACGCCCAGTTCTTCGCGGGCCATCTGGCCCAGGGAACGGCCGCCGCGGCGCATGGAGAAGAACATCACCAGGTAGTCCTGGACGGCACCTGCGAGCACAACGCCGATGATGATCCAGATGGTGCCGGGGAGGTAGCCCATCTGGGCCGCGATGATGGGTCCGACCAGCGGGCCGGCACCCGCGATCGCGGCAAAATGGTGGCCGAACAGCACGTTGCGGTCCGTGCGGACATAGTCCTTGCCGTCAGCCTTGTATTCCGCCGGCGTGGCGCGGCGGTCATCCGGCTTGGTGATGAGGCGTTCGATCACCTTGGAGTAGAAGCGGTAACCAATGAGGTAGGTACAAACCGAGGCAAACACGAACCAGATCGCGTTGACGGTCTCGCCCCGGACGATGGCCAGCATGAACCAGGCGACGCCGCCGAGCAGTGCGATGGCTGCCCACAGTGCGATATTGGCCGGGGTCCAGTTCTTGTCTTCAGCTTCGCGGACGGCCTCGTCCACTGCGGTTGGCGGAAGCTTCGGATCGGCGGTCAATGGGCCGCTACCTTTCGCTGCACGTACCGGTTCGTCAGGCCTGCTGGCCATGTCTCCTCCTTGAGAATTGGTGCTTCAGTGAGTTGCTCAAAGGCACCCTACCAACGCCGCACCAACGAGGAGGGGCATTCTGCCCGCGCCGTGTGTCATTGCGGTGAACGGCGGGCGGGAGGCGCCGAGCGCATAAAAGCCCCCGTTCAGGGTTTCCTGGACGGAGGCCTTCGTGGCTAATCCCGGGCGGGAGCCGTGGCTACGCGTGTGCGTAAGTGAGGCAGTCCGCGTTGTCAGCGCCGGGGCCCACGTGAACTTCGGCGGCGTTGCACATCAGGTGGTCGTTGTGGATGCACTCGGAGCGCTGGCAGGCTCCGACATCCGCCAGGACCTTGGGCAGCCCGCCGTGTGTGCCGGTGTCGATGAACGTGGCGCAGCTGGCGTGGTCTTTGCTTCCGCCAACCGTGATGGCGTGGGCGGTACAGCCTTCGTGGTCATTAAACGAGCAACGGGTAACACTGCAATCGGCAACATGTGTTGTCATAGGAGGTTCCTCCGTACTTCGGCCGTCCGGGACGGACAGCGTCCTGAGTCCCACCGTAGGCCTGTTGGGCCCAATCAAAAAGACCCAACTGTGTGACCTAATTCCGGTGCTCCTCCGCTCAGCTGCCTCGGCAGACCGCTCAGGTCCCCACCTCCCGGCGGGACACCGGAAGCCTCGCCCGGGTAAACAGCCACGCCAGGGCCGCACCGGTGAGCGGCACCGCGATCAGCAGCGCCACGAGCTGGAGCCAGGGAACGACGGCGGTCCGCGCCATCCCGGTGGCCGTCACCAGCAGCACGGCGGGCACTATCCCGGCAACACTTCCCAACACGGTTCCGAGCCCCGCCGTCATCAGCGCCTGGGAACCTGCGAGCGCCTTCCGCAGACGCGGGGCCGCACCCACGCCGGCAAGCGTCACGTGGTCCTTCCGCGAGTCCGCCATGGACAGGCCCGTGGTGATGCCTGCCGCGCTGAGCGTGATCAGCGCGCCCAGGCCCACGATGGACCAGAGGATCAGCGAGTCGTCCTGCGCCGGTCCGCGCTCCACGTACGGGGTCCCGTAGCGGTCCTTGTAGATTGTGCCAAGCACTCCGGACATTTTGTCCATTTCGGCGGCATCAGGGTAGGCGCTGAACTGGACCAGCAGGGCGCTGTCATCCACGCGCATTCCGGCCGCCGCTGCAGCTTCCGGAGAGACTACGCCGTAGTACTGCACCTTAACTGCCGGCTCCAGCACGGCCGCAGCAACTTCCGTCCGTCCCGCCTCCACGTAGCCCTGGAAGGCGCCCGTGGCCGGATTGTCCGGTGCGGGCTTCCGCATGTCCTTCGCCACCAGGGACGCGTGCCCGTCACGGACGAACACAGGGTTGGTCACCACCATGCCACCGGCCGCCAGCACGTCGCGGGCTTCCGCCGTGGGCGCCGTGCCGAACAGCCTTTCCACGTCATCGGCCGTTCCGACGATAACGGAGTTAATGCTTCCCTGCGTCTCGTAGGGACGCATCGCGCCCTGGCAGCGCCTATCCTCCGGATCGAGGACACGCCCGCCCGCCGTAACGGGGCACGCGTTGCCTTCCGGTGTGGCCAGCGAGTATTGCAGGCAGCTCGTCGTCGGCGTTTGCGCGGGCGACGCGTCAGCAAGTTCGGGCCGCATGTCGCAGTTCCGGGTGTCGGCTGTGCGCAGGACGCTGGTCCATTCGACGGTGTCCAGGGCGCCATCCAGGGCGGACACCACCTCTGCAGGGGCAACCCGCACCGGGTCCGGCATTGTTCCGTCAGCCAGTGGAGGCTGCCACACGGATAACGGCAGGACTGCCTGGTTCTTCAACGCGGACCAGTAGTGGTTTTGCTGCTCGTTCGCCTGCTGGCTGGCCGCCAGCACCATGCCGGCACTGGCGAGGGTGGCGGCGGCAAGGACGGCGGCAACAGCTGGAACAGTCCGGCCGCGGTTTCGGGAAGAGTCCCGGGCGGCCATGCGCGCAGCCAGCGGAAGGCGTCCGGCACGCTTGCCAAGGAATACCACCACCTTGCCGGTCAACAGGACCAGGGACGCAACGCCCAGTACCGCGCCGCCCAGCAGGAACCAGAGAACCACCGGCGTCCTTGAGAAGAACACATCAGGGTCTTCGCTGCTGACGGCGAGCCCCGTGCCGACGGCAAGTGACACGGCAGCCACTCCCAGCAGGACAGTACCCACCACGGTGGACGCCTTGCCGGCCGACGCCGGCGCCCGCCCCGATTTGAGCGCGCCCAGAACAGCCTGGCGCGCCACCTGCCGCGCAGGGGCCAAGGCAGCCAGCAGGCACGCCACATAGCCCATGACCATCACCAGGACCGTCAACAAAGCGTCCGGATGGAAGCCCGGGAAACGGACCGATCCGCTCAGACGCGCAACGAACACCACCCCGGCGCCGGCTACCAGTCCCACCGCAGCGCCGGCCGCCACGCCGATGCCGCCGAGCCACAGGCCAGCCGCCATCACCACCGAACGGATGGTGGGGCTTTCGGCCCCCGTCGCGGCCAGCAGGGCCAGCTCCCGGACCTGTCCCTTGGCGCCCACGGCGAACGCGGCTCCCGCCAGCAGGCCCACCTCCAGCAATGCGAGGGCGCCCAGGAGCGCCCCGGCCGCATAGGTGGTGAGCGGCAGCGACGCGCTGGACGAGGTCCCTGCGCCCTCCGGCCCGCGCTCCTCTTGGAACGGCGGATTCAGCACCGCGGACCTGGACAGCACCGTGACACCCACGGCGTTGGCCGCCAGGACCTGGCTCCAGGTCACCGGCTCGGAACCCACCAGGTAATACATGGTGGCATTGATGGCCGGCGCGGGTGGCGCCGGACCGGTGGTGGCATGCGCCGGGGCGCCAACACTGCCCTGGCCGGGCCTGAGGTAGACGATGGAGTTGCTGTCCGAATAGCCCGCATCGCGGAGCGTTCCGACCGCGACAAACGTCCCGGCCGACGTCGCCAGCTCTTCCCCCAGTTCCAGCCCGAACCGCTCCAGCAGTCCCGGCGACACAAGCATCTCGGCATCAGTCCCGGGTGCCCTGCCGTCCAGCAGGGTGTATTTTCCGGCAAATGCCGGGGCCATGGCGTCCACCGCGCGGCCCATCACACGCACGTCCGCCGCCCCCGACTCGGCAGTGAGGTCGAGGGTGGATTCTGTGAGCACTACGTAGCCGGCCGGAATCGCGTCCTGCGGATCCGTCGGCGTGAAGTCCGGGTTCCTGTCCCAGTCATTCGTGGTGATCTGGAGCTCTTCGACCGGGTGCTGGACCATGACGCCGTTGGCCATGGGCATGGACCGGAACCGCGCCTGCGTGGTGCCGAGCTCGTACTGAACTCGCTCGGCGGCGGTTTCCTGGGTGCTCTGGACCAGGGTGACCGCCCCTGTCATTGCGGCCACGGGGAGCATGATAAGCAAAATGATCAGAAGGGAACGCCCTTTGTGGCGGCGGATATCGCGCCGCGCCATCCGCACGGCGACGCGGAAAGCCTGCCGGCGCCCGCCGGGCGCCGGGTCGAGGGTGAGCGCCACGTCAGTGGCCGGCCTGCGTGAGGAGCATGGCGGGATCATGCATGGCAGCCGCCTGGTCAACGATCCGGCCGTCCCGGAGGAACACCACCCGGTCAGCCCACGCGGCATGCCGGGCCTCATGGGTCACCAGCATCACGGCCGCACCGGCATCGGCACGTCCGCGGAGCACCTCCATCACGCCGTGGCCGGTGGTGGAATCCAGGGCACCCGTGGGTTCGTCGGCCAGGATCAGCCGGCGGTCGCCCACGATGGCCCGCGCGATGGCCACCCGCTGCTGCTGTCCGCCGGACATCTGGTCCATAAAGCGGTCCGCGAGTTCCGGGATGCCCACCTGCCGCAGCGCATCCAGGGCCTGGCGTTGCGCCTTCCTGGTGGCCGTTCCGTCCAGTTCCAGCGGCAGCGCCACATTTTCGGCCGCGGTCAGCGTGGGGACAAGGTTGAAGTCCTGGAAGACATAGCCGACGGCGCGGCGGCGCAACCGGGCGAGTTCGTTCAGTCCCAGCCCGCCCAGGGGCGTCGATTCCACAAAGACACCGCCCGACGTCGGCCGGTCAAGTCCCCCGGCCAGCGCCAGGAGGGAGGACTTTCCGGAACCTGACGGACCCATCACGGCGACGAACTCGCCCGCCCTGATACTGAGGTCCACCTCGCGCAGCGCGGCGACCGCCGTCGCGCCTTCACCGAACGTCCTGCTGACCTTGGCGAGTTCCAGGACCTGCTGCGGCCCCTGGACGCTCACCGGCGGCTATCCGCGATGAGCGGGGCAGCCTCTTCCACAGTGACCCCGTTGGACGATTTGCGTGGTGTGGCCTGGCCCGCGGTCTGCGCCTGCTGCAGCATCCGCGCCTCGCAAAGGTCCAGCCAGCGGACCTCCGCTTCCGTCTGGAAGATCAGCGAATCCAGCACCAGCAGCCAGGCCGTATCGGCCGCCCGCTGGTTGGCGGCCGTGTCGCGGCGGGCCTTGGTGTAGTCCTGCAGCGCCCGGATAGACGCGACCCGCTGGGCCTGGATGATGGCCTGCACATCCACGCCCGGCAGCGTGACCGCGAGCGCCAGTTTGATGGCCAGCTCGTTCCGGGGCGGGTTGTTGCGCTCCACGGGGGCGGCAAACCAGTTCTGCACTTCCGCCTTGCCCGCGTGGGTGATGCTGTAGACCACGTGGCCTTCGCCGTCACTGCCGTCATTGCTGACCAGGCCGTCGCGTTCCAGCCTGTCCAGCGTGGTGTAAACCTGCCCGATGTTCAAGGGCCAGGTGGACCCGGTGCGGTTCTCGAACTCAACCCTGAGCTGGTAGCCGTAACGCGGCTGGTCCTGCAGCAGGGCAAGGAGGCTGTGGCGGATGGACATGATGCTCCTAGCGGTGGCGTCAGCGTCGGTATGCACGGACCCCCAAGACCCGTGCATACCGCGTATAGAGTGAGGCTAACCCAGTCCGCGGCGCAAAGCAATACTCAGTATCTACCCGGCTCTACATAACCAGCAGGATCTTGCCCACATGGTCGCCGCTGTCGAAGTACCGGTGCGCGGCCGCAGCCTGGTCCAGCGGGAATGTCTTGGCCACCAGCGGGCGGATCCGGCCGTCCGTGATGAGGGGCCACACGGATTCCCGCACGGCGTTCATGATGGCGCCCTTTTCCGCCACCGGGCGCGGCCTCAGTGCCGTGGCAACCACCGCCGCGCGCTTCCGCAGGAGCTGGCCAAGATCCAGCTCCCCCTTGGCCCCGCCCTGCAGGCCGATGACAACGAGCCGGCCGTAGTCCGCGAGCGCATCAACGTTCTGCGCCAGGTACTTGGCACCCACAACGTCGAGGATCACGTCGGCGCCCTTGCCGCCGTTCTGCCGCCGGAGGCTTTCGGGGAAGTCCTCTTCGGTGTAGTTGATGGCGATGTCCGCGCCCAGGAAAGCCTTCGCGGTCCCCACCTTTTCCGCGCTTCCCGCGGTGGTGGCGACCCTGGCGCCGAAGGCCTTGGCCAGCTGGATGGCCATGGTGCCGATCCCGCCGGTGGCGCCGTGGATCAGGACAGTTTCACCGGCCTGCAACTGCGCCGTCATGATCAGGTTGGAGTAGACCGTGGCTGCGACTTCCGGCAGCGACGCAGCGGTGACCACATCAACGCCGTCGGGAATCCGCAGGACCTGCTCCGCCGGCACCGCAACCTGCTCGGCATAGCCTCCGCCGGCCAGCAGCGCCACCACCTTGTCACCCACGGAGAATGCCTTGGTGACGCCGGGACCGAAGCCGGCGATCCGCCCGGAGACTTCCAGCCCGGGGATCTCGGACGCGCCGGGCGGGGGCGGGTAAAAGCCCCTGCGCTGCTGCACGTCCGCGCGGTTCAGGCCGGCGGCGACGACGTCGATCAACACCTCGCCCTGCCCGGGCACCGGCGCGTCCACGTCGCGGACCTCCAGCACCTCCGGACCACCGGGTTCTGCAATGTAGACGGCTTTCATGGAGAACTCCCGTTTTCTAGCTGATTCGTGCCCCAGAACCAGTGTGCACCGGACGCACGGCAGACTCTGTTTTGTTGCAGCCAACTGCCTATGAAACACTACTCGTTAGGGAAGGTTGTCCGAGCGGCCGAAGGAGCTAGTCTTGAAAACTAGTGTGCGGTAACCCCGTACCAAGAGTTCGAATCTCTTACCTTCCGCGAATGGAACCCCGGTACGCCACATGGTGGCGGACCGGGGCTTCTTCGTTTAACCGGCCCATAGGCCGCCAGGGCCGAACCATTGAAACTGTCGGAGCCCGGACATAGGGTCGTTCCTGTTGCCACCCATCGACAGAGAGAGCCCATCATGCCTGCACCCGAGATCACCCCCGGCGCACCCTGCTGGATCGACCTCATGACCTCAGACATCACCAAAGCCCGCCAGTTCTACGGCGAACTCTTCGGCTGGGAATACGAGACCGGCGACGAGGAGAAGTACGGCGGCTACACCACCGCACGGAAGAACGGCAAGACCGTGGCCGGGCTCATGCAGAAGGACGTGGACCAGGCTGGCATGCCTGACGTCTGGTCCACGTACCTGCGCTCGGACGACGCCGAGGCCACCGCGTCCGCCGTCACTGCGAACGGCGGACAGGTCTACATGCCGCCCATGGATGTTCCGGAACAGGGCCACATGGCCATCTTCGGCGACTCCGCCGGAGCGGCAATCGGCGTGTGGCAGCCGCGCGAGATGAAGGGATACGAGCTCGTAGCCGAGCCCGGCGCCGCCGCCTGGCACGAGCTCCACACCAAGGACTACGACGCCGCCGTGAAGTTCTACGAGGAGGTGTTCGGCTGGGATACGGATGTTATGAGCGATACACCGGACTTCCGGTACACCACCCTGGGCGCCGGGGACTCCGCCAAGGCCGGCATCATGGACGCCTCCGGGTATCTGCCGGCCGACGTTCCGTCCAACTGGCAGGTCTACTTCAACGTCGAAGATGCGGACGCTTCGGTTGAGAAGGCCGTTTCGCTCGGAGCCACCGTCATTGACGGGCCGGAGGACTCTCCGTTCGGCCGGCTCGCATCGCTGGCCGACCCCACCGGAGCAATGTTCAAGATCATCGCATAAGTAAATTCCTTCGACGAAATACCGGCCGGCAGCTTTCATTAAAGCTACCGGCCGGTATTGTTTTGCCCCACGGACGTTTCGCCAAATGCACTCACCATCAACCTTGCGTTCATGCGGCGCTGCTTTGCTGTGCCGGACACCACCTGATCAAACGTGGAGTCCGGACACTGTCCGTAGGTACAACCCGGACACACTCCATCGGGTCCCCTACCGGGACGCCCCTATGAAAGTAGAGCGGATGCACCATTCACCTTGGAAATTAGCGCTGGGAACAGCGTTGTCTGCGGGGCTTATCGCCACTCCGTTGGCAGCGGTCCCCGCCTTCGCCGTCGACGCAGCTCCCGCAGGCACTTCACCCGTTGTCATCAACGAGGCCTACCTGAGCGGCGGCAGTGCCGGCGCAGCCTACAAGAGCAAGTTCGTTGAGCTCTACAACACCTCCGACACCGCGGTCTCCCTGGCCGGCTGGTCCGTCCAGTACCGGTCGGCTACCGGAACTGCGGCGCCCACCAGTGTGGCTGCCCTCACCGGTTCCATCCCGGCCAAGGGCCACTACCTCATTAAGGGCGGCAGCAACAACGGCGGGGTTGAAGGTGCGGACCTGCCGACTCCGGATTCTGTGGCAACCTCCCTGAACTTCAGCGGCTCCGCCGGAACCATCATCCTGGCAAAGCAGGCCACCGCCGCCCCGCTCGCCACCGGCTCGGTTATTGAACCGGCCGGCGTGGCAGACCTCCTCGGCTACGGTTCCTCCAACACCTTTGAAACGCAGGCCGCCGTTGCGCCCGCCAGCAACACCGACGTCAAGAGCCTGAACCGCAGCGCCGGGACGGACAGCAACAGCAACCGGGCGGACTTCACGCTGAACACCGCCGTCACGCCGACGGCGGCGGGCGGCACCGTGGACCCCGTCCCGGATCCGACGCCGGACCCCGATCCAACGCCGACACCCGTCCCGGGCACCAAAACTATCGCCGAAATCCAGGGCACCGGCACCGCCAGTCCGCTGGCCGGCACTGCCGTAACAACGCGCGGCAAAGTCACCGCGGCCTTCCCCACCGGCGGTTTCGCCGGCTACTACGTCCAGACCCCCGGCACCGGCGGCGACCTCACCCCGGCCGGCCACACGGCGTCGGACGCTGTTTTTGTCTACTCCCCCGCCACCGCAGGCTCCGTGCAGATCGGCGACTTCGTGGAAGTCTCCGGCACGGTTTCCGAGTTCTTCGGCATGACCCAGGTCAGTGTGGCGGACGCCGCGGGGCTGACCAAGCTAACCGACGCAGCCCCCGAGGTGAAGTCCACCGCCTTCACGCTCCCGGCGGCCGAGTCCTTCCGCGAAGCACTTGAGGGCATGCTGCTGGCACCGCAAGGGCCCGTCACCGTCACCGACAACTACGCGCTGAACCAGTACGGCGAAATCGGCCTCTCGGGCGGGACCACCACGCTGGTGCAGCCCACCGCCGTCGCGCGCTACGGCTCGGCCGAATACCAGGCCGCCGTGGCGGACAACGCTGCCCGCGGCATCAAGCTCGACGACGGCGCCACCACCAATTTCCTCAAGGACGCCACCACCAAAGCCCAGATGCTGCCGTACCTGACGGCCACGGACCCGGTCCGCGTGGGATCACCGGTGACGTTCGCTACCAACGTGGTACTCAGCTACGCCAACAACGCCTGGAAGTTCCAGCCGCTGACCCACCTCACCGCGGCCAACAAGGGCACGGTCCAGCCGGCCAGCTTCGGCGCCACCCGGACCGAGGCTCCCGCCAGCGTGGGCGGCAACCTGAAGATCGCCTCCTTCAACGTCCTGAACTACTTCCCCACCACCGGCGACACCCTCACGGGCTGTTCCTTCTACAAGGACCGCGACGGCAACCCCATCACGGTCCAGGGCGGCTGCGATGCCCGCGGCGCGGCAAACGCGGAGAACTTCCTCCGCCAGCAGGACAAGATCGTCGCCGCGATCACCAAGACCGGCGCCGACGTGGTGTCCCTCATGGAAATTGAAAACTCCGCCCAGTTCGGCAAGGACCGCGACGACGCCCTGGCCAAACTGGTGGACGCCCTCAACATCGCGACCCCCGGCATCTGGGACTACGTGCGGACACCCGCCAACGCTCCCCCGCTGGCCGACGAGGACATGATCCGCACCGCGTTCATTTTCAAGAAGGCCGTGGCCGAACCTGTGGAAGAGTCCATCATCCACAACGACACAGTCGCCTTCGCCAACGCCCGCAAGCCGCTGGCGCAGGTGTTCAAGCCGGTGGGCGCCGGGGACGACAAGAAGTTCATCGCCATCGCCAACCACTTCAAGTCCAAGGGTTCGGCAGCAACGCCGGATGACACGGACAAAGGCCAGGGCGCGTCCAACCTCGCCCGCACCGCCCAGGCCAAGTCGCTCCTGGACTTCGCCGCCGGGCTGCAGGCAACTAAGGGCACGGACAAGGTCTTCCTGATCGGCGACTTCAACTCCTACGCCCAGGAAGACCCGATGAATGTCTTCACGGACGCCGGCTACGTCAACCAGGACGGCAAAGCGAAGAACGCCGACGGCTCCGCGAAACACTCCTACCTCTTCGGCGGCCTGGTGGGTTCGCTGGACCACATCCTGGCCTCCCCGGGCGCTGATGCAGTGGTCACCGGCGCGGACATCTGGAACATCAACTCGGTGGAGTCCGTGGCGCTGGAGTACAGCAGGTATAACAACAATGTGACCAACTACTATGCGCCGGACCAGTTCCGCGCCAGCGACCACGATCCTGTGGTGGTGGGCCTGGACCTTTCTGCGGGCCCGGTCACGCCGGCCAGCGTTGAGCTGAACTTCCTGGGCATCAACGATTTCCACGGCCGCATCGACGCCAACACGGTGCTGTTCGCCGGCACCATCGAGAAGCTGCGCGCCGCCGCACCCGGGGCCACGGCGTTCCTGTCCGCCGGCGACAACATCGGGGCATCGCTGTTCGCCTCGGCTGTTGCCAAGGACCAGCCCACCATCGATGTGTTGAACGCGCTGGAGCTGGACGCTTCCGCCGTGGGCAACCACGAGTTCGACGGCGGCTGGGCGGACCTGCGCGACCGCGTCATCGCGGGCGGCACCAACGCCACGTTCCCGCTGCTCGGGGCGAACGTCTACAAAAAGGGAACCACGGAACCGGTCCTGCCGGAATTCACGGTGCTGGACATGGACGGCGTGAAGGTCGCCGTCATCGGCACCGTCACCCGGGACGTCCCGTCCCTGGTGACGCCCGCCGGCATCGCCGATCTTGAATTCGGCGATCCCGTGGACGCCATCAACCGCGTGGCTGCCAGGATCACGGCGGAGAACCTCGCTGACGTGATCATTGCGGAAAACCACGACGGCGCCGGGTCAGGGACGCCGGACGGCGCCACCCTGGAGCAGGAAGTGGCAGCGGGCGGCCCGTTCGCGAAGCTGGTCACCGAAACCTCGGCCGACGTGGACGCCATCTTCACCGGCCACACGCACAAGGAATACGCCTGGAACGCACCGGTCCCCGGGGCTGACGGCAAGACCCGGCCGATTGTCCAGACCGGCAACTACGGCGAGAACATCGGCCAGGTCCAGCTCACGGTGGATACGGCCAGCAAGGAAGTCACCGCCTCGAAGGCCGGGAACGTCAGGCGGACCACGGATGCCGCCGCCGGCCTCGTGAACGCGTACCCGCGGGTGGCAGCGGTTGATGCCATTGTGAAGAAGGCTTTGGCCGACGCCGCCGCGATCGGCAACCAGCCGGTGGGTGCGCTGACCGCGGATATCACCACGGCGTTCACCGCGGACCCCGCCGGCGGACCCGCCAAACGCGATGACCGTGCCAGCGAATCGGCGCTGGGCAATCTGGTGGCCGACTCTCTGTTGGACTCGCTCCAGCCGGCTGAGCTGGGCGCCGCGGAAATCGGCGTCGTCAATCCCGGCGGCCTCCGCAACGAGCTGTACTACGCCCCGGACGGCACCATCACCTATGCGGAGGCCAACTCGGTCCTGCCGTTTGTGAACAACCTGTGGACCACGTCCCTGACCGGTGCGCAGTTCAAGGCACTTCTGGAGCAGCAGTGGCAGACCAACGCCGACGGCACGGTCCCCAGCCGCGCCTACCAGCAGCTGGGCCTGTCCAGGAACGTCAACTACACGTACGACGCCACCCGTGCCGCCGGTGACCGGATCACCTCCATCCGGGTGGCCGGTGCCGTTATCGATCCGGCGAAGTCCTACCGGATCGGGACGTTCAGCTTCCTGGCCACCGGTGGCGACAACTTCCGGGTCTTCAAGGACGGAACCGGCACCAAGGATTCGGGCCTCGTGGACCGGGACGCCTGGATCACGTACCTGCAGGCGCACAACCCCGTGTCGCCGGACTTCGCCCGGCGCACGGTGGCCGCCGTGAACACGACGGCAGCCGAGGTCAAGGCCGGGGACGCCATCAGCCTGGCGGTTTCTAAACTGGACCTCACCTCGCTGGGCAGCCCGGTGAATACGTCCCTGGCTGCGGTGTTCACCGACAGCGCCGGGACTGTGACGGATCTTGGCACGGTGCCGGTTTCGGCCGGCGCCGCCGCCGTAAACCTCGCCGTTCCTGCCGGCGCTGCTGCGGGGGCAGGAACTCTGGCGCTCACGGCCACCGAGTCCGGCACCGTGGTGAAGGCTGCTGTCCAGGTGGCTGCCAGCGGACCCGTTCCGCCGGTTTGCACGGCACCGGTACCGCCCACCAAGTGGTACGACGTCCTGGGGTGGATCCGTTACGGCGTTGCCTGGATCCAGTACCAGCAGTGCCTGCGCGGCTAGCCGCTTCGCACTAAACCAACGCGGGCTTAACCCGACGCGGGGTCACTTCGCGCCCATTCCGAAGGGGATATCAGGCGTGAAGTGACCTCCCCACACGTGCCCTAACCTCGCAAGCTCGGCCAGGGAACCCTGCGGGCGTGGGCCCACGTTTTAGGCAGGCTGCGGCACCCGGTCCGGCACCTGTGCACGGACTTCGGTAAAGGAGTTGGCAGGGACGGCCAGGCCAAAGTGCTCGCGGAGCGTGCGCCCGGTGTATTCGCGCCGGAACAGCCCGCGGTCCTGGAGGATGGGAACCACCTGGTCCACAAAGATGTCCAGGCCGGAGGGCAGCACGGGCGGCATGATGTTGAAGCCGTCCGCGGCGCCGGACTGGAACCAGTGCTGGATGGCGTCGGCCACCTGCTCCGGCGTTCCCGCGAAGGTCCGGTGCCCGCGGCCCCCGCCCAGCCGGCCGATGAGCTGCCGGACGGTCAGGTGTTCGCTGCGGGCAAGGTTCACGATCAAGGTGTAACGGCTCTTGGCACCCTCGATCTCATCCTCCGACCGGAGGCCGGCCGGCAGCTGGCCATCGAGTTTCAGGGATTCCGGCGGGATGCGCAGCAGGTTGGCCAGCTGCCGCACCGCGTGCTCCGGCAGGATCAGCTCATCCAGCTCCCGTTCCAGCTTGAGGGCCTCCGCCTCCGTGGCCCCGATGACCGGAACGATGCCCGGCAGGATCTTGATGGACTGCGGGTCCCGGCCCGCCGCCGTCGTCCGCCTTTTCAGGTCGGCGTAAAAGTCCTGCGCATCCGCCAGGGTCTGGTGCGCCGTGAAGACCGCCTCCGCGTACCGCGCCGCAAAGTCCTTGCCGTTTTCCGAGGAACCGGCTTGGACAATCACCGGGTGCCCCTGGACGGATCTGGGCACATCCAGCCCGCCCTCCACCTGGAAATGCCGGCCCTGGTGGTTCACGGGATGCACGCGCGAGCTGTCGGCCCACACACCTGCGTCCTTGTCCGCCACCACGGCGTCGTCCTCCCAGCTGTCCCAGAGCCTCTTGGCCACATCCAGGAATTCCGCCGCCCGCTCGTACCGCTGCGAATGGGCTGGCTGGCCGGCGAGGGAGAAGTTCCTGGCGGCCGCGTCCCCCGCTGTGGTCACCACGTTCCAGCCCGCCCTGCCGCCGCTGATGTGGTCCACGGAGGCGAACCGCCGCGCCAGGTTGTACGGCTCGTTGTACGTTGTGGACGCGGTGGCGATCAGCCCGATCCGCTCCGTGACGGCTGCGATGGCGGCGAGCAGCACGGTGGGTTCGAGGCTGCCGTAGGGCCGCTGGGCCACGTTTCCGTGCAGCACCGGGGAGTCGGCGAAGAAGATCGAGTCCAGCTTTCCGCGCTCTGCCGTCTGCGCCAGCCGCTGGAAGTGGGCCACGTCCGTGCCGGCGAAGCTGTTGCTCTCCGGCAGCCGCCACGACGCCTCGTGGTGGCCGGTGCTCATCAGGAAGGCGTTCAGGTGCAGCTGCCTGGCGCCGCCAACCGCGGCACTCACGCGCGAACCGCGGCAGTTTCGAGAACCCCGGCTGCTTCGCGGGCAACTGCTTCGGGAACGACGACGGTCTCCGAGTAGGCGGACGAGTCGCCCTTGATGGAGGTGCTGCTGCGTCCGTCCACGCCTCGGGGAAGGTCGCCGGCGATGGTCACGCGGTTGAGCTGGCGGGGCTGGCCGTCGTAGTTGTCCGGCGCGTAATGCTGCGTGATGCGGTTGTCGAACAGCACCAGCTGGTCCGGCTCCCAGTTCACGCGCACCACGTTCTCCGGGCGGGTGATGTAGGCCTGCAGGAGGCGCAGGATGTCCTTGGACTCCGTATTGGACAGGCCAACGATCCGCAGCCGCTGCGCGAAACCGCCGATGTACAGCCCGCGCTCCCCGGTCAGCGGGTGGACCCGGACCACGGGGTGGGCGGATTCGAAGTGGATCCTGGTGAATTCCTTGCGGCGTTCGTCGGCGTTGGCGTGTTCGAGGTTCTTGGGCACGGAGTAGTCGTAGTCGTTTGTGTGGATTGCCCAGAGGGTGTCGGCGAAGTTCCGCAGTTCCTCCGGCAGGTCCTGGTAGGCCCCGGCCGAGGACGCGATCAGGGTTTCGCCGCCGTAGCCCGGCAGGGTGATGCTGCGCAGGGTGGAGGCCTGCGGCGGGTTCACCACAAAGGTGACATCGGTGTGCCAGTTGTTGGCGCTGCCGTTTTCGCTGTCCACGGGCAGGACCGCGGGCTTTCCGTCCACGGAGGCCACTGTGGGGTGGGCCTTGGTGAGCGGACCGAAGCGGCTGGCGAAACGCACCTGGTCCTCGTCGGTGCGGATGTTCGCTTCCCGGAAGACCAGTGCCTTGTGTGTGTTCAGGGCGTCCCGGAGCTGCGCCACGGTGTCCGGGGACAGGTCTGCGCTGAGGTCCAGGCCGCGGATTTCGGCGCCGATGCGCGAGCTGAGCTTGGTGAACTGGAGCTTGGTTTCGGTGATGACGGTCATGGTGTTTCCTTTGCAGTTCAGAAGGGACAGCTAGGTGTTTATTGGCTGAGACGCGGAGCGGTCAGCTGTCCGAGCCGACGGCGGTGCGCCAGCGGGAGAAGTGCCGTTCCAGTGCCACGAGCACGGTGTTGACCAGCAGACCCACGACGGAGACTGTGAGGATTCCGGCGTACATGTCCGGGATCAGGAAGCTGCTCTGCGCGTTGACGATCAGGTAGCCCAGACCGGCTTTGGCGCCCACCATCTCGGCCGCGATGAGCACCAGGATCGAGGAGGTTCCGGCCATCCTGATGCCGGTGAAGATCGTGGGCACCGCCGACGGCAGGATCACTTTCTGGAAGAGCCGGAAGCTGTTCAACCCCAGGGATTTCGCGGCCCGGATCAGCAGCGGATCCACGGTCCTGACGCCGGCAATGGTGTTCAGCAGGACCGGGAAGAACGCGGCGTAGGCCACGATGGTGATCTTCGATTCCTCCCCGATGCCCAGCAGCAGCGTGAACACCGGCAGCAGGGCCAGCGTCGCCGTGTTGCGGAAAAGCTCCAGCAGCGGGTTCAGGAACGAATTCAGCCAGCCGTACCAGGCGATCAGGAGCCCCAGCACAACGGCGGACACCACGGCAATGCCGAAACCGGACACCGAGCGGGTCAGGCTGGCCTGCAGATGGCTCTGCAGCTGCCCGTTCTCCAGGAGCTTGGCTCCGGCCGCCAGCACCTCATGCAGCGGCGGCAGGAACACCCGGGTGGCCGGGCTCGCCAGGTACAGCGGACCCACCTCCCACAGTGCCAGGAACAGGATCACGGCGAGGGATTTCCAGCCAGCCCGGCCCGCCTGGCGGGCTGCGGCACCCAACCTGGCTGCCGGCGTCGGGCGTTGCCCTCGCCCTGAACCGGACGGTCCGGAGGGTCCGGGCTGCGGCGCTCCGGAATGCAGTGAACGGCCGACGGCGGCAGCCGCCTCTTGCGGTCGGGTCAACACAGTGCTCATCAGGCCGCACTCCTTTCGAGGGGTTGTTCATCGGGGGCGGTGCCGTCCGGGAGGATCTTCCGGTGGCCGGAGTTCTGGGCCAGTCGGACTTCGTCATGCAGCAGGGACCAGACCTGGTGCCGGTGTTCCACAAAGGCCGGATGCGAGCGGATGTCCGCGTCGCCGTCGCGGTCGGGGATGTTGACGTCCACGATTTCCTTGAGCCTGCCGGGGCGGGCGCTGAGCACGGCCACGCGCTGGCCGAGGTAGACCGCCTCGTCGATCCCGTGGGTGATGAAGACGAGGGTTTTGCCCGTGGCTTTCCAGATCCGCAGGAGCTCGTCCTGGAGCTGTTCGCGGGTCTGGGCGTCGAGGGCGGCGAAGGGCTCGTCCATCAGCAGAACGTCCGGCTCATAGGCGAGGCTTCTGGCGATGGCCACGCGCTGCTTCATACCGCCGGACAGTTCATGCGGATAGCGGTCCTCGAACCCGGCAAGGCCCACCAGGTCGAGGAACTCGCTGGCCTTCGCCGCCCTTTCCTTCTTCGACAGGCCTGCGTTCTCGAGGCCGATGGACACGTTGGCCGACGCCGTGCGCCAGGGGAACAGCGCGTACTGCTGGAAAACAACGGCCCTGTCCTGGCCAGGCCCGGTCACTTCCTTGCCGTCCACCAGGACCTTCCCCGAGGTGGGACGGGAAAGGCCGGCCAGCAGGTCCAGGAGCGTGGTCTTGCCGGAGCCGCTAGGGCCGACAAGGGTGAGGAATTCACCTGCGGCCACGTCCAGGCTGAGGTCATCGAGCGCGGTGAGGACCGATGCTTCCGTCCTGGTGTTCTTGCCCGCCCCCTTGCCCGGACGGACAGTGAATTCCTTGGTGACATTTCTGAGGCTGATCTTTGGTGTCATCTTCTATCCTTTCGAGGTTGCGGCCGGTGCAGGGGTTTCCAGCAGGTTGAACTCATTCGTATAGAGCTTCTTGGTGTCCAGATCCCCGGTGATGATTCCCGCGGACTTCAGGTAATCGGCCCAGCGGGTGAAGTCCTGGTCCTGGAGCCGGCCGCCCGGCGATGCCACCCCCACGCTCTTCCAGTACTTCAGCGTTTCCGTGCTCTCGTTGCGGCCGCGTTTAGTGATGATTTCCTCGAACTTGGCGATCACCTGCTCCCGCGGTGTGGTGCGCTCCCACTCGATGGCCTTGGCGACTCCGGTGACCACGGTGCGGCTGGTTTCCGGGTTCTTGGCCAGGAAGTCCTTGCGGAGGACGTACTGGCCGGCGTCGAACGGTCTGCCGATCACCCCGACGTCGGTGAACAGGGCCCGTACGCCGCCTTCGGCGAGCGCCCGGTCCTGGAGCACCCCGCCGAGCGTGCCGACGTCCACCTGCTTCTTGCGGAGGGCCACTTCGGTTTCGTTCGGCGGCACCACCACCAGCTGGACCTGCTTGATCTCCTCCGGGGTCAGCCCGCTGTTTTTCAGGTGGGTGTTGATGATGGCTTCGTGGTGGGCGCCCAGGGTGTTCACGGCGACCTTCCTGCCGATCAGGTCCCGGGCCGTCTTGATGGGGCTGCCCTCTTCCACGTAGTAACCGGTGAACGTTTCCTTGTCCTCGCCGTAGTAGTTGATGACGGCCTGGACAGGCGCGCCCGCCTCGATGAGCTTGATGACGGCACCGGTGAACGCTCCCCCGATGTCTGTCTGGTCGGTGGCCACGGACTGGATGCTCTGCGGCCCGCTGGTGGTGTTGCTGACCCATTCGAGCTTGACGTCGCCCAGGTAGCCGAGGTCCTCCGCCACTTCCACCAGGGCCACGGTGTTGGGCGAACCCTGGTAGCGGACGGTTTTCACTTCGGCGCCGCTGCCCCCGGACTGGGCTGTCGCTGCGCCGCCACAGCCCGTCAGCACCAGCGACAGCGCCAGGGCTGCGGCGACGGCGGCCGCAGTGCCTTCTGCCTTTCCTGCAGCGGGCGATGCAGCCCTGCCTGCAGCGGGGGCGGTTCGTGCGGATGGCTTTCGCAATTTCATGGCTGGATCTTTCTGCGCTGGAGGTGCGGAACCGGCGATGCGGGTCCGGGCCGGCTGGCTTGTGGCAACCACTAGAACAGAGATGCAGGGACGGCAAAAGGGCGGGGTTCACAGCGCGAAACCGCACGTCACGGCGGTCCATGGGGCGTAGCAAGGGGCAATCCGGACGCACGAGGCAACGCAGCGTCATCCGCCACAACAGGGCGCAACAATGCGTCAGGGATCGTCGGGGGCCGGGGCTGCGCGAAGTCATCAACCGCAACGCCAGGACACGGCGGCTCAACATTTCCGGGTTTTTGGCCAGATAATCGGCGTTGCCGAACGCTCAGGGGACTTTTATCTGGACAAAAACTCAGGGGACGTGCGGACGAATATTTCGCTGCGGCGGGGATCCTCAGTGCCCGAGGATCGCCTGCGCGATTTCGTCGGCGTCGCGGAGCGTCCGCTGCCCGCTGGAGTACGTGGGGCCCCCGGGCTGCAGCGCTTCCGCGGCGATGGCCGTGCCCCACTGGGTGGCCGAAAGCTGCAGGCCCAGCACATAGAGACCCTCGGTCACTGAGCCGTTGGCCGCCACCGGCCGGTACGGGTGGGGCGCAACGTCCAGCCCGGTGGCCTGCACCGGCGCACCTTCCGCCGTCATCATCAGCCGGGGCCGCACCATCCCGTCTGCGAGGAGCTGTTCCAGGAGCGGTGAGTCGTTCGCAGACACGCGGTTGACCGGCGCGAGGGCCTCCACCATGGTCTTCGCCGCCACCGGCGGACCGTTCACCCAGGGCGAGACGGCGGTAAAGCGGCCCGACCGGCGGTCCACGCTGAACCGGGGGTCGGGCCCCACAAAGCTGACCACGCCGGCACGCGCCAGGGCAGCCAGCTGTTCAGCGCGCAGCGCAGGCGGCCCGCTGGCCAGGCCCTCCACAAACGACTCAAACCAGCCACGCAGGCCGGCCACCCAGGACTCATCGGTGATACCGCCGTCGGCCACTGCCGTTTTCAGCACCGCACGCCCGTGATGCAGGGCGCCGATGGCCATCTTCACCGGATCCTCCTCGCCCAGTGCGGAGCGGCGGGCGTCATCGAGCAGGTACTCGACGACGCCGGCATCCAGTTCAGCGCGCGATCCGAAGGACCTGCCCGCCAGGGGAGACGCGAGGCCCGGCAGATCCAGCCGGTGACGCGGCCCGACGTGCACTGCAAGGACGCTGTCCACCGTGGCCTCCCAGTTGGCGGCGCTGTGGGCATGGGGCCGCAGCGCATCCTCCAGCGCGGCCAGGAACTCGGACGCATCGGGGACGGCCGCCGGCTGCGAGCGCACCAGGGTGGAGTAGTAGGCCCAGAGCGTGTCGCGGTGCAGCAGGGGCCAGAGATCGTGGTCGAAACCCGGGCGGATTCCGGTGGCAGCGAACCGTTCCAGCGCGGCCCCGGTCAGGTACCGCAAGGTGACCGACGCCGGGTAGTAGCCGGCCAGCGCGGCCTTGGCCCGGTACGGGGTGCCGCGGCGGGAGGCTGCAATGATCACGGGCTCCTGGCCGGAAGGCTGATACTCGAGCCGGATTCCGGCGTCGATGAACTTTCCGCCGCGGCCCTCCGTGAGCTGGCCCATCGCGTCGAAGAAGTTCAGCCCCATGCCCCGGACCAGGACCGGTTCGCCGGCCGGAATCGCGGCCCAGTCGACGTCCGCCGGGACGGCCGGCGGGAAGTAGCTCAGGCCCAGCTGTGCGGCCGCTGCCTGGAGTTCCCGCTGTTCCGGGTTCAGCCGGGACGCCAGGTGCCCCAAGGCGAGGACCACGGAATCGACCGTGAGGGAACCGCCGCCGGCGAGTCCGACGTCGAACGTTCCGGTGCTGGGGGTTGTCCCGCCTGGGGTGCCGTCCCCTTGAGAACCGTCCCCCGGGTCGCCGTCCCCTGGCGTCCCCGCTGTTCCGTCGCGCGACGGACGCACCGACACGGCCGTCGTTTCGTGGAAACTGATGGTGACGCCGTCGGGCAGTTTTGCCGTCAACTCGTCCAGCGTGCAGCGCAGGTAGCGGCCGTACAGTGCCCGGCTGGGGAAGTCCCGCGATCCCAAGGCAGCCAGTTCGGACCGCTCGTCCAGCGTCAGGGCCGGCATCGGCTCACGCTTCTGCCGGGCCCGCCAGCGGTCGAACGTGGTGCCCGCGACGGGCGGCGCCAGCCGGGAGTCCTCAGGGATGACCGTGGGATAGAAAGACTGGGTGTTCATGAGGTACAGCCGGGATTGGCCGGGCTGCCACACGTGCCCCGGACCCGCCGGATAGGGGTCGATGACGTCGATGTGGAGGGATGCGGGGCCGGAGTGGGCAGCAGCGTGGGCGGCGGCGTGTGCGAGCAGGCGCTCCAGCACACTGGTTCCCCGCGGTCCGGCGCCGATGATGGCTGTCCGGATGCTCTTCGATTTACCCACGGCATCCAGAGTATCGGCATGCGCCGCAGGCACTTGACTTGCTTGCGGCGCGAAAATGTTGTTTGGATGGGGCGCATGACCACCACTGCAGCTGATCAAGCGCCCGGTTCATCGCCCGCCCCCGAACCCACTGACGAGAACGTCTGGCTGGAGGAGATCTACGGCGAGGCACCGCTTGCCTGGGTCCGGGAGCAGAACGCCCGCACCGAGGACCTTTTGGAGGACGCCGATTACGTAGGCCTGGAAGGAAGCATCCTGGAGGTGCTGGACTCCACGGACGGGATCGCCATGGTGGGCAAGCGCGGCGAGTGGTACTACAACTTCTGGAAGGACCAGGCGAACCCGAAGGGGCTGTGGCGCCGCACCAGCTGGGAAAGCTACCTGACGGACTCCCCCGACTGGGACGTGCTGCTGGATGTGGATGCCCTCGCCGCCGCCGAAGGTGAGGAGTGGGTCTTCCACGGTGCCACGTTCCTTCGTCCCGCCGCCGGCGACCCGTACCGCCTCGCGCTGCTGGCGCTCTCCCCCGACGGCGGCGACGCCAACCGCTACCGCGAGTTCGACGTCGGGACCCGCACCTTTGTTGACCAGGCCGACGGCGGCTTCGACCTGCCGACGGCGAAGGGGAACGTTTCGTGGCTGGACGCGGACACGCTGCTGGTCGCCTCCACGGCCGGGAACCTGCCGCGGACCGCATCCTCGTATGCCCGGACGGCTGTCACCCTGCGACGCGGCGAGGCCCTCTCCGCGGCCGCCCGGCTTTTTGAGGTGCCCGAGGACCACATGATGGCCGTGGTGGCGCACGACTCCACTCCGGGTTTCGAGCGCACGTTCGCCGTGGACTACATCGATTTCTACAACCGCAGCACGTTCATCCGCTGGGACGACGCCTGGCTCGAGATCGATGCGCCGACAGATGTTAACCTCAGTGCGCACCGCGAATGGCTCCTGTTCCGGCCTCAGCAGGACTGGTCCCTTGAGGGCAACACGTACCCCGCCGGGTCCCTGTTGGCCGCGAAGTTCGAGGACTACCTTGCCGGGGCGCGGGATCTCTTGGTGCTGTTTACGCCGGACGCGCACACGTCGCTGCAGTCGTGGAGCTGGACGCGGAATTTCCTGCTGCTGAACCTGCTGCGGGACGTCTCGTCCGAAATCCGGGTGCTGGATCCCTCTGTTCCCGGCGTTGCGGCCGACGGGAGTGCGGCCGACGGGAGTGCGGCCGACGGGAGTGCGGCCGACGGCGGCGCCTGGGCTTCGTCGCTGCTGGATGCCTGCCCGCCGCTGCACGACGTCAACGCCTACGCGGTGGACGACGAAGATGAAGGACCGGCCGACGACGGTGACGGCGGCGGTGCGGGCGACGACTTCTGGCTGGTCGCCACCGGATTCACCACCCCCAGCACACTGATGCGCGGAAGCCTCACGCGGGATCCTGCCGGGACTGCTGGCTCCGGCAGGGGCGTTGCCGGGACGGCTGGCGTGGTGAGCAGCCATGCGGCAGTCAAGGCGTCGCCGTCGTTCTTTAATGACGACCAGTACGAGGTGCAGCAACACTTCGCCGTCTCCGCAGACGGCACCCGCGTCCCCTACTTCCAGGTGGCCTCGCGGGACCTTGTCCTGGACGGGCAGAACCCCACGCAGCTCTCCGGCTACGGCGGCTTCGAAGTCTCCCGAACCCCTGCCTACAGCGGAACCGTCGGCAGGGCTTGGCTCGAGCGCAGGACAGCCACCTCCGGCGGGCCCAGCGAGGCAGCGCACTCCCGCGGCGGCGTCTACGTTGTGGCCAACATCCGCGGCGGCGGCGAATACGGTCCGTCCTGGCACCGGGCCGCGCTCAAGGAAAACCGGCACCGCGCCTTCGAGGACTTTGCCGCCGTGGCGCAGCACCTCGTCCACCGTGGCGTCACCTCCCGGGAGCGGCTGGGCTGCGTGGGCGGGTCCAACGGCGGGTTGCTGGTGGGCAACATGCTCACGACCTACCCGGAACTTTTCGGGGCTATCTCCTGCGGCGTTCCGCTGCTGGACATGAGGCGCTACACGAAACTCTCCGCCGGGCACTCCTGGATCGCCGAATACGGCGACCCGGACGTGGCGGCGGAATGGGAGTACATCAAGACCTTCTCCCCGTACCACCTGCTCAAGGACGGCGTGGAGTACCCCGAAACATTCATCTGGACGGCCACGTCGGACGACAGGGTGGGACCGGTCCAAGCCCGCAAGATGGCCGCCCGGATGCAGGCGATGGGCATCCCGAATGTCTGGTTCCACGAAGCGCTGGAAGGCGGCCACGCCGGAGCTTCGGACAACCGGCAGGCCGCAGCGCTGCAGGCCCGCAGCCAGCACTTCCTATGGCGGACGCTGGCAGGCGGTTGATGTCTGTGTTGTCGGTGCGGCGGGCAGTCTCTGCTGACGTGGAACGGCTTGCCGCAGTCCATTTCCGCTGCTGGCAGGAAACGTACCGCGGCATGCTGTCCGACGCTTTCCTGGCAGCCGTGGATCCGGCAGGCCGGCTGGCATTGTGGCACCAGCTGCTGGACCGGCCGTACCCCGCCGAGGTGTGGGCAGCGTGCGACGATGGCACTGTGGTGGGATTCGCTGGCGCCCGCCGACTGCCCGCTCCCGGTTCCCCGGCAGGCCACCCGCCGCCGTCGTCCGGTGACCTGGAGCTCTGGGGATTGTATTTTGTTGGCATCGCAACAGGGGCTGGGCCTGGGGCGACGGCTTCTCGAAGCCGCCTTGGGCAATAACGCGGCCAGTCTCTGGGTGGCCGCAGGCAGTGCCCGGGCCATCGGATTCTACGAACGGCTCGGTTTCGTTCCGGACGGGGCCGAGGACCGGGTACCCGACTGGGAAGACCTCCGCGAAATCAGGTTGATCCGCTCCCGTTGATCCGCTCTCTTGCGCAAGTGTTCGGGCCGGTGGGTGAGCCGGGGTTTTCGCGGGGCGAACGGCGTCGCGGGGCTTGTGTGCGGGCCCTGAGACAAGCGCTCACGGGCCGTTTTGCACTGCGTGCCCCGTTCTGCGTATCCTTGGTGGGCTAGTAATAGCCATTGGAGACGTGCCAGAGCGGCCGAATGGGCTTCACTGCTAATGAAGTGTGGGGCACAACTCCACCGGGGGTTCAAATCCCCCCGTCTCCGCGTTTGGCCCCGGTCCTGGACCGGGGCCTTTTGCGTTCCCTCGGGAAGTGCTTTTATGCCACCAAACCCAAACTAGGTAGCAGCAACTGTCGTTATGAGCGCTCATAACGACAGTTACTGCTACCTACATGGGCGGGAGGCGGTGCCTGGCGCGTGGAGAGTGGGGTGGGCTGGACAGGCTGGCGGTCCGGGGTGCGGACCCACGAAGCTCCACCCGTGCAGGCGGTGGCAGGATGGTGGAATGGCAGTCAGCAATTCCCCGGGCGAGGAAACCAGCACAGGCCAGGCGTGGAATCCACGCCTGGCGCTACTGGTGGCTGCCACGTTCTTTATGGAGTTCCTGGACGGCACTATCCTCACCACCGCCATCCCCAACATCGCCGGCGACTTTGGCGTTCCAGCCGCCGACGTCAACATCACCATGACGGCCTACCTCATAACCGTGGCCATGGGCATCCCGCTCAGCGGCTGGCTTGCTGAACGCGTCGGGGCCCGCAAAGTATTCTGCTTCGCGATCGCCCTGTTCACACTGGCTTCACTGGCCTGCGCCATCAGCCCCGACCTGACTGTGCTGACTCTGAGCCGGATCCTGCAGGGCGCCGGTGGGGCCATGATGGTTCCTGTCGGCACCCTCCTGGTACTGCGCGGCACACCCAAGTCGGAGCTTCTCCGGGCGACGGCTTTCCTGGTGTGGCCGGCGCTGCTGGCGCCCGTACTGGCGCCGCTGGTAGGCGGCGCCTTGACCACTTACCTGTCGTGGCACTGGATCTTCCTCATCAATTTGCCACTGGGGGCGGCCGCGTTCATCGCCGCACTCAGTCTGGTACCAGCCGGCGCCGGAGACAGGGCACGCAGGCTCGACTGGCTGGGCCTGCTCCTCACCACCACGGGCGTGGGCGCTCTGGTGGTGGGCCTGGAGCTGGCCACTGCCCACCCCGACGGTCCATGGGCAGCTATCGGCGCTGCTGCAGGGGTATGCGCCCTCGCGGCCGCCGTGCTGTGGATGAGGCGGGCCAAAAACCCCCTGTTTGATCTCAGCGTTTTTTCCACCCGCACATTCCGGGCCATGGCCACCGGCGGGTTCGTCTACCGCCTGACCATCAGTTCGGTGCCGTTCCTCCTGCCCCTGATGTTCCAGACCGGTTTCGGCTGGTCACCGCTGCACGCCGGAATCATGGTGGCGGCCGTGTTCATCGGCAACATCGGCATCAAACCGGCCACCACGCCGCTGATCCGGCGTTTCGGTTTCCGGGCCATGCTGGTCTTTGGCTCCCTGGCATCGGCGGTGACCTTCGCCCTGTGCGCCCTGCTCACTCCGGACACACCGCAGGCCCTGATCTTCGCCCTGCTCGTGTGCAGCGGGGCCTTCCGCTCCATTGGCTTCTCCGCCTACGCGTCGGTGCAGTACGCGGACATTGCACCCTCCCAGCTGACCTCGGCCAATTCCGTGTCGGCGACCCTGGTGCAGCTCGCCGCAGGCGCCGGCATCGCCGTTGGCGCCCTGCTGATCCGGATTTTCGACGGCGTGGAGGCCTTCCCCGCGGATCACGCTGGCCCCTTCCGCGGAGCCTTCCTCACCATGGCCGTCCTGATGCTCTTCAGTACGGCGGACAGCCTGTCACTGCACCGGCACGCCGGCGCCGAGGTCAGCCGGCCTGGGCAAGCACGAGCGGAAGAACCGCCCCAGCCCCCGCCTGGCGCAGGGCGCGTCCAGCCACGGTAACGGTCCACCGGCTGTCCACGAGGTCGTCGATCAGCATGACGCCCTGGCCACGAAGTGTTGCCATGGCCGCCTCCAATTCCGGGCCCACCATGACGCGGTCCCAAACACCGGCCAGCCGGTACGCGCTGTTGCCGCCACGGCCTCCAGTGGGTCCGCCATGTCCCAGGTCCAGCTCGCCGAGGTAGGGGATCCTGCCGATTTCCGAAATTCCCTGGGCAAGGGAGCGGACCAGTTCGGGCTTGCTGCGGGAAGGCATGCTGACGATCGCGGCCGGCCGGCCTGCCCCGCTCCAACCCGGGTTCCGGCCGTCCCCGGTAGCCCATTCCCGCAGGACCTGGACACAGGCCTGCAGCATGGCAGGATCCACCGGCCGGTCGGCAGCGCCGGCCGCAAAGAGTTCCCGCAGCGCCCCGCCCCAGCCGAGATCGGTAAGCCTTGCCAGCACGCGGCCGTCAGCGAGTCCTTCGTCAGGCTTGATCTTGCCCTTGACCGGAACGCCCAGACGGTCCATGCCACTGGGCCACTGCATCCGTGCCTCCAGGACACCACCGGCGCGGGTGAGCGTCTGACCCGCCGCTGCCGTGGCGTCCTCGGCGATATCGGCCCGGAACCAGCGGCCCGCGCAGTTATCGCACTTCCCGCAGGCGTGCGCGGTCTCGTCATCGAGGACCGAGGTGATGTATTCCATCCGGCACCCGGCGGTGTCCTGGTAGATCACCATGGAGTCCTGCTCGTCCACCCTGGCCTCGGCGATCCGGCGGTAACGCTCGGCGTCGTAGATCCACGGCTGGCCGGTGGAACGCCACCCGCCGCCGACGCGTTCCACGGCGCCATCCACGGCCAGGACCTTCAACAGCAGCTCCAGCGGGGTGCGGCGGAGATCAACCCGGGCCTCCAACGCCACCGTTGACACGGCAGTTCCGGCCTCGGCCAACGCTGTCAGCACCGCTGTAGCTTTCTCCTCGGACGGCATGGAGGCGGTGGCGAAGTACTGCCAGATGTCCCGGTCTTCAGAACCCGGCAGCAACAGCACATCTGCGTTCGCCGCGCCACGGCCCGCGCGGCCCACCTGCTGGTAGTACGCCACCGGGGAGGACGGTGCCCCGAGGTGGACGACGAAGCCAAGGTCCGGTTTGTCGAAGCCCATACCGAGCGCCGAGGTGGCCACCAGCGCCTTGACCTGGTTGTCCTTGAGCATCTGCTCTGCGCGCTCACGGTCCGCGGGATCGGTCCTGCCGGTGTAGGCCTGCACTATGTGCCCGGCTTCGGCGAGAAGCCGGGCGGTGTCCTCCGCTGCGGAGACGGTCAGTGTGTAGATGATGCCGCTGCCGGGCAGATCGGCCAGGTGCGTCAGGAGCCAACCCAGCCGTTCGCGGGAATTCGGGAGGGCAAGGACACCCAGGCGCAGGGAATCCCGGCCAAGGGTGCCGCGGATGGTGAGGACGCCCTCGCCCAGCTGTTCCTCGATGTCGTGGACCACGCGCGAGTTGGCCGTTGCCGTGGTGGCAAGGACAGGCACGGACTCCGGCAGCTGGGTGATCAGGTCAGCGATCCGGCGGTAGTCCGGCCGGAAGTCGTGGCCCCAGTCCGAAATGCAGTGGGCTTCATCAATCACCAGCAGGCCCGTCCGCCGGATGAGCTCCGGCAGCTGGTTCTCACGGAAGGACGGGTTGGTGAGCCGTTCCGGCGAAACCAGCAGCACGTCGACTTCATCGGCGGCGAGCTGTTCCCTGACGGTATCCCAGTCCAGCTGGTTCGCCGAGTTGATGGCCACGGCACGCACTCCGGCGCGGGCGGCGGCAGCCACCTGGTCCCGCATCAGGGCGAGCAGCGGCGAAACGATCAGGGTGGGGCCGGCGCCGCGGCGCCGGAGCAGCAGGGACGCCACAAAGTACACGGCCGATTTTCCCCAACCGGTGCGCTGGACCACCAAAGCCCGCCGGCCGCCGTCGACCAGTGCTTCAATCGCCTCAAACTGTCCGTCGTGGAAATCCGCCGCCGGATGCCCCACAAGTTCGCGGAGAACCTCCAGCGCCTGGCTTTTTGTGGCGGACGCTGAGTCAGGGGAAACGGAAAGAAGGGCGGCGTTCTGGGTATCGACCATTGATTCAGTATCCCAGCCCCCACCGACACCCAAAAAGCCGGGACCGCCGTATGTGGACAACCATGAACGTCCGCGGCTCCACGTAAGATAAAACCCGTGACTAGCGAACAGACAAAGATTTTTGACCTCTCGGCATCCTTCAAGGCCTACGACGTCCGGGGCATCGTGGGCGAATCCATCACCGCTGAAATCGTCGAAGCCGTGGGCGCCGCGTTCGTTGATGTGCTGGAACTGGAGGGCCAGACGATCCTGGTAGGCGGCGACATGCGCCCTTCCTCCCCCGAGTTCGCCAAGGCTTTCGCTGACGGCGCAGCCACCCGCGGCGCCGACGTCAAGCTCCTTGACCTGATCTCCACCGATGAGCTCTACTTCGCCTGCGGCTCCCTCAACGCTGCCGGAGCCACGTTCACCGCCAGCCACAACCCTGCCGAATACAACGGCATCAAAATGTCGAAGCCCGGCGCGCAGCCCATCTCCTCCGAATCCGGCCTCAAAGAAATCCAGGCCCTCGCCGAGAAGTACCTCAACGAAGGCTCCATCCCGGCGGCCCCCGCCCGCGGCCTGATCGGTGTCCACGACGTCCTGAAGGACTACTCCGAGTACCTCCGCCAGCTGGTGGACCTCTCGGGATCCCGGCCGCTCAAGGTAGTTGTGGACGCAGGCAACGGCATGGCCGGCCTCACCACCCCGGCGGTGCTGGGCGACGCCCTGCTGCCCAAGCTGCCCTTCGAGATCATTCCCCTCTACTTCGAGCTGGACGGTTCCTTCCCGAACCACCCGGCCAACCCCCTCGAGCCGGAGAACCTCCGCGACCTGCAGGCCGCCGTCATTGAGCACGGCGCCGATATCGGCCTGGCATTCGACGGCGACGCCGACCGCTGCTTCGTCATCGACGAAAAGGGTGAGCCCGTGTCGCCATCGGCCGTCACCGGTATGGTGGCACGCCGCGAAATCGCCCGCGCCCAGGCGCAGGGCGAGGCAACGCCCACCGTCATCCACAACCTGCTCACCTCCCGTGCCGTGCCCGAACTGGTAGGGCACGACGGCGGCCGCGCCGTCCGCACGCGCGTGGGCCACTCCTTCATCAAGGCAGTCATGGCCGAGGAAGGAGCCGTGTTCGGCGGCGAGCACTCTGCCCACTTCTACTTCCGTGACTTCTGGAACGCAGACACCGGGATGCTCGCGGCAATGCACGTGCTCGCTGCCCTCGGCGAGCAGGACGGTCCGCTGTCCGAACTCGGCCGCGAGTACGAGCCCTATGTCTCCTCCGGCGAAATCAACTCGGAAATCGAGGACAAGGCGGGAGCCGTTGAGCGCGTCCGCACCGACTTTGCCGCCGAGGACATCACCGTGGACACCATGGACGGCAGCACCTTCACGGCAAATGACGGCAGCTTCTGGTTCAACCTGCGCCCGTCCAACACGGAGCCCTTCCTCCGCCTGAACGTGGAAGCAACGGACCGGGCCACGATGGAACGCGTCCGCGACCGCGTGCTCTCCAATGTCAGGCGCTAAGCCGGAAGCGGCCCACGAAGCCACGGACGGCCCGGCTGCGGTGGCTTCGTGGCGGGATTCCGTTCCGGAGGCCTCGGCCACGGACCTGGAAAACCTGCTGGGCACAGGCATCGGCGCAGCCCAGGAACAGCTCGAGCGAAACGGCGGCTTCCTGCCGTTCGCACTGGTAGTGGAGAACGACGGCGAGGTCCGGCTGGTGGCTGTCACGCCGGCTGATGCCGAGGACGGCTCCGACGGTGACTTCGACGCGGACACGATGATCAGCGACCTCACCGAACTGCTCCGGCAGAACCGGGCTGATTTCCGGGCGGCCGCAATTGTCTGCGACATCCTCTTGGTCGAGGAAGAAACAGATTCCATCCATGTAGCCGCTGAACACCGCGACGGATCCGTCTTCGCCGCGGTCCTCCCCTACGCCGCCAACACCGGGACCCACGAACGGGAGTTTGGCCAGCTCGCCGCTGACACCAGCGAACCCACCGTCTGGGTGGACTAGACCTCCACTGGGTTGATGACATGAAGATCAATGCCTTCGCGGATGTGAGCCTGCGGGCCATGATGGTGCTGTCCGCAGCCCCTGACGGCAACCTGCTGACCACGCAGAGCATCGCCGACGCCGTGGGCACCCCGTACAACCACGTCAGCAAGGCCATGGCAAAGCTCCGTGAACTTGGCGTGATCGACGTCGAACGCGGCCGCAACGGCGGCTCCAGGCTCAACGACGCCGGACGCAAGGCCACTGTGGGCCAGTTGCTGCGGCTCCTGAACACCCGGGTGGATCCGGCGGACTGCCATTCATTGAACGGCGACTGCCCACTCATCAACGAATGCCGGCTTCGCGGTGCCCTCTCGCGCGCCCGGGAAGCCTTTTACCGGGAACTCGACGACATCGTGGTGTCCACCCTTCCCGGATCCCGCCAGATGGCGCCCGTGTTCCAGTCGATCGGGCTCCGCCCGGGGCTCTGACTCCCGGCTCCCCTGCAGCCCGGGCATTTCCGGATCCGTAGTCCTCAATTTTGATATCTCTTCTACGAAGTGTAGAACTTAGGTATAAATACTTGTATTTCAAATACATGTATTGACCGCGGTCCGGATGTACGCCCCGGGCCCCTACCTCAGGAGTACGCATGCTCTCGGACAAATCCCGCCCCGTCATTGAGGCCACCCTCCCGTTGGTCGGTTCCCGGATCGGCGAAATCACCCCCAAGTTCTACGCCCGGCTCTTCGCAGCGCACCCGGAGCTGCTGGACGGGCTCTTCAGCCGCTCGAACCAGCGCAACGGCAACCAGCAGCAGGCCCTGGCCGGAAGCATTGCCGCTTTCGCCACCCACCTGGTCAACAACCCCGGCACCCTGCCGGAGACGGTACTCGCCCGCATCGCCCACCGCCACGCCTCCCTCGGCATTACCGAACCTCAGTACCAGGTGGTCTACGAGCACCTCTTCGCCGCCATCGCCGAAGACCTGGCCGAGGTCATCACGCCGGAAATCGCCGAGGCCTGGACCGAGGTCTATTGGCTGATGGCGGACGCCCTGATCAAACTCGAAAAGGGCCTCTACGCCGCACAGGCCAACGGCACGATGTGGAGCCCCTGGAAGGTCGCCGCCAAGACCCCCGCCGGCACCGGCTCGATAACCTTCACCCTGGAACCGGCCGACGACACCCCCATCACTCCCGCCCTGCCCGGCCAGTACGTCAGCGTCAAGGTCACCCTCCCGGACGGGCTGCGCCAGGTCCGCCAGTATTCGCTCTCGGGCGACGCCGGCACGAGCCGCAGCTTCACCACCAAGAAGGACGACGGCGGCGAAGTCTCGCCCGTGCTGCACGACACCGTCCAGGTGGGCGACGTCCTCGAAATCTCCAACCCCTACGGTGAAATCACGCTCAAGGAAGGCGAGGGCCCGGTGGTCCTGGCCTCCGCCGGCATTGGCTGCACGCCCACCGCGTCCATCCTGCGCTCCCTCGCGGAAGCCGGCTCGGACCGCCAGGTCCTGGTCCTGCACGCGGAAAGCGATCTGGAGTCCTGGGCGCTGCGCTCCCAGATGACGGACGACGTCGAACGCCTCAAGAGTGCCGACCTTCAGCTCTGGCTGGAAGAACCGCAGGCCGGCTCCAACGCAGGCTTCATGTCGCTGCGTGAAGTGGACCTGCCGGCAAATGCGTCGCTATACCTCTGCGGGCCGCTGCCGTTCATGAAGCACATCCGCAACGAGGCCATCAACGCCGGAATCCCCGCCACGAAGATCCACTACGAAGTCTTCGGCCCGGACATCTGGCTGGCCAGCTGAATCAATTGGTGGGGACGACGGCGGCCCCGCACCTTCCAGGGGGAAGGTGCGGGGCCGCCGTCGTACTTACTGGAGTGTCAGCCCAGGCGGGCCTTCAGGCCGGCGAGCTCGGACTGCAGCGCCTCGGGCAGCGAGCTGCCGAAGTTGGCAAACCATTCCTCGATGGAAGCGAGTTCGGTGGCCCACTCGGCCGGGTCGACGCGGACTGCTTCTTCGACCTGTGCAGGCGTCATGTCCAGCCCCTTGAGGTCGATCGCATCGCCGGTGGGAACGAATCCGATGGGGGTCTCCACGGCGTCAGCCTTGCCTTCGAGGCGTTCGATGGCCCACTTGAGGACGCGGGCGTTGTCACCGAATCCGGGCCAGGCGAAGCCGCCCTCGGAGTTGCGGCGGAACCAGTTGACCAGGAAGATCTTGGGCAGGCGCTCCGGGTTGGCCTTGGCGGACAGGTTGACCCAGTGGTTCAGGTAATCGCCTGCGTCGTAGCCGATGAAGGGCAGCATGGCCATAGGATCGCGGCGGACCACGCCCACCTCACCGGCTGCAGCGGCAGTGGTCTCGGACGACAGGGTGGAGCCCATGAAGATGCCGTTGGACCAGCTGCGCGCCTCGGTGACCAGCGGAATCGTGGTCTTGCGGCGGCCGCCGAACAGGATCGCGGAAAGCTCCACGCCGTCCGGGTTGTTGTACTCCTCGGCCAGCATGTCGATCTGGTCGATCGGCGTGCAGAAGCGGGAGTTCGGGTGCGCTGCCGGCTTGTCCGAATCCGAGGTCCAGGAGTTGCCCTGCCAGTCGGTCAGGTGAGCGGGCACTTCCTCAGTCATGCCCTCCCACCACACGCCGCCGTCGTCGGTCAGTGCCACGTTGGTGAAGATGCTGTTGCCCTTGGCGATGGCGCGCATCGCGTTGGGGTTGGTGCCCCAGCCGGTGCCCGGAGCCACGCCGAAGAGGCCGGCCTCGGGGTTGACGGCGCGGAGCTCGCCTTCCTTGCCGAAACGCATCCAGGTGATGTCGTCACCCAGCGTCTCCACCTTCCAGCCTTCGATGGTGGGATCGAGCAGCGCGAGGTTGGTCTTGCCGCAGGCGGAGGGGAAGGCTGCCGAGACGTAGTAGGTCTTCTGCTCGGGCGAGGTCAGCTTCAGGATGAGCATGTGCTCGGCCAGCCAGCCTTCGTCGCGGGCCATGACGGAGGCGATGCGCAGGGCGTAGCACTTCTTACCCAGGAGCGCGTTTCCGCCGTAGCCGGAGCCGAAGGACCAGATGGAGCGCTCCTCGGGGAAGTGAACGATCCACTTGTCCGGGTTGCACGGCCACGGCACGTCAGCCTGGCCTACTTCGAGCGGCGCACCCAGGGAGTGCAGGGCCGGCACGAAGAATGCGTTGGTCTCGGTGATGCGGTCCAGCACGTCGGTGCCGATGCGGGCCATGATGCGCATCGAGGCAACAACGTAGGCGCTGTCGGTGATCTCCACGCCGAACTTGGGATCCTCAGCGTCCAGGTGTCCCATCACGAACGGGATGACGTACATGGTGCGTCCGCGCATGGAGCCGGCAAACAGCCCACGCAGCTTTTCCTTCATCGCAGCCGGGGCCATCCAGTTATTGGTGAAGCCGGCGTCGTGCTCCTTCTCGGAGCAGATGAAGGTCTGCTCTTCCACACGGGCTACGTCCGCGGGATCAGAGAATGCAGCGAAAGAGTTGGGGAAGAGTTCCTGGTTCAGACGGGTCAGCGTTCCCGCTGCGACGAGTTCATCGGTAAGACGCGTGTTTTCCTGTTCGGACCCGTCAACCCAGTGGATCCGGTCGGGCTGCGTGAGTCCAGCAACCTCTTCGACCCATGCCAGCAGGCCAGCATGCGTGGTGGGTGCTTTCTCAAGCAGCGGCAGTCGTGCGAGATCGCCCATTGCGGTTCCCTTCCTCGGGGTCATCGGTGTGGACTAAATGCTATTGGCCACCCAGGGGCGTCATGGGAGGCCAGCGGTGCACGTTCGTGATCGTTGGAGCCGAAAACCGCGCAAATTCAAGGAAAACCGCGCACAAACGGCTGTATTTAAGTGACGAAGGTCACCTAGACCGGTCTAGTTGGCTAGATTACATGCCTCTCGATTTGGTACTCCGGGCCACCCTCGCGTAAAGTAATTCGAGGTTCGGGGAGCAAGAAACTCCGCGAAACACAAAATGCGCCCATAGCTCAGCTGGATAGAGCGTCTGTCTACGGAACAGAAGGCCGGGGGTTCGAATCCCTCTGGGCGCACAGAGAAAGGCCCGTATCGGTTCGCTGGTACGGGTCTTTTGTCGTTAAGCGCCGTGTCCCTTTTCCTGCCACCGGCCTCGGCCCCAGGAACAGCCCGGCCACCCGCGCCTTGCCAGCGGAAATGCGTCACTTTTGGTGGCAAACCCGGCACCGACCCTGGATTCGTGCGGGCGAGCCCGCACGACGCGGTCAAAAGTTACGCAGTTCTGCAGTCACTGGAATGATGACGACGGCGCTCCCCGCCTCCCGCGAGGCGGGCGTAGGCTGGACGAATGACGCCTGAAACGCTGCAACGTGAATTCGATGTCATTGTGATCGGCGCTGGTGCCGTGGGGGAAAACGTCGCCGACCGGGTGGTCCAGGGCGGCCTGACGGCTGTCCTTATTGAAGCCGAACTAGTGGGCGGCGAATGCTCGTATTGGGCCTGCATTCCGTCCAAAGCCCTGCTCCGCCCCGGCACCGCCCTACACGGCGCACAGACGGTACCCGGCGCAGCGGAAGCCGTCACCCTGACACTGGATGCAGCGGCAGTCCTGAAGCGCCGGGACTACTTCACCGCAAACTGGCAGGACGACAGCCAGGTGAAGTGGCTGGAAGATGCAGGGATTGAGCTGATCCGTGGCCACGGCTGGATCACCGCGCCGCGCACCGTTGAAGTAGCCGGGCTGGACGGCAACACTTACGAGCTGAAGGCGCGTCACGCCGTCGTACTCGCCACCGGCTCCACGCCAACCACACCTCCCATCGAGGGCCTGGCGGACCTGCAGGTCTGGGGCACACGCGAAGCCACCTCGGCCAAGGAGGTACCGGAGCGCCTGGCCGTAATCGGCGGGGGCGTCGCGGGCAGCGAGCTGGCGCAGGCATTCGCACGCCTGGGCTCGGACGTGACGCTGGTGGCCAGGAGCGGCCTGCTGGGCACGTTCCCCGCAGAGGCCAGCAAACTTGTGGTCGCGGGGCTGCGCGCGGACGGCGTGGCGGTCCGCCTCAACACGTCCACCGAAAGTGTCCGGGAAAACGACGACGGCACGTTCACCCTGACACTTCAGGATCAGACGCCGGCCGTCCGCACCACCGTCATTGCGGACAAGGTCCTCGTTTCAACAGGCCGGCATCCCGCCCTCGAAGGTCTCGGGCTGGAAAGCCTGGGTTTCGAGGCGCAAGACGGGCAGCCGCTGAAACTTACCACCGACTCCACTGGACTAGTCCAGGGCCTCCCGGGCACTCCGGGCACCCCGGATGAGAAGGGCGAGGAAGGTGAGGATCCCTGGCTCTACGCTGTTGGCGACGCCGCAGGCAGAAATTTCTTCACGCACCAGGGCAAGTACGAGGCCCGGGCTACCGGCGACGCCATCGCGGCCCGCGCCAAGGGCGAGCTCAGCGGCGTCCCCGCGGCCTGGAGCCGCTACGCCCAGACCGCCAACCAGCATGCTGTCCCGAACGTGGTGTTCACGGATCCCGAACTGGCGGCCGTGGGGCGCTCGGTGGAGCAGGCAAAGCGGGACGGCTACAACGTGTCGTCCGTGGAGCTGCCAATCCAAGTGTCGGGTTCGTCCCTGCATTCGGAACATTACGAAGGCTGGGCGCAGCTGGTGGTGGACGAGGACCGGCGGGTCCTGCTCGGCGCCACTTTCGCGGGCCCGGACGTGGGCGAACTGCTGCACGCGGCCACCATCGCAGTGGTGGGCGAGGTCCCGCTGGAGCGGCTGTGGCATGCGGTGCCATCGTTTCCCACGGTCAGCGAGGTGTGGCTGCGGCTCCTGGAGAAGTACGGCTTGTAGGAGAGGCCGCAAGTGGCGCTGGTCTATTCCACCCGCGCCTACTCCAACCGCACTATTTGAACTGACCAGTCAGTTCAGTTAGACTGGAGGTGGACATACACTTTCGAAAGGCCATTTTGCTCTCCGTACAGCAGCTCCTTGTGAAGGGCCGGCGCGACGATTTGCTTCCGCCCACCTCTCTGCGCGTCGGCCGGGGTGAGCTCCTCCTCGTCACCGCCGAACGCCAGAACCAGCGGACAGCCCTTGCCCTGACCATCAGCGGGCGTATGAAACCCACTGGCGGCCGGATGTCCTGGGACGCCAACGAACGCACCAAATCCCTCCGCCTCGCGAGCGCCCTGGTGGATTCCCCCAACGTGAATGAGCCCGAGCAGCACCTCAGTGTCCGGGACCTTGTCACCGAGGACCTCGCCCTGATCCCCCGCCGCTACCGGGGCGCGCTGCTGAGCAAGCCCTGGCTCAAAGTCAACAGTTTCGAGGACATCGCGGACCTGTGGACGGAGCAGCTGGCGCCGGACCGGCGCACTGAACTGCTGACGGCACTGGCCCTCGCCAACCCGCACACCGACCTCCTGGTGGTGGACTCCCCCGACAGGCACGGTGCCCACGCTGCGGACTGGCTCCCGCGGCTTGAGGAGCTGGCGTACGACGCCGGCCGGCCGCTCGCCGTCGTCGTCACCGTTACTGCCCTCCCGGCAGGGTGGACGGGACCGGCCGCGGTGATCGGTAACGCCGTCCCTGACGTGGACGAAGCGTCCGATGCGCCGGCTCTCACAGACGAAGAAACCGAATCCCTCTTACTCGAAACCGAGGATGCCAAGTGACCGTGCTGCGGCTGGCCCGTTCCGAACTCAAGCGGATGACCGGTGGGTTGCTGCCGAAGCTGACCATCCTGGCCCTGATCATGGTGCCGCTCTTGTACGGGGCCGTGTACCTGTACGCCAACTGGAATCCCTACGAGAACCTGAACCAGATCGAGGCCGCTCTGGTGGTGGAAGACACCGGCGCCACGTCCAGCGACGGCACCGAGCTCCAGGCGGGCAAGAAGGTGGCGGACGGCCTGGTGGAGGGGAACGTCTTCAACTGGCAGGCGGTCCCCTCGGCGGCCGAGGCCGACGCAGGTGTCAGCAGCGGCAAGTACGCGTTTGCACTGAAAATCCCGGCAGAGTTCTCCACGAACCTGGTCTCACCCGGCAGCTTCGATTCGGCCAGCCAGGCGATGCTGAACGTCACCACCAACGATGCCAACAACTACCTGCTGAGCACCATCGTGGACAAGCTGACCACCGCGGTGCACACAACTGTGGCCAAGGAAGTGGGCGAAGAGACGGCGAACCAGCTGCTGACCGGCTTCGGCACCATCCACGCCCAGATGCTCAAGGCCGCCGACGGCGCCGGGCAGCTGGCGGGCGGCGTGGCCACCCTCCGCGACGGGACCGTCACCCTGCATACGGGCACCAGCGAGCTCAGCGCGGGAGCCGGCGAGCTCTACAACGGGCAGCTGAAACTGCGTGACGGGGCCAATCAGCTGACCGACGGCGCCGGGCAGCTCAGCGGCGGGCTCTCCGTCCTGAAAGACAGCACCGCCACGCTGCCCACCGACACCCGGACGCTGGCCAACGGCGCGGCCCAGGTTGCCGCGGGGAACGCCCAGCTGAACACCAAGGTCCAGGACGTCGTCACGCAGCTTGATGCCGCGGACCAGGGGCTCCGGACGCGCGTGATCGAATCGAATGCCCGCCTGGTCGCCTCCGAAGTCATCACCCAGGTGCAGGCAGACAAAATCCTGGCCGACTTCGATACCGTGGCCGCCTCCAGCCCCGTGGCCGCGGCGAAAACCCGGATCCAGACCGACGCCACCCAGATCCAGCAGCTCGCGGACGGCTCCGAAGCCGTGAGCGTCGGCGCAGCCCAGCTGGCCACGGCCACCCCCGCGCTGAAGGACGCCATTGTTCAGGCTTCCGGTGGCGCTGACCAGCTCCACACCGGGGCGGCCACGCTGGCCACCGGCGAGCAGACTGCGCTCGACGGCGCCGGACGCCTCGCGGAAGGGGCGCAAACGCTCGACGCCGGTGCGGGGCAGCTGGAAGCCGGGGCCGGCACCGCCGCTGACGGCTCACGGACGCTGACCGACGAAATTTCCAAGGGAGCCGGGCAGGTGCCCAACCCGGACGATTCGCAGAAGAGCAGCCTCTCAGAGGTGATCGCCGATCCTGTTGCGGTCAGCAATGTCTCCCAGGCAAAGGCGGACTCCTACGGCGCGGGGCTGGCACCGTTCTTCCTGACGCTGGCCTTGTGGATCGGCATCTTCATGCTGGTCCAGGCGATGCGGCCCATCACCCAGCGGGCCCTGGCGTCGAACGCCCCGGCCTGGAAAATCGCCGTCGGCGGCTGGCTTCCATTCCTGGCCGTTTCGGTGGTGCAGGCGAGCCTGCTGACCCTCGTGGTGAACCTGGCGTTGGGCCTCAACCCCGCGCATCCGGTACTGATGTGGCTGTTTATGCTGGCCGCGGCCATGGCCTTCAGCGCCATCATCCAGGGCATCGTCGCGCTGCTGGGGTCACCCGGCAAGCTGGTGGTGCTGATCCTGCTGGTGCTACAGCTGGTGTCCTCGGGTGGCACATTCCCCTGGCAGACCACCCCGCAGCCGCTCCATGTTGTCCACGAAATCCTGCCCATGGGCTACGTGGTCACGGGCATGCGGCACCTCATCTACGGCGCGGACCTGTCCGGGATCGTGCCCACTGTCCTGGGGCTGCTCGGCTACACGTTGCTGGGCGCGGCGATGTCCACGTTTGCGGTCCGGAAGCACAAGTACTGGACGCTCAAAACGCTCAAACCGGAGATCGCGGTATGAGCCCGCCCGCGCCGGGATCTGGGGTGCCCGATCCTGGGGTGCCTGAGCCTGGGGTGCACGATCCCGTTGGGCATGATCCCGCGATGCACGATCCAGCCATGCACGGTCCCGCCGAGAAAAAACTCCGCCCGGCCCGGACCAATGCCACCCGGCAGAAGCTCTTCGACGCGTCCATGGAGCTGATCGGCCAGCGTGGCGCAGCGGGTGTCACTGTGGACGAGATCGCCGCGGCGGCGGGCGTCTCCAAGGGCACTGTCTACTACAACTTCGGCAGCAAGTCGGACCTGATCGCGCAGCTGCTGCGGCACGGCGTGGACATCCTGAAGGCACGCCTGCTTAGCGAGGCCGGGCAGCCCGGTGCCGATCCACTGGTGGCCATGGAGGCAATGATCGGCCAGGCCATGGATTTCATGGACGATTACCCGTCCTTCGCCCGTTTGTGGGTGAGCGAAAACTGGCGGACTCCCAGCGAATGGCGGGACACGTTCGCGGTCCTCCGGTCTGAACTCCTGGCGGTCATCGGCGCGGCCATAGAGAACGTGGCTGCCGTCTACCCGGTGGACGAAACGGTCTTGCGGGGCAGCCTCGAAACGGCGATCTTTGGCGCCTGCTTTGTGGTGGGGCTTGACCGGCAGACGTACAACCCGGAACGCACCCGTGATCAAAGCGTTGCAGCAATCATGGCAATCATGCGCGGCTATGTCGTGAAGTAGCAGGGATGATTGGACACATGCGCCACATGGGTAACAGCGGGAAGTTCGCCGTGATCGCGGCCGTCGCCGCCGTGGGCATGCTGGTGCTCACCGCCATCACCCTGGAAGAGGCCGTGATGGTCACGTTCCTGGGCCTGGTTGCGCTGGCCTATGTTGCGGCCGTGGCGGAGGTCCTGGCCCGCGGGCGCCACTTTGTATTGGTGGCCACCGCTGTGGGATCCAGCCTCACCATTGCCTTCTCCCTTGCCTTCGTCAGCACCTGGGAGTTGGCCTTCGCCGAGCAGTCGTCGATCTTCGGCACGCCGCTCCCCACCGGGGATCCAGACAACTACTTCTACTGGGGTGGGGCCTCAGCGGTGGCCACGCTAGCGGTCCTGTTCCTTGGCGCAGTCTGGCCGGCGGGCAGGCGGTTGGGGACTGCCAAAGGGAGGCCCGCGCCAGCCAAGCGGCGGCCCGCTTCCGGCACTGGCCGCCCTGCTGCGCGGCGCCCGGCAACCGGAGCCACCGCGGCCCGGGGCGCGTCAACCGGGGGCGCGGCACCCCGGGGTGCCGCCACCGGTCAGCGTGCGTCGGGCTCCCGCGCACCCGCCCGGATGCCAGCCTCGGCAGCCAAGCGGCCGTCGTCGTCCGCCTCCCCGGTCCGCAAACCGGCACCCAAACCGGGCACCAAGACGGGCGCCAAACCGGCGCCGCGCCGCTGACCCAACCGCAGAACCTGCCGGCCTCGGCGGGTGAGCACGGCAGTCGCCACCCCGCCCAGGAGGAGCAACCCGCCAGCCAGTTCCGCCGGCGTGGGCACCTCCCCCAACGCCAGCCAGGCCGCGCTCATGCCCACCACGGGCACCAGCAGGGTAAAGGGCACCACGGCGGACGACGGATAGCTGGCCAGGAGCCGGTTCCAGATCCCATACCCCACCAGCGACGCGAAAATGGCCGTGTACAGCGCACTCAGGATCGTGGCCGGCTGGAGGTCTGCCAGCGTGCCGAACACCGCGTCCGGCCCGTCCACCAGCAACGACAGCCCGGCTAGGGGCAGGGGCACCACTGCGCCGGACCAGACCACCAGCCCCAGCCCGGAGGCGGCCTTGGCCTGACGCGCAATGACGTTCCCGGCCGCCCAGGACAGCGCGGCACCCAGGACGATGATGAGCGGGAGCACCGGCGCCACGGCACTGCGGCCGACGGCCACCACGGCCAGCCCCGCAACGCCAAGAACGACGCCGGCCAGTTGGCTCCGGCTGGGGCGCTCGCGCAGAAACCCGGCGGCCAGGAGGACAGTGAGCAGCACCTGCGCTTGGAGGACCAGGGAGGCGAGGCCTGCCGGCATGCCCAGCGCCATGGCCAGGTAGAGGAGGCCGAACTGGCCCGCGCTCATAAAGAGGCCGACGCCGATGATCGCCTTCCAGCTGACGTCGGGCTTCCTGATGAAGAAGATCCAGGGGAAGACCACCAGGAGGAACCGCATGGCCACAAACAGCAGCGGGGGAACCTCACGGCCGTTCGCATGCAGGCCGAAGTCGATGGCCACGAAGTTCAGGCCCCAGAGAACGGCGACCAAGGCAGCAAGGCAGGAGTGTCGGAGATTCACGGTCCCACTCTTGCAGAACGGCAGATGAAGCACCAGCGTTGAATTCTGCGTCGAATCATGTACGTTTGCTTCATGATTGAGATCGGTTCGCTGCGGGCACTGACGGCGATTGAACAACACGGTTCGGTCATAGCGGCGTCGGAGGTGATGGGCTTCAGTCCGTCGGCAGTCTCCCAGCAAATCAAGAAGCTGGAGAAACAGACCGGGTTCCCCGTCCTGGAACGCCGCGGCCGCGGCGTGCTGCTGACCGAGCGCGGGCTCACCCTGGCAGCGTACGGCCGGCGCATCCTGTCGGAGCTCGAGGAACTGGAATCCACCCTGTTGGCGGATCCGGCCAAACCTACCGGGCACCTCAAGGTTGTTGCCTTTTCCACGGCCTGCAGGGGCCTCGTGGGGCCGCTGCTGGGACGGCTGGCCTCATCCGGAGCGGACCTGGACCTCAGCGTACTGGCCGAGGACCCGCGGGAGGCCGTGGCGCGGGTGGCCAACGGGGAGGCGGACCTGGGTGTGGTCCACAACTGGAACTCCGTCCCGCTGGTCATACCGGAGCACATGAACCTCGAGTGGTTGTGCGAGGACGTAGCGGACGTCCTGGTGCACCGCGACCATCCCTTGGCAGGACGCGGCCAGGTGGAGCCGGCGGATCTGGTGGACGAGCGCTGGATCAGCACGCCGCACGGAGCCATCTGCAACGAGGCCCTACTGAGGATCTTCGCCGACCTTGGCCGGGTGCCGGACATCAGGGTCTACGATCCAGACTTCGCAACCCACATCGCACTGGTGGAGCAGGGAGCCGTTGTGGCGCTGGTCCCCCGCCTCGGCCGGCCCGCACTGCCTGCGGACGTCGTCGGCCTGCCCCTGGTCAACCCCACGCAGGTCAGGCAGGTGGGCATCGTGTACCGCCGCACCATGGCGGCCAGCCCGGGCATACAGCACGTCGCCGGACTGCTGCGGGAGGTCGCCGGGTCCCGCGGCGTCAGTGAGTCCCGCGGCGTCAGTGAGTCCCATGGGGTCAGTGAGTCCCATGGGGTCAGTGGATCCCGTGGCGTTAGTGGGCTCGCGGGACCTTGAACTTGGTCAGCCGGGCGTCCTGCCCATCCAGTTCGGCCCAGGATTTCTCCGTTTCCAGCACCGTGAGGGCGCTGGTGGGGTAGCGGGTGGCGGCGTCCATGTAGGCGTCGTGGTTTGAGTCGCGGGAGGCCAGGTGCATGGCGAGATCCTGGACGCCAGGCATGTGCGAGATGAGCATCAGCGTGGTGACGGTGTCAGGCACGTGGTTGACCACGGCGAGCATCCGCAGCGCAGAGGCGGCGTAGAGGCCGTCCTCAAGTTTCGGCGTCGGGGCCTTATCCCCCAGTTCAGAGCACACCCAGGTGCACGTCTGGCGGGTGCGCAGCGCACTGGAACACAGGATGAAGTCCGGCAGGATACCGTGTTTGACCAGCCACTTGCCGGCCAGGGGCGCCTCGCGGTGTCCCCGTTCCTCCAGCGGCCGCTCATGATCCGCCACACCGCCGGGCCAGTCGGACTTGGCGTGCCGCATGATCACCAGGCGTTTGATGTGGTGGTCGCTCATCCCCCAAGCCTAACGCCCACACAGGTAAGCCGCGCCGCCGTCGAACATTAGCCGTGGAGGCCAACACTCGCTGGTCCCGAACGCACAAGAGCGGCATTTCGCGTAGTGCCGCATCGCCGACTGAGGAACGAAGGAGGTGTCTAAGGCACGGCGAAATGCCGCTCTTGTGCGTCGCTGAAGGACTAGATCGAGTATTCCGGAGCGGCCCAGACAATAACTTCGGGGTGCTCGTAGAAGCGGTAGCCCTGGCCGCGGACGGTACGGACGGTGTTGGCGAGGCGGCCCAGCTTGGAGCGGAGACGGCGGATGTGGACGTCGATGGTGCGCTCGTTGGGGACTTCCTCGGCGTTGCGCCACAGGCCCTCAAGCAGTTCATCGCGGCCAACCGTGCGGGTGCCGTTTTCCACCAGGTAGTTCAGGAGTTCGAATTCCTTGAAGGTCAGGTTCAGGGATTCCCCGTCAAGGTGGACTTCGCGGCGGGCGAGGTCGATCAGAACGCCGGACGGGCGCGGGTCCTGGGGCTGCTGCAGCCGGGCAGTCTCGGTGCGCTTCTGCGCGTTCACGGTGGGGTCACCAAAGGTGGAACGGACGACGTCGAGCGCGGAACCGGGGGTGCCGGCCGGCGCCACGGCCACGGCCGCGTAGCTTTCAGCACCGTTCACGAGTGACTGTGCGTAAGCGCGGATTTCCTGGGCAAGCTTGGCAATGGAGGTTCCGGCAGCCGCTGCGGTCTCCTCGTCGATGCCCATGTAGAGGACAAATCCGCGGGCCACGGTGTCATTGGCGACTGGGCGTACACTGTTGGGTCCCGCGATCACCGGAGTGGGCGCGGTGAGCGGCGCGGCTTCGGCAGGCTGGACGGCGCGGAGCTGGCCGTAGGAACTGGGGTTGTAGCCCTGGGGTGCGTAGCCGGGGGCAGGAAAGCTGGCCCCGGGGGCGGCCGGAGCGAACGCCGGTCGGGCACCGAACCCCTGGCGGAGGCCGGAAGCCTGGCCGGCCTTGCCTGCGTTACGGACGGAGATGTGGACGTATCCGGATGCAACTGACATGAATGCTTACCTCAATGTGAATGGCCGTCATCGCGGCTCGAATGCTGATTGTCCCCGCAATGAAATCTGGGGATGGCGCCCTACGCTGGGCTGGGGGCGAATGCCTAAGAACTTCGTGGGGTCTGAAGATCAGGCGTGCATTCGACAACAGCGCATGTCGGCAGCAGCGGATGTGCTGGGCCAATATTCTGCGGCTGCAGGTGCTGTTGAGTTCTTGTTCACAATTCAAAGTGTGCAACGTAACAATGAAAACTTGCAAGTAACAATGGGTGCAACGTTCCGCATACTGAGACAAAATGCGGATTTGTGTTACAGATCACCATTCTGATTTGGCGGCAGATTAGGAGTTGTTGTCCGCCGTAGGTCCGCAAATAGCCCTCTCCGGCGAACAATGTTCGCCCTTTCTCCATATCAAGACCTTGAAATTCACCGGCCACTGACTTGCCGAGATTCCCTGCTGGGTTTTGCCGCCTGTCCAGCGGAGAAGGCGGCCGCCGGCGGATGGTCGGCGTCCCGCCCGGCCACCCAGATCGCCCATCCAGCTCGCTAGGCTGGGATTCACAGCGTGCGCACAGGAACCCCATAGCGCGGGCTCACCGAATGATCGGAGAGTTGTCCCATGGCCACTTCGCACTCCATGACCAACAACCTTCCGCAACTGACCCACCCGGACGGCTCCCCCATCCGCGCCCTGGTGGTTGACGACGAACCCAGCCTTTCCGAACTCATGAGCATGGGGCTGCGCATGGCCGGCTGGTCCGTTGCTGTGGCTTCGGATGGCCCGGAGGCCGTCAAGCTTGCCAAGGAGTTCCGCCCGGACGTACTGGTGCTGGACGTGATGCTGCCAGGATTCGACGGCGTTGAGCTGCTGGGCAGGATCCGCGCCTTCGCGCCCGAGGTACCTGCGCTTTTCCTGACTGCCAAGGACGCCGTCCAGGACAGGATCGTGGGCCTGGCGGCCGGCGGGGACGACTACGTGACCAAGCCGTTCAGCATGGAAGAGGTCCTGCTGCGGCTGCACCGCCTGGTCCAGCGCTCCGGCGTTGCCGCGATGGACACTGCCGAACTTGTGGTGGGCGATCTTGTCCTCAACATCGACACCCGCGAAGTGACCCGAGCGGGCGACAACCTCCAGCTCACCGCCACCCAGTTCGAGCTGCTCCGGTACCTCATGGAGAACCCCAAACGCGTGATCAGCAAAGCCCAGATCCTGGACCGCGTCTGGAACTATGACTTCGGCGGCCAGGCCAACATCGTGGAGCTCTACATCTCCTACCTGCGCAAAAAAGTGGAAGCAGTGCACCCGCCCATGATCCATACCGTGCGGGGCGCCGGCTACGTCATCAAACCGGCTGACTAGCAGCTCCATGTCCTCGCCGCGAGCAACCCCAGCACCAGCCCGGAGCTGGCTGAAACCGGACACCTGGCATCTGCGCACGCGCCTGATCCTGTTGGCCATGGCCCTGCTGGTGGCCATCTGCGGAGCCGTGGGGCTGTTCAGTTACGCCTCCATGGACTCGTTTCTCACCGGGCAACTGGATGAACAGCTGAGCCAGGCCGCCAAACGCTCGAACGATCCGGGCCGCCCGCCCCTGGGCGGATTCAACGGCAGGCCGGACCCGCTTGACTCCCGCGGGCAAAGTGTCGGAACGCTGAATGCACGGATCCTGGACGGCCAGATCCCCAGTGGCGGCTTCCTGGACTCGGACACCACACGCCTACCCCTCGACGCCGAAGACAAGCAGACCCTGCTGGCGCTGACGCAGAACGGCCTTCCCGTGAACCGCTCGCTGTCCAACGGGGATTACCGAATTGTGGCCGTGCAAACCGGCTACGGCGATGTCCTTGTCACGGGCCTTCCGCTCGCCGCCAAGGAGAGCACGCTGGCATCGCTGGTGTGGACCTTTGTTTTTGTCTCCCTGGGCGGGCTGGCACTGATCGGACTGGCAGGAACCGTGCTGATCCGGCGCACCATGAAGCCGCTGGAGCAGCTTTCCGAGGTGGCAACCCGGGTGGCTCGGCTCCGGCTGGACGCGGGCGAGGTGGCACTCGCGGTGCGCGTCCCGCCGTCGAACTCCAACCCCGGCACCGAGGTGGGCAGCGTGGGGCACGCCCTCAACCTCATGCTGGACAACGTCGCCAACGCGCTGGAAGCCAGGCAGAAGAGCGAGACCAAGGTGCGGCAGTTCGTTGCCGACGCTTCCCATGAGCTGCGCACCCCGCTGACCGCCATCCGCGGGTACACGGAGCTGATGCGCATGACCGAGAGCTTCACGCCCGACGGCCGGAAATCCCTGGCCCGGGTCCAAAGCCAGTCCGAACGCATGACCACCCTGGTGGAGGATCTGCTCCTGCTCGCCCGGCTCGATGAGGGCCAGCCCCTGAAGCTCAGCGAGGTTGACCTCACACAACTCGTGATCGAAACCGTCAGTGACGAGAAAGTCATCGCCCCGGACCACCACTGGCGCCTTGAACTGCCCGACGAGCCGCTCGCCGTCACCGGAGATGCATCCCAACTGCGTCAGGTGCTTGTCAACCTGCTCTCCAATGCCCGCAAGCACACGCCGCCGGGAACCACCGTGGTCACCGCTGTCAGGAAGTCTGCCAATGGCGGCGCAGCGGTGACGGTAACGGACGACGGCGGGGGCATCCCTGCGGAATTCGTGGACCACGTTTTCTCCCGGTTTGCCCGCGCAGACGCGGCGCGCAAGGGTACAGCGCCGGCCTCGGGCGCCGGGGCGTCCGAAGGCACCAGCGGCCTGGGCCTGGCCATTGTCCAGTCGATCATGGAGGCCCATGGCGGGAGCGTGGAAGTGACATCACGGGCCGGACGGACGGAGTTCGCATTGCTCTTCCCTGCCGGCGCGCTGGCGCGACCCACTGAGGCCCGAGCGCAGCAAGGCGACACACCATCGTCGTGATTCCCGTTACCAAAATGTGACTTAAGGTTCCAGCTCCTGTAGCGTCGATGAGGTGCGGTTCCCGTTGGGCCGCATATCCGGATGACGCCAAGCTCTGCCGCTTCCCGGATTCCGTTTTCAGAGGCAGAGGCGGGGGACCCACCGTCCCGGGCACGAAGTGCCCTTTGGGGTTAAGCCAACACGTGATTGCGCCGTGTGGCCGGATGCCCTCATCCGAACCCGACAGCTAACTCCGCAGGTGTGAGAGGCGATCCATCATGTCTGAATTCAAGGTACAAACGCGCCCGCAGGGCGACACAAAGTCCCACAGCCACCGCAAGCAGACGCGCTTCGGTGCAGCTATGTCCCCATTGTCCAAGGCGGCCCGGATTCCCTCCGTGGGCCAGCGCGTCGCGGTGTTCGCGACGGCGTGCGCCCTGCTGGTCGGCGTCAGCGCCGCGGCACACGCTTCCGAGTCTGCGTCGCTTGCGGCCAGCGCGGACCAGGCCGCCGAAGAAGCCAGCGCCCAGTCGAAGCTGAGCTTCGAGGCAGCCGAGATCCAGCCCCCGGCCTCCCCGGAAGCTGCGCCGGCCGAGATCAACGTGGCGCCCCAGGCCGCCGAACCGGCACCTGCCCCGGTCCCGGAGCCCGCTCCGGCTCCGGCCCCGGAACCTGCGCCCGCGCCTGTTGTGGCCGTCAACGACCCCGCAGGAGCGCAGGCCTACGCTGCCGGCCAACTGGCGACGTACGGCTGGTCCGCTGACCAGATGCAGTGCCTGCAGACGCTGTGGACCAAGGAATCCGAATGGACCACCACGGCCACCAACGCCAGCAGCGGCGCGTACGGCATCGTCCAGTCGTTGCCCGCTGAGAAGATGGCGAGCGCCGGCGCGGACTACGTCACCAACTACCGCACGCAGATCAACTGGGGCCTGAACTACATCCAGGAGCGCTACCAGTCACCGTGCGGGGCGCTGAACTTCCACCTGTCGCACAACTGGTACTAGCCGACTGAGCGGCGCCGGCGGCCGGCGTCGCTGACCTGCGCCGGCGGATTACGAAGGTGATCCGCCGGGTCAAAGCCGGAAAGAAATGAGCTGCCGTCCCGCGGCGTCCGTTTCCACGGAGGCGGTTACGGCGCGGTAATCCGCGATATGCAGCACGCCCGCCGGCAATTCGCCCGCATACGGACCCACGGCCACCGTCCGGATACCCGCACCAACGCCTGCCGCGATTCCGGCGGGCGCATCCTCGAACACCACGGCGTCATCCGGTTCCACGCCGAGCAGCCCGGCGGCCATCAGATAGCCTTCCGGGTGCGGCTTGCCCCGTGTGACCAGGTCCGCCGTCACGGCCGTGGCCAGCATGTCCAGCCCCGCAGCGTCCATGCGGATGTCCGCCAGGGTCCTGTCCGCTGAAGTCACCAGCGCCACTGCCTGGGCCGGGAGACTGCGAAGCAGTTCGGCAGCCCCCGGCAACGCGACGATACCGGCCGTCCGCACCCGTTCCATCGCGCCCAGTTCCTCGGTGAGGGCCGCGACGTCCGCTCCCGCCGGCGCGAAACGGCGTACGGTATCGGCAGCCTGGACGCCGTGCGAAGTGCGCAGGATTTCGGCGATGTCCAGGCCGTACCGGGCCGCGAATTCTCCCCAGACCTCCTCCACTACTGCCGTGGAGTCCACCAGCGTGCCGTCCATATCGAAAAGGACGGCCCGGCAGGTCAGTGTTCGTGCGGCGGCAGGTGCTCGTGTGGCGGCAGGTCTGGGGATGTCCATGCTGCCTATTTTGCCTTAGGCGTTACCGGCTTAGGCGTCGCGACCCCAGGCGCCGCCCTTAGGCGTCACGGCCCGGGATGTACTGCACCGCCCACTTGTTTCCGTCGGGATCCGCGAAGTAGACGAAGTGCCCCCAGTCCTGCACGTCAATGTCGCTGACGTCCACACCGTTACCCTTGAGGTGGGCGTGGGCAGCCTGGATGTCGCTGACCACCATCTGCAGGCTTGGGGCCGTACCCGGAGGGGCGTCATTGAGGCCCTCGCCAATACAAATGGAGCAGGCGGATCCCGGCGGGGTCAGCTGGACGAAGCGAATGCCATCCATGGGCCGCTCGTCGAAATCCGGGTTGAAGCCAACTTTGTTGACGTAGAAATCCTTGGCGCGGTCCACGTCGGATACGGGCACAAAGACGAGTTCAAGTTTCCAGTCCATGCGCCACAGGCTAACGGCGGCGGTGGGAAAGCGGAAGACCTGAAATCCGAAGCAGCCTCGAATCAGCCGGCGATGCCGTACAGGCGGTCGCCGGCGTCGCCGAGCCCGGGAACGATGTAGGACTTCTCGTCGAGCCGTTCATCAATGGAGGCCAGCACGATGGTCACGTTGGCCTCGGAAAGTTCCTCTTCGAGCTTGGCCAGGCCTTCCGGCGCGGCCAGGAGGCAAATGCACGTGACGTCGGAGGCGCCGCGCTTGAACAGGAACTTGATGGCTTCGCGCAGGGTTCCGCCGGTGGCAAGCATGGGATCCAGCACAAAGATCTGCCGGTCCGTCAGGTCCTCCGGGAGCCGCTCCGCGTAGGTGATGATGTCCAGGGTTTCTTCGTCGCGGGCCATGCCCAGGAAGCCCACCTCAGCGGTGGGGACCAGCTTGGTCATGCCCTCAAGCATGCCGAGCCCGGCGCGCAGGATGGGGACCACCAGGGGCGTGGGCTTGGTGAATGCGGTGCCTACTGTAGTGCTGACCGGCGTCTCGATGGTGACCGGCTGGGTGCGGACCTCGCGGGTGGCTTCGTAGGCCAGGAGGGTCACCAGCTCTTCCGTCAGCTGCCGGAAGACCGGTGACGGAGTGTTCTTGTCCCGCAGGACGGTGAGCTTATGGGCGACCAGCGGGTGGTCCACAACGAGAGTGCGCATGCGTCAAAACTATCACCCGCGCGGAGGGCCCCCGGCCGGGAATCAGCTCGACGGATCATCCCGCAGGGCGGGGTGTTCGAACGTGGGTGCCGGGCCCGCGTGCTCGCGTTTCCGCAGCACGTGGAACAGCCGGTGCGCAAGGATCACCATACCCACCCAGGCAAGGCCCAGGAACCATCCGGCCATCACATCCGTCAGCCAGTGGTGGCCCAGGAACACCCGGCTCAGGCCCATCGCGATGATGAAGATCACCCCGGCGGTAATGGAAGTGATGCGCGCCCACAGCATTTCGAACTGGAGGCACATGACGTACACCAGGACACCGATCACCACCGTCGTATTCAGCGTGTGGCCGCTGGGGAAGGACGGCGAAGTCTCGTACGGCGGGACAGCTTCGGCGTGGTCCGGGCGGGTGCGGCCCACGAGCCGCTTGCCCACCGTGGTGGCCAGCGTGGAGACAGCCGCGGCGCCGCCCACCAGGACGATGGGCCGCCAGGTCCGGCTCAGGAACGTGAGCCAGGCTGTCAGGATGCTGGCTAGGATGGGCATGCCGATGCCCCCGCCGATGTTGGTGAAAGCCGTCACCCCGGCATCCAGCGCGGGGTTCCGAAGGCCCTGGGACAGCTCCAGCGCGGGCAGGTCCAGGGCGGCCAGTCCCTCTTCATCCACCACGTTGTTGTAGACCTCGGCACCCAGGAGCGCCATGGTGACCACCAAGGCGCCGCCCACCAGCATGGTCAGCCACAGCGCGGCGTATGGTTTGAACCATTGGCCCAGACGGTCCCTGAACGTGTCCACTATGCCTCCCGGCGTCCATGCTTTGCAGGCTGGATATCCTTCGAAACTATCATTGAGCCATGGTCGCCGCAGAAAAGAACCACCTCGAATGGATGAGTCTTGCCCTTGACGAAGCCCGGCGCGCGCTGGCCACCGAGGACGTGCCGATCGGCGCCGTGGTGATTGGGCCCGACGGCGCCGTGCTGGGTTCCGGACGGAACCAGCGGGAAGAGCTGGGAGACCCCACTGCCCACGCAGAGATAGTGGCCATCCGTCAGGCGGCGGACCGGTTGCGTGCCTTGTCCAAACTCGACGGCGGCACCGGGGACGGCTGGCGGCTGGCCGACTGCACGCTCGTGGTGACTCTGGAGCCGTGCGCCATGTGCGCCGGCGCGGTGGTCCTGGCCAGGATTCCTCGCGTGGTCTTCGGTGCCTGGGATGAGAAAGCCGGAGCGGCGGGCTCGGTATTCGATATCCTCCGCGAGCGCCGGCTCAACCACTGGGTTGAGGTGTACGGCGGGGTCAGGGAAGAGGAGTGCGGAGCGGTCCTCAGGGACTTCTTCGCAGCGCACCGCAGCCGGCTGTAACGGGTCGCAGGCGGGCTGCAATTCGTCTCGGGCCTGCTGTAGCGCTCTCACCTGCCTGCACGACTCTCAGCCTGCGGCATCCAGGGCGTCGATCCTGTCCTGGCGCGAGGCCGGCGAGTCCAGGCTGAACGAGCGGAAGTCCCCCAGTTCGTCCCGGATCCAGGCCTCTACCTCGGCGATGCGCCGGGATACTGCGGGTGTGGCCCCGTCAAAGAGCCAATAGGCAATCCGTGATTTCCCGGGATCGTATTGCCACAGCCCGATGATCCGGCCGCGGTCGAAGACGGGATGGTCCGGCAGGTCAGCCTGCAAAGCCAGCGTGGAACCCAGGACCTGCTTTCCCTTGTCCTGCTCGGCAAACAGATCCCCTGAGTTCCTGCGGAGCAGCACCAACGAATCCGTGCCGGCCAGCAGCTGAATCTGTTCCTCCGCCGGCGCCTCGAACAACGCAAGCCGCCCGACGTCGTCGGGCATCATCCACAGCACCTCAGCGTTGGCGGTGGGAACCTCCACCGCCCCAGTGCCAGCCAACGCTGCCTTCGTGTGGGCCAGGGTGAACCCGGTGAACCATTGCGACTGCTTGACCGTGGCACCGCCAGTCCAGCCAAGATAGCGCTGCAGCAGGAGGCTGCGGGCGGCGTCGTCGTCCATGGCGGTGCGCGGCAGCCCCCACAGTGTGTAGGCGTAGCGCTGCTGATCCAGCCGGCCGTTGGCGGGCACGCGCCGGATCCGGCCGTCCGCCTGGAGGAGGCCCAAGGCCGTGGGCAACGTGGTGGCCGCGCCCTTCTTTTTGCCCTCCTCGCCGAGGTTCCGGACCGAATCGCCCAGGAGATCCTTGAGGTGTTTGGGGTCCAGCGGGCTGCCGGCCTCGGCCAGGGCGTGGAGGATCTCCTCCTCCAGCAGCGTGATCTCACCGCGCTCGACGCCCATTCTTGCCAGCACACGGAACGGCGCCACCGCGGCGTCCCGGCCGATCTGGAGGCCCCACGCAAAGTCATCCTGTCCCAGCACATAGGTGCAGCCGCGGGCGGTGGGCAGCTCATGGATTTTCAGCGACAGGACGTCGGCATCCGCCTGCGCGCGGCTAGTGCCGGCGCGGGCAAAGAGCGTGAGGTACGGGTTGGCGCCGCCGACGGAACGGGCCCAGCCCGCTCTGCTAAACACGTCGGCGGCGTCCGCGCCCTGGAGTGTGCCGTCGAGGCCCTGCTTATGCCAGGCCCATGCCCTGAGGATCTCTGGGGTGAGCACCTGCGGATCCGGGGCATCTTGGCTCAGGGCTTGTGGGATCAGGGCTTGTGGGGTCAGTACGGCGGCGGAGGTCGGGAGCGTGGTCATGGCTTATTGTCCACCGGCCGTACGCGCAGCGGTAGGCATCCCCGCGGCGGGGGTTTCTTCAGCAGGCGTTTTGGCAGGAGGCGTTTTGGCAGGCACGCCTAGGATTTCCTGGACGTTCCGGGCGGTGGAGTCCCAGCCGGGCAGCTGTTCCCGTGCCGCCACGGCAGCGGCGCGCCAGCCGGCTCGGAGGGTTTCGTCCACCAGCCACTGCCGGATCACGGCAGCGAGCACGTCCGCGTGGTGGTCTTCAGGTCCGTTGCCACGAGGTGCGTCGCCTTCGGGTCCGGCGAGTCCGACGGCGGCACCTGGCACCGCATATGTCCCGCCATCACGTTCACCACCACGCTCGCCGTCCGGTTTTTCCGCGAGCCTGCCAACTCGTTGCGCGAGCCTGCCGGCGAGTCTTCCGGCGAGGCCCAAGGCGTCCACGGCGCCGGTCCCCTCCCGCACGATGACGGGAATCCCGTGGGCCAGCGATTCCGTCACCACAAGCCCAAAGGCTTCGGCCCGGGACACAAGAAGGCTCAGGTCTGTCCGGCTCCACTCGTCCGCCAGTGCGGTCCCGGCGAGCTGGCCGGTCACGCGCACCCTGTCCTCCATTCCAAGGGAGGCAATGGCTGCCCGGACCTGTGCCGCATAGGCGGGATCGGCGTCGTCCGTTCCCACCAGGGACGCTGTCCAGGCGAGGTCCTGGAGCCTGGCCAGCGCGGCCACGGTCAGCAACTGGTCCTTGTTAGGCAGCAGCGCGGCCACCGCAATGATGTGGGGCGGGGCCGAACCCGACGCCACCGGTGCCGCGTCCGTCCCGGGCAAGACAACCCGGCTGGCGCGGAGCCCGTGCTTTTCTGCGGCCGAGGCCGCTGCGGACGAACTGGTGCAGATCACTCCGGCGGCCGCCCGCAGTGCACGCCCCTCGCCGTCGGAGTGGCTGGGCGACGGCATGTGCTGCAGGACCCACGCGTGTTGTCCGGCGGCCGCGGCGTACTCCAGTTCGCCAGGCGCTCCGCACGCAATCAGCCCGTCCACGAGGGTGACCGTTTCCGGGGTGACGTCCGCCTGCGGTGAGTCCGGCCTTGGGTCCCAGGCGCCCAGCAGGCCGCCCAGCCGCCGTCGGTCCCTAGCGCTGGCGTCAGGCCACGAACCTTCCACCGCCAGTATCTCCACGGCAACCCCCAACGATCTCAGGCCTTGGGTGAGCCGCGCGTTGTAGACGTTGCCGCCGGAGTTGTGGCGGATGTTGGCGGGGACCAGGAACCTGACCAGCATGGGATCAGGCGGACAGGTCGAGGGTGTAGGTGGCCCACGCGTCCGGATTTTCGCGCAGGGTGACGTCGATCCCCGCGAGCTCGCGGCCGTCGTCGTCATCGGTGAGCTTGGCTGCGACGGCGTGGGCGATATATTCCGCGAGCGCCTCGGTGGTGCTGAGCTTGCCTTCGAAGTCCGGGTGTTCGTCCAGGTTCTTGTAGTTGAGGCCGGACAGCACATCCTCGATGATGCCGCCGGCGGCTCCGATGTCCAGGACGATCGAGTCCGGGTTCAGCGCACGACGGCGGAACGTCACCTCCGCCACGAACGTCGCCCCGTGGAGGGCCTGGGCCGGGCCAAAGGCCTCCCGCCGGAGGCTGTGGGCGATCATAAAGTGGCGTCGGACGGTCAGGCTGAACACTGGCTACTTCCTGTCTTTGGGGTTGGCGTCCGCGGGGCTGTCTGCGTTGGGGTATTCGATCACATGGCACAGGGCTTCGAGCGTGCCGTCGGCTAGGTTCTGCACCACGGCCGGCAGGTCCGTGAACGGGGAGGCACCCGTGAGGAAGGCATCGAAGACCGGGTCCTTGAGGAGCTCAACAGCCAATTCCAGGCGCTCGGCCTTGGTCCGGCGGTGCCGCCGTGCCCGGGCAACCACGCCCACCTGGCTGGCCCGGATGGAGAGCCTGCGTGCGTGAAAATCTTCACCCAGCGGCAGCGTGACCTTGCGGTTGGCGTACCAGGACATCTCGATGATCTCCCCCTCATTGCCGGCCAGCTGCAGGCTGCGTTCGAGGCCTTCCTGGGAAGCGGAGCAGTGGAACACGATGTCACAGTCGGGTTTGGCATCATCCGGGCGGGTGAACTCCACGCCGAGCCTGTCCGCCAACTGTTTGCGTTCCGGGTCCACGTCCACGAGTTGCAGGCGGGCCAGCGGGAAAGTCCGCAGCAGTGTCGCCACCATGCCACCCACCAGACCCGCGCCGACGACGGCGATCCGGTCCCCCAGCCTCGGTCCGGCTTCCCAAAGGGCGTTGACGGCGGTTTCCACGGTGCCGGTGAGGACAGCGCGGCGGGAGGGGACGCCGTCGGGAATCCTGGTGAGGGCGTCGGTGGAAATGACATAGCGGTCCTGGTGTGGATTGAGGCAGAAGACTTTCTGGCCCGCCCAGCCTTCGGGCCCCTCCTCCACAACGCCCACTGAGAGATATCCGAACTTCACGGGCGACGGGAAGGTACCCTCCTGGTGCGGGGCGCGCATTTCCGAAGCCACGCGGGGCGGGACGGAGCCTTTGTGCACCACAATTTCCGTGCCCTTGCTGATGCCTGAATACAGCGTGCGGACCAAGGCTTCGCCGGGCCCGGGAGCGGGCAGGGCCTCGTTGCGGAGCTCGCCGTGTTCCGGGCCCGTGGTCCAGTATGCGGTCGCCTGCGCTTCTTTGCGTGACTTGGTCATCTTGCTCATGAATCTAGTCCGCCGGGGCTCTCCGCGACACCCACCCGGCGCGAACGAACACTTGCGGCCCTTGAAATCCGTGCCCTAACTGTCCGTTCGCGCCGTTGATGAGAGGAGAGCCTGATGGCAGAGAAGCCCAGTTCTGCCCGTCTTGGCCCTGCCAGTGCCCTAACCCTGCCCACGTTGGCCCTGCCGTCACTTGGCGCTGGCGTCGCTTGGCGCTGGCGGCCGGACAGTGCTGTGAGCAGTGAAGTCCCAGCTCGGGTAGGGGTCTTCGGGCACGGGCCCGTCCGGCAGAGCGTCGTCTGGGACGATGTCGTCCGATGGCAGCCCACAGTCGGGCAGTTCATTGCTGGGTAGATGAAGGCCGGACGGTTGAGGCTCCGAAACAGGATCATTCGGCCAGAGTTTTGGCCAGTGGGGTGGTTCCCAGTCGGGGTGTTCGCTTTTGTAGTGGCGTCCGGTGGGTGATATCCAGCCGGGTGGTTCATTCTTGGTGGCGGTGGTGGGTTTCCAACCGGTGATGTGTCTGAGTCTGTGGTGCTTGCGACATGGTTGGCCGAGATTGCGGATCCCGGTACGGCCGCCGTGGGCCCAGGCGAGGAGGTGGTCTGCTTCGTTGTCCAGGGAGTGGTTGCTGCAGCCGGGGAACGGGCATCTCCCGTCGCGTAGTCGTAGCCATTGGCGTTGGGCTTTGGTCACGCGGTAGCTGGTCCGCCCGATCTCGAGCGGTGCGCCGTCGCGGGGATCGATCAGGACGCGGTGGAAGGACTCGGCGCCGTCGGCGATGAGCTGGCGGGCCATGGACGGCGGGATCGGGCCGTACCCATCCAACATGGCCGGTTCGTCGGTGAGGCCCAGCAGCGAGAACACCGGGACGGTAACGAGGACCTGTGCCCGCGGTGACGGAATACCGCCGCCCACTGCCATGCCCGGTTCGCCGCTGCCGCCGGTCACGTTCGTCATAACGCCGGTTCCGGCGCCGGCGATGTTGTTGCCGAGGAGCCAGGTGGCGACGGTGTAAGCGCGGAGCTGGCTGAGGTTCCGGTCCTCATGAGGCCCCTGCAACGCCCTGGCCGCAGAGGTGGTCCGGTTCCAGA
>NZ_PJIW01000020.1:0-90699 GCF_002929755.1 Arthrobacter sp. 4R501 | reverse complement strand
ACTCCCACACCGGTCCAACACCGAAAAGAACTGAACCTTCTGCTCCGGCGTGTATTTCCTCCTGCTGGCAGCTTCTTCCGTTAAAGACGACACGGTCGTTGCAACTCCCAAAAATTCTGGGTGTTGCAACGACCGCTAGAACCCGCCGTGGCGGGTGCCGGGCCTTCGCTATTGAATAGTTGAGTGGTGATCCGGTGGCTGCGCTCGGCGAGCCTGGAGCGAGCCGGGAGACCGTGCGTAAATTAGCCCAGATACCAGCCTGGGGGAGTCCACGATGCAGGAACATTGTGGGCTGAGAAATCTTCGCAACGGGTGCAGGTGTAGGCGACTTCGCCCAGTGTCCTGACCGCCCCGTCACGCCGGTAAACCGGTGGAATGTAGGACTCGAGATAGATGAATTCATCCGTGCCACATTTGTCGCACGTGGGCTTGCCGATGTACTCGGCAGCCCGCGAAATGCCGGCGGTATGGCTGGAATGATGCGTGACCAGCGGCCGTACGGTGCTATGTCGCTGGGTATATACAGTGTGTAAATGGGTGTTCTCGGCTGTCGTCATTGGCTGCCTATCCCGAGTGCGGCCGCATCATGGGCTGCATGGCGCACTCGTAGTGTTGAACCGGCCACTGCTTGACCCATGGATATTCCAGCATAGGCGAGGCAGGCTTTTACTTCAATGGTTCGTTTCCAGCCCTGATTCCTGCGGCAAATTCGGTCAAACCGACTTCTTGAGCGTCCGCCCGACGATGGTCTGGGTCAGCGCATCGATCACTTCGGCGTTGGCCAGCGGGTTCCGGATCAGGGTGAAATCCACATCGCCCACTGGAGGCAGGTCGAACCGGCGGGTGATGATCTTGAGGTCTTCGGGAACCAGCGACGTCGGCATCACAGCCACGCCGATGCCTGCCCGGAGTGCCGCCAGGACACCACTGATCTGCCGGGTAGTGCACGTGATCCGCCAGGTCCGGCCACTTGATTCCAGTGCATCGATGGCCAGCTTCCGGCTGAGGCTGGGGGAGGGGTATGAGATCAGCGGTACGGGATGCCCGGGCTCCAGTGACGTCTGTTCCAGCCCCACCCAGGAAAATGTGTCGTGCTGGACCACGGTGCCGTCCTTGACGCCAGCCACCCATTTCACAAACACGAGGTCCAGCTGGCCGGCATTGAGTTTCTTGTACAGCTGGTCGCTCTGGCCAACGGTGAGCTCAAGGTTGATCTGTGGATAGACCTGGCGGAACTCCCGAAGGATCCGGGGGAGGCCGGTGATGGCCAGGTCGTCCGCCGTGCCGAACCGCAGCCGGCCCCGCATGGCCGAGCCGGAGAAGTAACGGGTGGCGGCATCGTGGGCCGAAAGGATGGTGCGGGCGAAGCCGGCCATCGCGTCACCGTTGTCCGTGAGCCGGACATCGCGGGTGTCCCTGCTGATGAGGATGCGCTTCGCCGCCGTCTCCAGCTTGCGGACATGCTGGCTGACGGTGGGCTGTGCCAGGCCCAGGCGCTCCGCGGCCTTGGTGAAGCTGAGCGTCTCGGCTACGGCCAGGAAGGAACGGAGCTGGGTGGGTTCGTACACAGTGGACTCCTTTGGCTGCGGGCTGACTGTCCACCCACGTCAGCGTGGGTGCTATTACGCTTTGTAATGGTATTTATAGGCGAGATAGGGCTGCATAATCACCTGGAACCAGCCTAGCGTGGGAAGCATCCCAGTCCGCCCGCTTCCCTGAGGACATCCCTGTGGCACCCCCACCGCCAACGTCGGCAACCGTCAGCCAGCCCGTCATCGACTCCGCCTCCGCGTCCGCTACCGCCGCCTCCGCCCAGACCCAACCCATCGCCGTCGTCAGTGAACACCTTCCCTGGCGGCACACGTTTATCTCCCTGCGGGTCCCCAATTTCCGCATCTTCGCGATCGGGCACTTTGTCGCCGTCGTCGCCCTCTGGATGCAGCGGATCGCCCAGGACTGGCTGGTGCTGGAACTGTCCGGTTCCGTCACCGCCGTGGGCATCACCGTGGCGCTGCAGTTCATGCCGTCGCTGCTTCTGGGGCCGTGGGGCGGCATGATGGCGGACCGGTTCGCCAAGCGCAGGATCCTCATCCTGTGCCAGAGCCTCGCCGCGGTCCTCGCGGCGGCACTGGCGGTGCTTGCCCTGACCGGCGCCATCGAAGTGTGGCACGTCTACGTCATCGCGCTGCTGCTGGGCCTGGTCACCGTGCTGGATCAGCCCGCGCGTCAGGTGTTCGTCAACGAGCTGGTGGGTCCCAGGTACCTCCGGAACGCCATCAGCGTCAACTCAACCACGTTCCAGCTGGGCGGCCTGATCGGTCCGGCTCTGGCAGGACTGCTGCTCACCGCCGTCGGCGCGGGCTGGGCTTTTGCCGCGAATGCGCTGGCGTGCTGCTCCACGGTGACCATGCTGCTGCTCCTGCGCAAGGACCAGCTGTTCGTCAGCGCTCCCGCCCCCAAGAAAAAGGGGATGCTGCGTGAGGGGCTGCAGTACGCGCTCAGCAAGCCCACCATCTACTGGCCGTGGCTGATGGCCGGCTTTATCTCCGTCTTCGCCATGAGCCTGCCGGTCCTGCTTGCCGCATTCGCGGACCACGTGTACGACGTCGGTGCCGGCGGCTATGGCCTGCTGAACGCCCTGGTGGCACTCGGTGCGTTGGCCGGTGCTGTCGCGTCCACGCGGCGCCGCCAGTTGAGGCTCCGCTCCGTGGTGTTCTGCGCCGGAATGTATGGCCTGATGCTGTGCCTGGCCGCGCTGGCGCCGTCCATGGTGTGGTTCAGTGTGGTGATGGTCCTGTCCGGATTCTGGTGCCTGATGTTCCTGACCGGTTCCAACCAGCTGGTCCAGATCAGCTCCAATATGGGCATCCGGGGCCGGGTCATGAGCCTGTACATCATGGTGCTGATCGGCGGCCAGGCTATCGGCGGGCCCATGCTCGGCTGGATCGCCGAGCACGTGGACCCGCACGTGGCACTAATGGTGTCCGGCGGGGTGCCGGCGCTCGCCGCGGTGACTGTCGCCGTCGTCCTGGCCCGAAAAGGCGCGCTGGCGCTCAGGGTGGACCTTAAGGACCGCCGCCACCTGCTGCGGATCGTCAGCCGGGTGGCCCCGGCGTAAAAGGCGGGGCGTAAAGGTCCGCGGCCAAGCTGGCCGCGGACCGACAGGTGCCCGCTAAGCGGGCAGGTGCGGGTACTCCGCCTCGCGCCGCTGGAACTCCAGCACGTCCTTGTTGAGGACCACGCCCTCGCGGATTTCGATGGCGCGGGAAATGGTTTCGTTCATGTCCCACTCCTCAGGGCCGCCGATGACCGTCTCAAGGAACGGCAGCAGGGCCTGGCTGATCTCCCAGCTGGAGGAATTCCAGAGGTAGGACGGGCTGTGGTCCACCGCGTAGTAGTTGATGTGGTCGCCGATGGTGAACATCGGTTCGGCGAACGTGGTGGAGCGCGCCCAGCTGAAGCCCATGCCCTCGTCGCAGGACACGTCGACCACCAGGCTGCCCGGGCTGAACGCCGCGAGGTCCTCAGTCCGCAAGTACGTCAGCGGATTGTTCGGGTCCTGCAGCGTGCAGTTGACCACGATGTCGCTTTCGGCCAGGAACGGCGCCAGCGGAACCCGGCCCCGCTCGGTGATGACCTGGCTCAGGAAGGGGGCCTTGTCGTCGTGATCAAACTGGACGATGTTGACCGAGTGGATCGGGGCGCCGACGGCGGCGACTCCACGGTTGGTGAGCACCTGGACATCGTGGATGCCGTGCGCGTTCAGCGCGGTCACGGCGCCGCGGGCGGTAGCGCCGAAGCCGATCACCACGGCACTGAGCCGGCGGCCGTAGTCGCCGGTGGATCCGGTGAGTGAGAGCGCATGAAGCACCGAGCAGTAGCCGGCCAGCTCGTTGTTTTTGTGGAACACGTGCAGCCCGAAGCCGCCGTCGCTCGCCCAGTGGTTCATCGCTTCGAAGGCAATGAGCGTGAGCTTCTTGTCGATGGCCAACTGCGTGATGGCACGGTCCTGGACACAGTGCGGCCAGCCCCAGAGGATCTGGCCGTCCCGCAGTTCCGCGAGGTCCTCCGGCTGGGGCTTGGGCAGGAGTACGACGTCGGACTCCGCCAGCAGCGCTTCCTTGGTGGCCATTTTGCCCACGAGGGTTGAGAGGTGGTCATCCGAGACGCCGAAGCGCTCGCCGTAGCCCTGCTCCAGGATGATGCGCTGGCGCAGTTCCGGAGCGATCCGCTCGAAATGCAGGGGGTGGATGGGGAGGCGGCGTTCGTCCGGTTTCCGGGTGGACGCCAGGACGCCCAGGGTCAGGTGGCTCTGTTTGCCACTCACTTCTTTTTTGCGGCCTTGGACGTGATGTCCAGGGAGGTGGCCGGGGCTCCGGCGGCCCGCTTGTCGGCGCGCTTTTCCTTGATGGACTTGCCGGCTTTTTTGGATGCTGCTTGACGCGGGGACTTGTCAGCCATGATTGCTCCTGTAGCGGAACCGAAGAGGTTCCTGACTTCTGACGATACACGGCTGGGCCTAACAGCCCCCGGGTGATGGGCCGTATGGAGTGGGAGTCGCCGCGCCAGCGCGCCAGCTGCTGTGGTGCGAAAAACGGTGGTGAGAAAGATTGGAGCGGCTGACGGGAATCGGACCCGCGTATCAAGCTTGGGAAGCTAGCGCTCTACCATTGAGCTACAGCCGCATCGCCCCGTTTTGAGCGGGGCAGAACTTAGCTTAGCGCAGATGCGATCACGCGCCAGCAACAGTGACCACGCACTGGACCCGTGTCCGCCGGGATGGCCGCTACCGGCCGCGTCATCCAGTAACTCTTCAATAACGGCGCTGTCGGTGGCTAGGTCCGGGGCGGGCCGAGTGGCTACTCTGAACCCGTTAGCTGCGGTGTCATGGGGGTGGGGCGGGCTACCACCTGACCAGCCGCTAACTAAGGACTCCCATGGTATTTGCAGAGCACGAGGTGCTTATCCGGTGCGACGCAATGACCGTGTACGCGTTCCTGGTGGATGGAATGAACCTTCCCCTATGGCGCAAGGGCATCCGCAGCATCGACTTGATGTCCGGTGCCGCCGGAACCAAGGGCGCTGTGTACCGGCAGACAACCACGGGCCGGTCAGGACGGACAATCCCCGCCGACTTTGAAATAACGCAGGCCCGGCCGGGCGCCGAGATCCAGTTCCGTGTGATCTCCGGACCCTCGCAGCCCACCGGCGGGTACTACCTCAGCACCGAATCGGCCGGCACCCGGGTCAGGTTCGCCCTCGAATACCAGCCCAAGGGCCTCCTGGGCCTGATGAACACCGGCATCCAGCGCACCATCAGGGCCGAAGTGTCCCAGCTCGCACGGCTCAAAGATGTCCTGGAAATACGGACGGCCGCCTGAGGGCTACTGCGCCAGCCGCTGGCCCGCCCAGCTTCCGGTGATGTTCGACGGCGACGCCAGGGTTCCGGTGCTCAGGTCCCAGTACTGCACCACATCGTTGGCCCGGCGGAGTGCCACTCCCGTGGAATTCAGGGCTGTTACGTCCCGCAGCGGTCGGATCCCGGTCACATCGGTCCAGCCGATGGCGACGGTGAGCCGGGCTTCGGCGCGTGGCGCCGGAGTGCCGGCTCCGCGGTAGAGCAGCACACCGCCGTCGGACCTAATGGCCAGGAGATCCTGGAAACCGTCGGCGTCATAGTCCACCATGCTCAGCTTCCTGGCCGATACTCCAGTGGCCATGGTTGTGCGTGAGGATATGTCCGCCAGGCCCATATTCGGGTAGAGGTACAGGTTGCCGGCGGTATCCAACGCGACGATCTGGGGCAGACGGTTGTTGGCACACCAGCCGCCCACAGCCAGCGTCATGGTTTCCCAGCCGCCGGAGCCCAGCGTGAACGAGGTTTGGAACCCTCCGGTGGCGATACCCCGGTGGAGCGTCAGACGGCCGTCGTTCCACTGCGTCAGGAGGTCATAGGCGCCGTCGCGGTCCCAGTCAGTGGTGAACACTTCCTTGGCCGTTCCGAAACCGGAGCCGATGACCTTGGCAGCACCAAAGGTCCTGTTCCCTGTGGAGGGGCGGTTAATGAGCTGGCCCGAAGCGTTAATGCTCACCAGGTCGGCGGCACTGTTGATCGCCGCGCTGATCAAATCCAGGGTGGGCGGCATGTGCTTGACGGCCGGATCGCACACGGTTGGCGGCGGAGGGGGGAAGGCGCCCCCGCCGGTGGAGCTTCCTCCGGGGGAGGTGACGGTGCCGGCGGGCAGGGTGGTGTAGCCGAAGAAGTTCACCACGCCCCAGATCGTGTAGAAGTTGTTGGTGTAGGAGATCCCGGCGCCCATGACGTTGAACCGGGGATCAAGGAGCATGGCGTTGTGGCCGGGCGAGGTTTTCCACCACTCAACGAGCATTGCGGCGTTGCGGTCCGTGCGGATGGCGATGACCTCGCCGGCGCCATTGTTGGGACTCAGGGCGCGGGGATCGGTCCAGAAGCTGGCGCGGTGTTCAATGACGTCCCGGGAAGCGATGCTGTCGGACCATTCCTGGGCCATGCCCGCCACCGTGGGGTGGTACTTGACCGGTGCCAGGCCCTTGGACACCCGGTACTCGTTGATCTTGGTGAAAACCGTGAGGATGGCGGCCGTGTTGCTGTCCGGCACCAGGGCCTCGGTGCCAAGGGACTCGGTAGCGAGGGATTCCGTTGCGGGGGCCGGCGGGGTGGGGGCGGCGGTTTTGTTCTGGCGCAGTTCCGCGTCGGGGGCCCAGAGGGGTGGCAGGGAGGGCGGCTCGGGCGCGATGGGCACGGAGGTGGTAGCAACGGGGGCCGCCACTGTCGCGGCCGGCGGCACCGTTGCGGTGCCTGACGTGCCTTCGTCCCCGGCGGGCGTCACCGGTGTGATCACCGGTTCCACGGCTGGGGCGAGCAGGGACCCGGTGCCGGTCTTAACGTCGGGTGCGCCGCCGTCGTCCGCTGTTCCCGACGGTCCCAACGTGACCGTGCGCGGTCCAAAGGCACCTGCCTGGACGGACGGCGCATTCTCCGGCGGGCCGGAATACATGCCGGCGGCCGGGGACACGAGGGCGAGCGCGCACAACATGGCCACAACGGCGGGCGCCGCATATTTATTCAAAACCAACCCCAGATCAGTTCAGTTGTACCAACCGGGAGACCATCCGGCGGCTGACATGCTGAGGCAACATTAGCCCCACTAGGCGACTGCAACAACGAAAAAGTGTGCGCTGTGGACAACGCAAGGTAATTTGGGACGGTGCTGATCTCTGACCGCGACATTCGTGCCGAACTAGACACCCAACGGATCGTCCTCGAACCGTACGATCCCGCGATGGTCCAGCCATCCTCGGTGGACGTGCGGATCGACCGGTTCTTCCGACTTTTCGACAACCATAAGTACGCGCACATCGACCCCGCCGAAGAGCAGCCCGAGCTGACGCGGCTTGTGGAGGTGGAGAGCGGTGAGCCGTTCATCCTGCACCCCGGCGAGTTTGTCCTGGGTTCCACCTACGAGGCCGTCACGTTGCCGGACGACATTGCTGCGCGGTTGGAAGGCAAGTCCTCCCTGGGCCGGCTGGGCCTGCTGACGCACTCCACGGCCGGGTTCATTGATCCGGGGTTTTCCGGCCACGTCACGCTGGAGCTGTCCAACATGGCCACGCTGCCCATCAAGCTCTGGCCCGGCATGAAGATCGGCCAGCTGTGCTTCTTCCGGCTGACCTCTGCTGCTGAGTTCCCGTACGGTTCCGGGGAATACGGCAACCGCTACCAGGGCCAGCGCGGGCCGACAGCCAGCCGCAGCCACCTGAACTTCCACCGCACCGAGGTCTGAGCCTTTTCCATCGAGGGGTGAGGTCTCGGCTCTAACGGTCCGATATTGCGCCGAGATCTCACGTCTCGGTGCGGGGAGCGTGGTGGCCTACGCCTTCGCGGCCAACCGGACAGGCCCGCCGAACGCCTTGAGCACCGGTTCCACATAGCGTGCGGCCAGCGGCCCGAGGACGGCCATGATCAGCACGTAGGCGGTTGCCAGGGCGGCGAGATCGTCCGGGACTACGCCCGACGCCACGGCCAGGCCGGCGATAACGATGGAGAACTCGCCGCGGGCAATCAGGGCGGCGCCTGCACGGAAGCGGCCCGGGCGTGCAATTCCGGCCCGCTTGGCAGCCCAGATGCCCGTGAGCATCTTGGTAGTCGCAGTGAAGGCCGCCAGGATCAGAGCCCAGCCGAGTACCGGCGGGATGGTCGACGGGTCTGTGTTGAGCCCGAAGGCCACAAAGAAGATGGCCGCAAAGAGATCCCGCAGCGGTTCCAGGATCCGGGTGGCGCTATGGGCGGTAGCTCCCGAGATCGCTATACCCAACATAAACGCGCCCACTGCGGCCGAAACCTGCAGGGCTGACGCGACGCCGGCCACCAGCAGGGCGGCGCCGAGCAGGTTGAGCAGGAATACTTCGGAGTTTTCGCTGTGCACCGCTTTTGATACACGGTGGCCGTGCCGCAGCGCCACCATTAACACGACGGTGACCACGGCCAGCGAGATTGCTACCGTGGTGAGCCCGCCCAGGAAGCTCACGCCCGCGAGGGTGGCGGTGAGGATGGGCAGGTACACAGCCATGGCCAGGTCCTCGAACACGAGGATGGACAGCACCACGGGGGTCTCGCGGTTACCGATCCGGCCCAGGTCCGTGATGACTTTGGCGGCGATCCCTGAGGACGATATGTACGTGACACCGCCCATAACCATGGCGCCCACCGTTCCCCAGCCGAGCAGGAGCGCCAGCGCCGCGCCGGGCAGGAAATTCAGCACCAGGTCAAGAACACCGGCCTGCCAGGACCTGCGCAGACCGGTGAAAAGCTCGGCAGCCGTATATTCCAAACCGAGCATAAGCAGCAGCAGGATCACGCCGATTTCGCCCGAGAGATGTGCGAATTCGTGCATACCTTCGAGTTTGACCACGCCACCTGCGCCGAAGGCGAGTCCGCCAACGAGGTAGAGCGGGATGGGTGACATTCCGATCCGTCCGGCCAGCCTGGCCAGGAGGCCGAGGCAGAACACAACGGCCCCCAGTTCAATGAGGGTCAGGGCCAGCGGGTCCATGACGCTCAGCCGTTGCGCAGGATGTCGGCCGCCGAATCGAGGCCTTCTTGCGTTCCAACTGCAACGAGGAGGTCACCGGAGTGAAGTACGACGTCGGGTCCCGGCGACGGGAGCACTTCGCCTTCACGCATGATCGCCACGATCGAGACTCCGCAACGGGTGCGGATGCAGGCCTTCCCCATGGGCTGGTTCTGGAACGGGGATTCCGGGGCGATGGAGAACTGCCGGGTCACGATGCCCGGGATCTCCCGGTGCTCTTCAGTCAGCTTCATGGCAAGGTGCTGCCCGCCCAGGAGGTTACCCAGGGTGGCGGCCTCGTCGCCGGTCAGGGGAATCGACGCCTGGCAGGTGTCGGGATCGTCCCAAGTGGAAACGATGAGTTCCATCGTGCCCTCGCGCAGCTCCACGACGCCGATGCGGCGGCCGGAAGTCGTCATGAAGTCCTTCCGCCGGCCCAGGCCGGGGAGGTCAGTCTCGTCCACGTTCATACCACCAGCCTAGTCTTTGCAGGCCGGTTTCGGGCGGGGGTGCCCACGGCGGCGCGAGCGGACACTTGCGGCCCTCGGCGCCTCAAGGGGGTGGGGCTTAAGTGTCCGTTCGCGCTAGGAGGCTGGAACGACGGCGATGGCGGTCTTGTCCGGCGACTTCACCGGCAGCAGGACCAGCAGGCCGGCGAGCAGCACCACCATGATGCCCAGGATTCCCCAGCGCTGTGCCTCGCCAGGGGCCACCAGCGGAGTGGCCAGCGTGATGCACAGGGTGAACAGCGCCGGGGCCAGGAAACTGACGGCACGGCCGGTGGTGGCGTAGAGGCCAAACAGTTCGCCGGACTCGCCGTGGGGTGCCAGCCGGGCCAGGTAAGCCCGCGATGAGGACTGGGCAGGCCCCACAAACAGGCAAAGGAACAGCCCGAAGACCCAGAAGGTGGTGCTGCCGGCCCACGCCGTGCCAAAGAAGATGTAGTTTTCGTTGCCGAGGACCAGGATCATGGTCCCGGCGACCAGCAGCCCCACCAAGGAACCCATGATCACGGCCTTGGGCCCCACCCGATCGTCCAGGAACCCGCCGATGATGGCGCCCACGGCGGCCACCACATTGCCGAAGATGGCAAAGAAGATGACCTGCGACAACTCGAAGCCAAACGTTCCGGCCGCGATGATCCCGCCGAAGGTGAACACGGCCGCGAGGCCGTCCCGGAACACTGCGCTGGCCAGGAGGAAGTAAATGGTGTGCGGGCTGGTGGCGTAGATTGCCTTGATCCGGCGGATCAGCAGGCGGTAGGAGGCCAGGACACCCAGCGGTTGGGCCCGCTCCGGCCGCGGCAGCTCCGGGACGGCGAACAGCACCGGCAGGGCAAAGATGAAGAACCACATTGCGGAGAACACGGCCACGAGCCGGATGTTCAGGCTGTCCTCGGTGGAGGCGCCGAACCAGTCGAAGCTCGGCTGCACAAACAGCTGGAGCACAATCAGCAGGGCCACAATGCCGCCCAGGTAGCCCATACCCCAGCCGAATCCGCTGACTTTGCCGATGTTTTTCGGCGTGGAGATCTGGGCCAGCATGGCGTTGTAGTTGACGCCGGCGAACTCAAAGAACACATTCCCTAGCGCGATCAGTGAAACGCCCAGGAGCAGGAACTCCGGCCGTGGGAACACAAAGAAGCACAGGCCCGTCAGGATGGCCACGGCGGCCGTGTTGACCCCCAGCCACAGTTTGCGGCGCCCGCCGTTGTCCGAGCGCTGCCCGGTCACCGGAGCGAGCAGCGCGATGGCGATCCCCGCAATGGCCAGTGCGCCGCCAAGAACGGCCGAAGCCTGATCCTCGCCGCCGAAGGCATTGGAGGTGAGGTAGACGGTGAACACGAAGGTGGTCATTACCGCGTTGAAGGCCGCAGATCCCCAGTCCCAGGCGGCCCAGGCGAGGACTCGGCCCTTGCCGGTGGCTTGGGTTCCGGACGCGAGTTCTGATGACGGCTGCATGGCCTCAGGAGCGCTGGCGGTGTTCATAGGCTGAATCGTATCCGCCCCTGGCGAACATCGCGGTGATGATACGCCGGACACCCGGGAAATTCCAGGGACCCGCGATCTGGTGCGGGAAAAGTGTCAGTGGTGCCTTGATAAACTGTGGCCACCGAACCTGACGAATGACCGCCTGCCCTAACTTTTTGACAATCGAATCCCTGACGTTGCGGAGATACCAGTGATCACAGTCCTTGCCGTGCATTTTGCGGTTGCTGCCGTGGCGCCGTTTCTCTTCAGGGCGTGGGGTCGCAACGCGTTCTATGCGCTGGCGGCTGTGCCCTCTGCTTCTTTTGTCTGGCTGTTGTTCCAGCACGGCGCCGTATACTCGGACGCCGGCGCGGTCTCGGAGGTCTTCCCGTGGATTCCCGGGCTGGATCTTGAATTCGCCTTCCGGCTCGATCCCCTTGCCTGGGTGATGTCGCTCCTTATCCTGGGCGTCGGCGCCTTGGTGCTCGTCTATTGCGCCCGGTACTTCAGCCTCAAGGACCAGGATCTCGGAGGCTTCGGCGCCCAGTTCCTCGCCTTCGCGGGAGTGATGTTCGGCCTGGTGATCGCTGACGATCTTCTTCTGATGTTCATCTTCTGGGAACTCACCACCATCCTGTCCTACCTGCTGATCGGCTTCGCCCGCACCAGGCTGGCGGCCCGGCGTTCGGCGCTGCAGGCACTGATGGTCACCACCGCGGGCGGGCTGGCCATGCTGGTGGGCCTGATCATGCTGGGCCACAGCGCCGGCACGTACAGGATTTCGGCGATCCTGGCTCAGGCTCCCACGCTGATCGGCGGACCTTCCGGCGCCATCGTCGCCGCCGCCGTCGTACTTATCCTGGCGGGCGCCATCAGCAAGTCCGCGCTGGTTCCCTTCCACTTCTGGCTTCCCGGAGCCATGGCAGCGCCAACCCCGGTGAGCGCGTACCTCCACGCCGCGGCGATGGTGAAGGCCGGGATCTACCTGGTGGCGCGGCTCGCCCCGGGATTTTCCGACACCGCGTACTGGCAGTCCATTGTGCTGGGGCTGGGCCTTGCCACCATGCTGGTGGGCGGCTACCGGGCGCTCCGGCAGGCCGACATCAAACTCATCCTGGCTTACGGCACCGTCAGCCAGCTGGGGTTCCTGACCATGGTGGTGGGGCTGGGCACACCGGATGCGGCCCTCGCCGGCCTCGCGATGCTCCTGGCCCACGGACTGTTCAAGGCCACCCTGTTCCTGGTGGTGGGCATCATCGACCACCAGGCCGGGACCCGCGATGTGCGCCAGCTGTCCGGCGTGTTCGGGCAGTCCCGTGCGCTCGGAATAGTGGCCGGCATCGGTGCCGCCTCGATGGCAGGCGTCCCGCTGCTCGCCGGATTTGTGGCCAAGGAATCAGTGCTGGAAGCCTTTGTCCACCACGCTTCCGGCGGCGAGGCCTGGAGCCTGGTGGTGCTCGTGGGCATCGTCCTCGGGTCCGTTCTCACGTTCGCCTACAGTGCGCGCTTTATGTGGGGAGCGTTCGCGGTGAAGCCCGGGATTGAGCGGACAACGTTCAAGGCGGTCAAGCCTTCCTTCCTGGCAGCCCCGGCCGTCCTCAGCATCCTCAGCATCGTCTACGGCCTCTGGCCGGCGTCGGTGGACGCCTGGGTCCAGCCCTACGCCGCGCTGTTCGCGTCCACCGCGTCCGACGCCGGCACACCGGCCGAGCAGGCCGGCCACCTTGCGCTGTGGCACGGTTTCACCCCCGCCCTGGGACTGACCGCCCTCACGTTTGCCCTCGGCCTGGCGATGTACTGCGGACGGAACCTGGTGGCCCGCGCGCAGTCCCGCGTTCCCGGCTGGATCGACGGCGACCGCATGTACCAGCTCACCATCGGCGCCCTGGACGACACCGCGGTCTGGATTACGGGCCGCACGCAGCGTGGTTCCCTGTACTTCTACCTCGCCGTGATCCTCACGATGGCGTTTGCGCTGCCGCTGACCGCCATGGTGCTGGCGGGCAAGCCGCTGCCGGACAACCTGTACTTCATCGATCCCTACTCGCCGCTGCAGCCCGTGGTCGGGGCGGGAATTGTGATCGGCGCGCTGGCCGCGGTCAAGGCCAACAAACGGTTCCTCGCTGTGCTGATGGTGTCCGTCACCGGATACGGGATCGCCCTGATGTTCGCGCTCCAGGGCGCACCGGACCTGGCCCTCACGCAGATCCTTGTGGAAACCATCATCCTGGTGGCCTTTGTCCTGGCCATGCGAAGCCTGCCCGCGGAACTCCGTGACCGCACCGGCGGCAAGTACCGGGTGGTCCGCGTGATCATCGGGGCGGCGTTCGGCGTCACCATGGTCTTCGCCGCCATCCACGCCATGGGCGCCCGGGTGGCCGTCCCCGTGTCCCTGGAATTCCCGCGCCTTGCCTATGAAGGCGGCGGCGGGCTGAACATCGTCAACGTGACCCTGGTGGACATCCGCGCCTGGGACACTTTCGGTGAGATATCCGTCCTTGCACTGGCCGCCACAGGTGTTGCCAGCCTCATCTTCGTCCGCGGCCGCGGCGACCGGACCAGGGTCTCTGAAACCATTGCCGAGGGCAGCGTAGGCCGCCAGGTCGCAGTGGATCCCGGGTCGCGGGAAGCCGCGGCCCTGGCCATCAGCCGCAAATTCGCCGCCTCCGCCCGGGATGCCTGGATCGTGGCGGGGCGCACCCTGGCACCGGAACGGCGTTCCATCATCTTTGAAGTGGTCACGCGGCTGATCTTCCACTCCCTGATCATCTTCTCGCTCTACCTCCTCCTGGCCGGCCACAACCTGCCCGGCGGCGGCTTCGCCGGCGGCCTGACTGCCGGACTTGCCCTGGCCATCCGCTACCTGGCCGGCGGCCGGTTCGAACTGCGCGAGGCCACGCCCGTCGGCGCGGGAACGCTGCTGGGGATCGGGCTCGCCACTGCGGCGGCGTCCGGTGTGGTGCCGCTGCTGCTGGGCGGCCAGGTATTCCAGACCGCCATCATCGAACTCTGGCTGCCGGTGTTCGGGGACATCAAGTTCGTTACGTCCACCATCTTCGACATCGGCGTCTACATTGTGGTGATCGGCCTGGTGCTGGACGTCCTCCGCAGCCTGGGCTCCGAGATCGACGAACACTTCGAAGAGCAGAGAACTGCGCCTGCCGAGGACTCGCCAGACGACGACGCCCCTGCGACTGCCCAGGTGCGGGAACCCGTGGGCGTCCCCTCCGAAACCACTGCGAGGGGCCGAGGATGAGCGTCAACCTGACCCTGCTGACCGTGATGGGTGCCCTGTATGCGTGCGGCATCTACCTGATCCTGGAACGCAGCCTCACCCGGGTCCTGCTCGGGCTGATGCTGCTGGCGAACGCCACTAACCTGTTGATCCTGGCCACCGGCGGCTATGCCGGCCTGGCGCCCCTGTACAACAAGGACACCGGCGCGCATGAGTACGCGGACCCGCTGCCGCAGGCCCTGATCCTCACGTCGATCGTGATCTCCTTCGCCGTGACGGCATTTATGCTCGGCATCATCTACCGCACGTGGGTCCTGGCCCGCCAGGACGAGATCCAGGACGACGTCGAGGACCTCCGCGTCGCCGAGACCCCCCGCTTCGACGCGGAGGACGACGCACCGATCCCGGCCGAGACTTCCGAGTTTCCCCTGACCATGCTTGGCGGCGACGGGAGCACGGTCTCGAACCACCCCACGGCGGCGGACGGCCCGGAAGGGGCCGGGGGTTCCGTCACGGCCGGTGCCAAGAAGATTCCTGCCGCGGATGCCGCCGCTGAAGAGCAACCCGGCTCGCGGAACGTAACCCCTGGTCCCGACGGAGGTGTGAAGTGAACATCGCAAGTTTTGCCCCGCTCGCCGTCATACTTCCCGTCCTCGGTGCCGCCCTGGCCTTCCTGCTGATCCGGCACTCCCGCGCCCAGCGCACGGTCAGCATCGGCGTGCTGTCCCTGACCCTCCTGCTGGAGTGCCTGCTGCTGGCCTCCGTGTGGGACGGCGGAACGGCCGCCGTGACCATCGGCGGCTGGCTGCCGCCGTGGGGCATCACCATGGTGGTGGACCAGTTCTCGTCCCTCATGCTCGTGGTGTCGTCGGCCATTAGCCTCGCTGTGTTGGTCTACGCCACGGGGCAGGGCATGGCCGACGGCGACCAGGACGCGCCGGTGTCGATCTTCCACCCCACCTACCTGATCCTGGTGGCCGGGGTCTCCAACGCGTTCCTGTCCGGGGACCTGTTCAACCTGTACGTCGGCTTCGAGATCCTGCTGACGGCAAGCTATGTGCTGATGACACTGGGCGGGACCGGCCCCCGCATCCGCGCCGGCGTCACCTACGTGGTGGTCTCCGTAGTGTCCTCGGTGCTGTTCCTGATCTCCATCGCCATGGTCTACGGCGCCACCGGAACCGTGAACATGGCCGACCTCGCCATCAAGCTCGCGGACCTGGACGAGGGAACCCGGACCCTGCTGCACGTGATGCTCCTGGTGGCCTTCGGTATCAAGGCGGCCGTGTTCCCGCTCTCGTTCTGGCTGCCTGACTCCTACCCCACGGCGCCGGCGCCGGTCACCGCCGTGTTCGCCGGCCTGCTGACCAAAGTGGGCGTCTACGCGATGGTGCGCACGGAGACCCTGCTCTTCCCCGGGGACAGCCTGAACACCCCGCTGATGGTGGCGGCGCTGCTGACCATGGTGGTGGGAATCCTGGGTGCCTTGGCCCAGAGCGACATCAAACGTCTGTTGTCCTTCACCCTGGTCAGCCACATCGGCTACATGGTGTTCGGCCTGGCGATGTCCTCGGTGGCCGGGCTGGGCGCCGCCGTGTTCTACGTGGCCCACCACATCACCATCCAGACCAGCCTCTTCCTGGTTACGGGCCTGATCGAGCGCCGTGGCGGCAGCTCCTCCGTGGACCGGCTGGCAGGCCTCGCCAAGCTGTCACCCATCCTGGCCCTGCTCTTCTTTATCCCCGCCATGAACCTTGCCGGGATCCCGCCGTTCTCCGGTTTCCTGGGGAAAGTGGGGCTCATCCAGGCGGGCATCGAACTGGGCACACCCCTGGCCTACGCCCTGGTGGTCGGCGGTGTGGTCACCAGCCTCCTGACATTGCTGGCCGTCGCGCGGGTCTGGAACCGCGCCTTCTGGCGCAAGCCCTCGGACGCCGAGCACCCGGACCCCGTCCTGCTGGCCGAGCCGGAGGATTCGGATACGGGCAGCCGGGCCGGCCGCAAAAACGTCACGCTGCTGCCCCGCACCATGGTGGGCTCAACCCTGGGCCTGGTGGTCCTGGGCGTGTCACTCACTGTTTTTGCGGGCCCGTTGTTCACTGTCTCGGACCAGGCCGCCCACGAAATGCTGGACAGGTCCGCCTACATCCAGGCCGTGCTGGGCGAGGACACGGACGTTCCCCCGCTGGCCCTGAAGAACGGTGGGGGCAAATGAGCCGCCGCCGGATTTCCCTCCGCCAGGAACTGCCCCTGCTGGTATGGCTGGTGATTGTCTGGGGCGCCCTGTGGCAGGACTTCAGCCCCGGCAACCTGCTCTTCGGCGCGTTGCTGGCCGTGCTCGTGGCCCGGATCTTCTACCTGCCGCCGGTGGAACTCAGCGGCAGGTTCAACATTCTTTATGCAGTGCCATTTGCCCTGCGTTTCCTGGGCAGGGTGGCGGCAGCCAGCGTTGAGGTGATGTACTTGGCGGCTGTCCGCGGCCCGCGGGTCATCAACGCCGTCGTCGCGGTGCCGTTGAGGAGCCACCAGGACCTGATGGTCACCGCCACCGGGCACGTGATTTCGCTGATCCCGGGCTCGCTGGTGGTGGAAGTGGACCGGTCAACGTCCACCCTGTACCTCCATGCGCTCAATGTCAGCAGCCCGGAAGAAGTCGAGAACCTGCGCCAGGAAGTCCGCTCCATCGAAGCGGGCCTGATCAGGATCATGGGCACCCGCGAAGAACTCGAAGCAATCCGGCAGGAGGCCGCAGCATGATGCAGACTGTCCTGGCTGTCACGGCAGTCATTCTTTCGCTGGCAGCGGCGGGAGCCATCATCAGGATCTCCCGCGGCCCGTCGCTGCTGGACAGGGTGCTGGCCTCCGACGTCCTGCTCGCGATCCTCGGTGCGGCCCTGTGCATCGACATGGCCGTCAACCGGCACCTGAACAACCTGATGCTGCTAGTGGCGCTGTCCGTGGTCGGCTTTATCGGGTCGGTAACCGTGGCGCGCTACGTGGCCGACCGGCGGGAGCAAGCCAATGAATCCTGACGCCAGCGTGGTTGACAACGTCATCGATACTGTGTCGGCGGTGTTCCTGGTGGCGGGTGCCCTCATGTCGCTCGCCGCCGCCGTGGGCCTGCTCCGCTTCCCGGACCTGCTGAGCCGCATGCACGCGGCCACCAAGCCCCAGGTGCTGGGGCTGTTCCTGCTCCTGGCGGCCATCGGCCTGCAGCTGCGCACCTGGTGGGTGTGGCCGGTGCTGCTGGTGGCCTGGATTTTCCAGCTGCTGACGGTGCCGGTTTCCGCCCATATGGTGGGCCGCGCCGGTTACCGGACCAAACACCTGCACCGTGAGCTGCTCAGCTCCGATGAACTCGAAGCCGTGGTTCAGAAGGCGGCCCGATCGGCCCGGGATGAGTCGTCCAGGGATGAAGCGTCCGACGGCGGCCGGCGGGACTGAAGCGTCACGCGCAGCCCCAGCGTCCCGTGTGAGTTTTTGTCCAGATAATCGGGTATCTCGGCCGGGTTGAACCGATTATCTGGACAAAAACTCAGGGGATGGTGATGCGGTCAGACGATGTCCTGGGACTTGGCGAAGCGGGTGATGGCCCGCTGGGTGCCGCGGTTGGCGAGCACCTGGATGATGGTGCTGACCGAGGCCGAAATGAGCGCGAACGTCAGGGCCGAGCGCAGGGTGGTGGGAGTGTCTTCGTCCTTGCCGGTGGGAGGCTTCCGGCCGGTGGACTTTTCCCACACGGTATTGACCACCTTGGTGCCGACGAACCCGGCGCCGATGCTGATTGCAGTGCCGAGCAGCTTGATGAACAGGTTCATTCGTTGAACTCCTTGTGAGCGGATCCGGGACTTCCTTTAGCCTAACCCGGCTGCATGGACTCCAGAATCTCCCGCAGGGCTTCCACCACCAGATCGTGGTCCTGCTGCTGGGGCAGGCCCGAGACCGTCACCGTGGCCACTGCACCCACACCGGCGACGTAGACGGGGAAGCAGCCGCCGTGCGGGGCGTAGGTGGACTCGTCGAACCAGCCGTGGTCCTCGATCCGGCCGCCGTGCAGCCTGCCGCGCAGGCCCACCAGCAGCGACGGGATCTCATACCTGGCGGCGGTGCGCTGCTTGGCCCGGATCCAGTGCTCGTTGTCGGGGGTGGCGCCGTCCAGGGCAACATGGAAAAGGACCTGCTCGCCCTTGGTGATGTCGATCGCGATAGGCAGCTTCCGGCTCTTGCCCAGCTCCACCAGGAGCAGCCCGAGGTTGAGGGAGTCGTCCTTGCTGAAATGCGGAAACTGCAGCTCGTTGATCTCGGCTCCGACCCGGGCAATCAGGGCCTCAAGCAGCCCCGCCGGCTGGGGCACCGTCGAATCGGGATTGAACGCAGTCACAGTCGGGTTGTTGGCAGTCATGGCCCACAATCTACCCCGCCCGCGGTGTAAACTGGAGCACGCCCATCAGGGCAGATTTATTACGACAGGGGAGCGCCGCCGTCGGACATCACTGGCATTGCCAGGGAACCGCAGGTGGGCGCTGAGAGTGCGGACAGCCGCAGACCCTCGAACCTGATCCGGTTAGTACCGGCGCAAGGGAGTCGAGTTCTCGAAGTGTCCGGAAACGGCGGCAGCGCCGCACGCCGGGGCACTTTCCCCTCCTGTTCCTCAGGAGGACCAAAATGACAACTGCAGCAATCAAAAAGACCGGCAATACCTGGCGCGTTGTGGACATCGTGGTGGCGGCACTCATCGCCATCACCGGCGGCGTGATCTTCTGGGCCTGGTCCCAGGGCGCCGGCATCGTCTCCGCCCCCATGAACGCCGTTTACCCCCCGCTGACCGGCCTGATCGCCGGCGGCTGGATGATCCCGGCAGTGCTGGGCATGCTCATCATCCGCAAACCCGGCGCGGCGCTCTTCTGCGAAGCGGTGGCCGCCACCGGCGAACTCATCATGGGCTCGCAGTACGGCGCCACGGTGCTGATCTCCGGACTCCTGCAGGGCCTGGGCGCCGAGCTGGTGTTCTTCCTGCTGGTATACGGCAACTTCCGGTTCAAGTCCTTCCTGCACCAGAAGTACAACCTCATCGCCGCGCTGCTGGCCGGTGCCGGCGCGGGCCTGTTCTGCGGCCTCAATGACTCGTTCCTGCCGTGGGGCTGGAACATCGCCTACGAGCCCGGTGACAAGCTCGCGTACATCGTGTTCTGCACAATCTCCGGCGCGGTGATTGCGGGCGCGCTGTCCTGGATCGCCACCCGCGGCCTGGCCAGGACCGGCGTGCTGAGCTCGTTCGCGTCCCGGAAGGCAGCGTCGGAGCCCGTCTTCAACTGATGACCGCTTCCGACGCCGGCGCTTACGGAGTACGCCCCGCCGCGGTGTCCGCCCGTGGCTGGGGCTGGCGGCATGCCGGACGTTCCGCCCCCGCCGTCCGAGGGCTCGACCTCGACATCGCTCCCGGCGAGCGGGTGCTGCTGCTGGGCCCGTCGGGCGCGGGCAAGTCAACGCTGCTGCACGCGCTCGCAGGGGTACTGGGGGATGAAGAGGACGACGCCGACGAAACCGGTTCGCTGCTGATCGACGGTGTGGTGCCCCGCGGGCAACGCGGCCGCTCGGGCCTGATGCAGCAGGATCCGGAAACGCAGGTTGTTCTGTCGCGCCTAGGTGACGACGTCGCCTTCGGCGCCGAGAACCTCGCCGTTCCACGGGACGAGATCTGGCGGCGCGTCCATGAAGCGCTCGACGACGTCGGGCTGCGGAGTGCCGGGGGCGGCGGTTTGAACGCCAGCGACGGCGCTGATGCCGGCTCCGGTTTGAACGCCGACGGCGGCGCTGGTGCGGGCCGGCTCCCGCTGGACCACCCGACGTCGGCCCTGTCCGGCGGGCAGAAGCAGCGCCTGGCGCTGGCCGGGATCCTCGCGATGCGGCCCGGGCTGATCCTGCTGGATGAGCCCACCGCGAACCTGGATCCCGCTGGCGTGCTGGAAGTCCGCGACGCCGTGGGCCGCTGCCTGGACAAAACCGGTGCCACCCTCGTTGTGGTGGAACACCGCGTGTCCGTCTGGAAGGACCTGGTGGACCGGATTGTGGTGCTGCAGCCGGGCTCGGCAGCGGGTTCCGCTGCTTCCCCCGCTACGTCCGCAGTCCTGCTGGACGGGCCGCCGGACCAGGTGCTCGCGGAGGCACGGGACATGCTGATCGGCGCAGGCGTCTGGGTGCCGGGCTACGTTCCGGCAACCCGCCGCCGCGTGTCCACAGGCTCAGGTGACCTGCTGCTGGCTACCGAGGACCTGGCCGTCTCCCGCGAGCGTCCGCGGCGCCGCGGCTTCCGGACCATCCCGCCGGTACCGGTGCAGCTGGGCATCACGGCCCAGGTCCGTTCCGGCCAGGCACTCACCGTCACGGGGCCCAACGGCGCCGGCAAGTCAACGTTTGCGCTGACACTCGCCGGGCTTCTGGCGCCGGTGGCGGGGAAGGTGTCAGCCGCCGTCGAGCTTTCCGAGGGGGCCGGGATCGATCCCTTCAAATGGAAAGCCAACGAGCTGATTTCCCGCATCGGAACCGTGTTCCAGGAGCCTGAGCACCAGTTCGTGACCGGCCGCGTGCTGGACGAGCTGATGTTCGGCCCGCGGCACCTGGGGCATGGCGAGGAGCGGGTTGATGAGCTGCTGGAACGGCTGCGCCTGACGCACCTGGTGGACGCCAATCCGTACACGCTGTCGGGCGGCGAAAAGCGGCGCCTGTCGGTGGCCACCGTCCTCGCGGCGCACCCGCGTGTGCTGGTGCTCGACGAGCCGACGTTCGGCCAGGATGCCAACACCTGGGCCGAGCTCGCCTCGTTCCTCTCAGAACTGCTCGACGCCGGGACCTCCGTGGTTTCCGTGACCCACGACCAGGAATTCAGCGCAGTCCTGGGCGGGGCCGAACTGCGGCTTGGCCCGGCCTCGCGCGGTGGCGCCCGCCAGGAAGCAGGTGCGGCATGAGGGATGCCCTGACCCTCCGCGGCAACCACGCGCTGCTGACGGGCGCCAACCCGCTGGCCAAGTTCGCCGTCGTCTTCCTCATCACCCTGGCGCTGGCGCTCTCCATCGACTGGGTGTCCGCCTCGGTGGCGCTTGCGGCCGAGCTGGCGCTCTTTCCGCTGGCCGGCCTCACCCTTCGCTTGCTGTGGCAACGGGGCTGGCCGCTCATCATCGCGGCAGCCCTGGGCGGCTGGAGCACGGCGATCGTCGCGGCGGACAGCGGCGCTGGACTGCTCGACGTCGGCATCTGGTCCATCAGCGAAGGTTCCCTGCAGCTGGGAATCGGTTTTATGCTGCGAGGCCTCGCGATAGCCCTTCCGGCGATCCTGCTCATGACCTGCACGGACCCCACCGACCTCGCCGATGCGCTGGCCCAGAAGGCCCGGCTGCCGCACCGGTTTGTCCTCGGCACGCTGGCCGCGATGCGCCTGGTGGGACTCATGGCTGAGGAATGGCAGACCATCGGCATGGCGCGGCGGGCCCGCGGCGTGGGCTCGCAGGGCAGCCCGCTGCAACGGCTGCGGGCCACCCTCGGGCAGAGCTTCGGGCTCCTGGTCCAGGCCATCCGCCGGGCGTCCCGGCTGGCCATCACCATGGAAGCGCGCGGTTTTGGCACCGGGCAGCGGACGTGGGCGCGGGAATCCACGTACTCGCCGTTGGACGCCTGGGTCCTGGCGGGCGGCGTGCTGATCGCGGCGGCTGCAGTGGTTTCCGCGGCAGTAATGGGGACCTGGAACTTCGTCTGGCGCTAGTCCGGGCGGGCCATGCTTCTGGATTCTGGCTACGGCGCGCTGTGCCTGCTAAATGCACGAGTGATCGTAGTCGAAGCCCCTGGAGACGAACTGGGTCAGGGTGACCGTGCCGCCGGGGGTTAGCGGCGCATTCGAGCAGTTGGCCGTGGCTCCGATGGCCGTGCGGGCGCCTGCCAGCCAGCTGGGCAGGGTATAAAGGTTGCTGGAGCTGCTGACGCTGCCCACGATCTGTCCCCATTGATAGGCCGAGGAGTAGATGCCGACGTCGGCGCCGATGCTGTGAAAAAAGTCGGTCATACCTTCTAGGACGGCACGGTTGGCATTCTGGTCGAGGGACCAGCTGTTGCCTGTTTCAACATCGAGCCACCACAGGTAGTCCGAGGGGCTGCTGATGCCGCGGATGTAGGCGTCGTCGTACGCCTTGGCGTAGCCGTACATGTATGCGCACGCCGGGGCAACGTCCTTGTCCTTGCAGGTGCCGTAGGGGTTGGATACAGCGTGGGCTGCGGGGTAGTTATTACTGGTCGGCCACCAGGAGCCTGCGTGCCCCGGGTTGGCGGTGTTGACGTAAAGGGCCACGGACGGCTGATCGGTCGGGTTCACCGTGATGGCTTTGGCCCAGCGGAGCAGTTCGGCGAGGCAGGGGTTAGTGGTGCTGGCCAGGCCATTGTTTACGCCCACGATCCCGAAAGCTGGAGCGGCGGGAAGCGCCTTGTTGCACTGAGGCCACGAGACATCGTTGCCCAGTGCTTGCTCGGCGCCCTCACCCGGTGAAGGGGCGGCCACGGACGCCGGCGCTACGATAATCCCGCAAAGGGCCATGAGCAGGCACAAGATGGCACACGCTAAAGCATGGGATGCTGTGGCCGCATTCCCATACATGGCAGGCCTCCTGCAGGGCATTCTTCCGTTTATCGGGTGAACCCGATGTTTTAGTCTCCCGCCCAGCGAGTGGCGGGTCAAGGACAAACATCAAGGAGCGGCTATCTCATGAATCGGGTATTTGCTGGGATTTCAGTCGCCACTCCGATTCACATCCCGTAAAATAGCTCATCTGTGATATTTTTTATCTATGATCCAGCAAACTGCCGAGCACGTTGCCGCCACACTCAGGGACGCCCGGACCGAGAAGGGCTGGACCCAAGGTCAGCTCGCGTCAGCGCTGGGAACCAGCCAAAGCGCCGTCGCCCGGATGGAGCAGGGCAAGCAGAACCTGAGCCTGAAAATGATCCAGCGGCTCGAAGCCATTCTCGACCGCAGCATCGTCAAAGTGGGCAAACCGCAGATGACGCACCTGCGGATCGAAGGCGGCCGCACGCTTTCCGGGGCGGTGGATGTCAACAGCAGCAAAAACGCCGGTGTGGCGCTGCTGTGCGCCAGCCTGATCAACCGCGGCACCACCGTCCTGCGCCGCCTCGCCCGGATCGAAGAGGTCAACCGGATCGTGGAGGTCCTGACCAGCATCGGCGTCGAGTGCACGTGGCTTAACGACACCGATCTCCAGCTCCGCCGCCCCGCCGTCCTGGACCTCAAGGCCATGGATGTGGACGCGGCGCGCCGCACCCGCAGTGTGATTATGCTCCTGGGCCCGCTTCTTGACGAATCTGCGGAATACCGCCTGCCGTATGCCGGCGGTTGCGATCTGGGCACCCGTACCGTGGAGCCGCACATGCAGGCGTTGCGCCAGTTCGGGCTCTCCGTGGAGGCGACTGCCGGTTTCTACGCCGTGCAGGCTCCGCCGCCGGACACCCACGACCGGTCCTTTGTGCTGACCGAGCGCGGGGACACTGTCACCGAGAACGCGATCATGGCAGCGGCGCACCGCCGCGGCACCACCGTAATCCGCAACGCCAGCCCCAACTACATGGTCCAGGACCTCTGCTTCTACCTCGAGATGCTGGGCGTGAAGATCGACGGCGTGGGCACCACCACACTGAAGATCACCGGGCAGCCGCTCATCGACGTCGACATTGAGTATTTCCCGTCCGAGGACCCCATCGAGGCCATGAGCCTCATCACCGCCGGGATCGTCACCAACTCAGAGGTGACCATCCGCCGCGTTCCCATCGAGTTCATGGAAATCGAACTGGCCACGCTGGAACAGATGGGCCAGAAGCTGGAGATTTCCGGCGAGTACGTGGCGCGCAACGGCCGAACCCGGCTGGTGGATGTGACCACCAAACCGTCCGAGCTGCGGGCGCCCGAGGACAAAATCCACCCGATGCCGTTCCCTGGCCTGAACATCGACAACCTGCCGTTTTTCGCGGTCATCGCCGCCAACGCCCACGGCCAGACCATGATCCACGACTGGGTCTACGAGAACCGGGCCATCTACCTCACCGAACTCAACCGGCTCGGCGCCCAGGTGCAGCTTCTGGACCCGCACCGGATCTACGTCAACGGCCCCACGAAGTGGCGGGCCGCCGAGGTGGGCTGCCCGCCGGCGCTCCGCCCCGCCGCCTGCCTTTTGCTGGCCATGCTCGCGGCGCGGGGTGTTTCGGAGCTGCGGAATATCTACGTGATCGAGCGCGGCTACGAAGACCTGGCGGAACGGCTTAACACCATCGGCGCCAAGGTGGAGTACTTCCAGGACTAACGCGAACGTACACTTGCGGCCCTTCGCCTGGCGCGAACTGGCAGATAACGACCCCTAGAGACGGATTTGAGCCCTTTATCTGCCGGTTCGCGCTTCGTCATGATCGGCTGTAACCGGGTCAACCTGGCGGGCGTTGCAGCACAATATAAGAATGCGTACATTCGGCGTCGAGGAAGAGCTCCTGATCGTTGATCCGGACACGGGGGAGCCGCTTGCCCTCGCGGATGCGATGTTGTCCGGCCGCCGGATGGCAGCCGACGACGCCCCGGAACGTCCCTATGCGCTGGCAGCCAAGGAAAAAACCGCTCACGACGACTGGACTGGCCTGACTGCCGAGCTGAAGCTTGAGCAGATCGAGACCCAGACCCGTCCTTGCCTCGAGTACGAAGAACTGCTGCAGCAGATCCGGGCCGGCCGGCTGCTGGCGGACCAGGCGGCCATCAAGAACGGTGCCAGGGTCGCCGCGCTGGCCACTTCTCCGTTCGGCCTTGCGAGCCACACCACTCCGGACGCCCGCTATGCCCGGATGCTGGAACGCTTCGGCCTGACCGCGCAGGAGCAGCTGACCTGCGGCTTCCACGTCCACACGTTCATCGAATCCAAGGACGAGGGCGTGGCAGTGCTGGACAGGATCCGGGACAAGCTGGCAGTGCTCACGGCAATGAGCGCAAATTCGCCGTTCTGGAACGGGATGCCCACAGGGTTCGAGAGCTACCGAACCCAGGCCTGGAACCGCTGGCCTATGTCCGGCCCTTCGGCCATTTTCAGCACGTACTCCGCATATCGGAGGGTGGTCACGCGTCTGCTGGACAGTGGCGTGTTGCTGGATGAAGGCATGATCTACTTTGACGCCCGACTGTCCCGGAACCACCCCACGGTTGAGGTCCGGGTGGCCGACGTCTGCCTCCGCGCCGAGGACGCTGCCCTGATCGCGGTGCTGGTGCGGGCCTTGGTCGAATCGGCCAGCCGTGAATGGCGCGACGGCGTGGAGCCGGCCCCGGTGCCCACGGTGCTGCTGCGGATGGCGGCATGGCAGGCGAGCAGCAGTGGCCTGAACGGTGAGTTGCTGGATTTTGGCACGTTCAGGCCGGCGCCGGCCGTCGACGTGGTGCGATCCTTGGTGGATTATCTGGCTCCGGTCCTCGCCGAGCAGGACGAACTTTCCCTGGCCCGGCAGGGCATCGAGGACATCATTGCCCGCGGCACCGGCTCCACCGAACAGCGCAGGGTGCGGGACGCGGTGATGGAAGAATCGGCGCCCGACGACGGCGGGCTGGGGGCCGTGGTTGCCCACGCCGTGCGTGTCACGATGCGCGGCACCTCCGGGTTGCGTGAGGCGGACGAGGTCCCGGAGCTGCTGCGCGTGCGCCTGTCCTGAGTTCTCCCCGAGGCTTTGCGCGAACGGGCAGATATGGCCATGTTCTTGCGCTGTGACGGGCCCCATGTGTCCGTTCGCGCCAAGAAACGACGACGTCACGCACCGACCGCCAGGCGCACACCCAGCGTGAGCATGACTGCAGCGACGAGTCCGTCCAGGATGCGCCACGAGGAGGGTCGCGCGAAGAACGGCCGGAGGACCCTGGCCCCGAATCCCAGCGCACTGAACCAGGCGATGCTGGCGGCGATGGCTCCGCCCCCGAACCACCAGCGCAAATCCTGTGCCTGCTGGTTGGCCACCGATCCGAGCAGCAGCACGGTGTCCAGGTAGACATGCGGGTTGAGCCACGTCAGGGCCAGTACCGTGCTGAGGGCGGCGCCGAGGCCGACGGCGGGCTGCCGCCCGGACGCCGTTAGTGCTCCAGGACGAACCGCCCGGCGCGCCGCCATAACGCCGTAGCCCACCAGGAAGGCGGCGCCGGCAAACCGGACCACATCTACGATTACGGGACTCGACTGGAGCAGCGCCCCCACTCCGGCGATGCCCGCAGCGATGAGCAGCGCATCGGAGACGCTGCAGACCAGGACGACGGCGGCCACATGCTCGCCGCGGATGCCCTGCCGGAGGACAAAGGCGTTCTGGCTGCCGATGGCCACGATGAGGGCGAGGCCTGTGCCGAAGCCCAGCGCGGCGGGGCCTAGAAGTGCTGTCAGATCCATATCCTCCAACGTACGGGCGGACATAGGATTACACCAGCTAAATATTCTTAGCTCTATTAAGGAAAGCTAATGAAGATGTTCCAGTTTGAGCAGCTCCGGACCTTCGCGGCCGTCGTAGACGAGGGGACGCTCGAGGCGGCGGCCCGCAGCCTGTACGTCACGCCGTCGGCCATTTCCCAGCGTCTCAAGGCGATGGAAGACGCGGCAGGCCAGATCCTGTTGCAGCGCACCAACCCCGTCCGCCCCACCACCGCCGGAGAAGCCATCCTGCGGTTCGCCCGGCAGGTCCGGCAGCTTGAGTGGGACGCCCAGCAGGAGCTCGGCGGGAGCCGGGACCGCCCGATGGCGCCCATCCCCTTGGTGGTGAACGCGGACTCACTCTCCACCTGGTTCATGCCTGCGCTGGCAAGTCTTCCGCCGGACCTCGGCGCGTGCTTCGAACTCCGCAGGGAGGATGAGCAGCATTCCACCCAGCTCCTGCGGACGGGATCGGTGATGGCCGCGGTAACCGCAACGCCGGAACCGGTCCAGGGCTGCAGCGTGGAACCGTTGGGTTCCCTGCGGTACCGTGCGGTGGCAAGCCCCGGCTACCTCCGGCGCTGGTGGCCCGACGGGCCGGAACTTGTTGCCGGAAGCCAGGCCCCGGTGGTGGACTTCGACCGCAAGGATGACCTGCAGGACGGGTTCTTCCGCACGATGACCGGCGCTGAACTGAACGCACCGCGGCACTATGTGCCGTCGTCGGCCGAGTTCGCCCAGGCCATCCGGCTCGGACTGGGATGGGGGCTGCTGCCGGAGCAACAGTGCCTGGCAGACCTCCGCAGCGGCGCCCTCGTGGAGCTGGCCTCCGCGAGCCCCGTTGACGTGTCCTTGTACTGGCAGCGCTGGAAGATCGACTCCCCGGTGCTTAACCAGCTGACCGCCGCCGTCCGGGAGACGGCCTCCCGGGAGCTGCGCCAGCCGGGCGCCTAAGCCGCCGTTTGCCTCACGCGTTATTCGCCTGGGCCGGCCCCGATAGGGGATGCGTCCGGCAACGCGGCATGCCATACTCAGGCCGTGACGTCGTCGTACTCATTCCGGGCCGAACTGTGGCGCTATCCCGACGAATCCGGCTGGCACTTCCTTACCCTCCCGGTGGAGGTCGCCGACGACCTCCGGGAAGAGGCGGCGGTGTTCCGGAAGGGCTTCGGCTCGGTCAGAGTCACGGCGGAAATCTCCGGCTGCACCTGGCAGACCTCGGTCTTTCCGGACAGCAAAAGCGGCTCCTACCTGTTGCCCGTCAAGAAGGCCGTCCGGGACGCGGCGGGCATCAGCGACGGGGCTGAAGTGGCCGTCCGGCTCGCGATCCAAGGCGAACACGAGGCACGTACCGGGGAACGGATAAGCGGTACTGGCTGAACTCTGCCGGGAATGACGCTGCCAGGATCGCCTCTTCTCGAAGCACCCCGCGGTGGACTGCGCCGGAAGCCACCGGGAGGGCCGCCACCATCCAGGCATCATCGCGCAGCAGCCCAATCAGAACCAGGTCAACCAGACCTAGATGTGCTTCAGAGCCTGCTCCAGGTCGCCGATGAGGTCGTCCACGTCCTCCAGGCCCACGGACAGCCGCACCACGCCGTCGCTGAGCCCGATGGCGGCGCGGCCCTCGGGACCCATGGCGCGGTGCGTGGTGGTGGCCGGATGGGTGATGAGGGACTTCGCGTCGCCCAGGTTGTTGGAGATGTCGATGATCCGCAAGGCGTCCAGCAGCGCAAAGGCGGCGTCCTTGCCCGAGCGGCCACCCGTCGTCGCAAGTTCCAACGTGAGGACGGTGCCGCCGGCCTTCATCTGCTTGGCGGCGAGCTCGTACTGCGGGTGTGACTTCAGCAGCGGGTACCTGACCCAGCTGACGGCCGGCTGCTGTTCGAGCCATTCGGCGATCCGCAGTGCGGACGCGGAGGAGTGGTTGACGCGCAGCGCCATGGTCTCCAGGCCCTTGGTGAGCACCCAGGCGTTGAACGCGGAGAGAGCCGGGCCCGTGTGCCGCATGAGCTGCTTGACCGGGCCGTCGATGAATTCCTTGGTGCCCAAGATGGCGCCGCCCAGGACGCGTCCCTGGCCGTCGATGTGCTTCGTGCCGGAGTACACAATCACGTCCGCGCCCAGTTGGCCGCAGCGCTGCAGCAGGGGAGTGGCAAAGACATTGTCGACGACGACGGTGGCCCCGGCGGCGTGAGCCAGCTCGCTGACCGCGGCGATGTCCACGATTTCCTGCATCGGGTTGGACGGCGATTCGAAGAACACTGCGGTGGTGGGCTCCGACAGGGCGTCCCGCCACTGGTCCAAGTCCGGGCCGTCAACGAACACGGTTTCCACGCCCCAGCGCGGCAGGATCTCGTTCAGGATCACAAAGCAGGAGCCGAACAGCGAGCGCGCGGCAACCACCCGGTCCCCGGCCGCCAGCAGGGCGCCCAGTGCGGTGAACACAGCTGACATGCCCGACGCCGTCGCAAAGCACGCTTCGGTGCCCTCAAGCAGGCGGAGGCGTTCTTGGAATGTGGCCACGGACGGGTTGCCGTACCGGGAGTAGACGAAGCGTTCGTCCTCGCCGGTGAAGGCGCGCTCGGCGGCGGCAGCGGACTCGTAGACGAAGCCCGAGTTCAGGAAGACCGGCTCGGTGGTCTCCTGGAAGTTGGTGCGGTCCAGCCCGCCGCGGACCGCCTGCGTCTCGGCGCTCCAGCCGGCGGCGTCTGGGTTGAAGGTCACTTGGCTATTCCCAGGTTGGTGGGCAGGCCGCGGTTCTTCCAGCCGTTGACGGTGCGCTCGCCGTAGCGGTCCGGCTCGCCTTCGAAACCCTCCAGGACGTTGTAGGAGGTGAAGCCGGCCTGCGTCGCGGCGATGGCGGCGGCGATGGAGCGCTGGCCCGAGCGGCAGAGGAACACCAGTTCAGTGCCGTCGTCCTCCGGGGCCTGCTGCGTCAGGTCGGTGATGAAATCCCGGTTCGGGATGCCACCCGGGAACGTCCACGGGATGAACAGGGGATCGTTGTCCGTGGCCTTCGTGTCCGGGATGCCGATGTGGGCCCATTCGCCTTCGGTCCGGACATCCACCAGGATGGCGCCCTGTTCGAGTTTGGCCCAGGCCTGCTGCGGGGTGAGGTCTCCGGCGTAGCTCATGCGTGGCCCTCGCCGTCGAAATCGAGGTCGTCCACGGCGGAGGCGACGGCGGCATCAGCTGTGGCGATGGCTGACGGGAGGATGAGTGCCTGCGCAACAATCACAACGCCGCCGTTGGACGTTGCGGCCGGGCTGCCGTGCAGGACATACCCTTCAGCCAGGGCAGTGGAAATCCGTTCACAGAACGACCTGTCATCCGGCCCGGTGACAAGCCGGTACGACAGTTTCTCTTCAGGGGCGGGTGCGTCAGACACGACGGAACTCCTTCTTTCACGCTTGCAGCTCGAATGGGTCGATATGCCGAGTATTCACCTGAGGCACCCCGCCGCGAAAGGGAGGGTTGCCGACCGGCCAGTCAGGGCTTGGCGCCGGTTCTCATTACTCCCCAAAAACGTAACATCCGGCCCGCCCGGCCGCACTGCCGCCTACGTCATGTTCCGTAACCAATGCGTTTTTCCGTAATCCCGCCGTGCTTCCGTAACGCCGGCGCTGACGGGACGATCGGGTCATGGGGAACTTTCGAGGGCGTTCACTGACGGGCGCCTGGGCACGCGTTTTGGCTGTGACGTTGTGCGCTGTGCCGGTGCTGGTGGGGGTGACAAGCTGCCGGAGCGTTTTCGCGCCGCCGCCCTGCATGCCGCCGGACTTTACCGTCTCGCCTGCCGCCGCCAAACCCGGTGACAGGATCACCGTCAGCGCCCCGGATACCACCTGCGATGCCCGCTACGGCACCGACGCACAGGTCCAGGTGACGGTCAAGGATGCGACCGGTACCGCGGTGCTGGAAGAGCTCGCTCCCATGTCCGACGACGGCGGCTTCACTTTCGTGTTCACCGTCCCGGCTGGCGTGGCTCCCGGGAAGGCCGGGGTCACCGCTTACCCGTACAACCTGGACTGGTGCGACGACACCGGAGTGAACAACCGGGCGGCTCAGAGGCCGGCCGGACTGGTCCGGGTTTCGTGTGCGGAACGCCTGGTGCCGCTGGTCATCCTTGGACCCGAGACCAAGCAGGGCTGAACCGGACCAAAGGCTGAGGCCGATAGAGTTTGCAGGGGCGCCGGCCACCGTCGTTGAAGCAGCCGTTCTTGGGGGATATCACCAGTATGCCAACAGCCACTGCACCGGCCAACAATGCCAGCCCTGCCAGCCCTGCGGGGCGGACACGGGTGCGGACCGCCGTCGTCCTACTGCTCACCCTCCTGCTGGCGGTCCTGGCGGCGCTGCCAACCGCCGCCACCGCCCGTGCCGCTGGAACCGCGCGGGCCGCTGGCACAGCTCCGGAGCCGGGTAAGCCGCTGCTGGGAGTGGTCCTTGAATGGGGCGAGGATTCGGCGGCGAGCTTTGCCGAACGGCTAGGGGCGACACCGGCCCTGTTGGGCCATGACATTTCCATCCCCGTCCGGTCCTCGGAAACCACCGACATCCGGCAATTCCTGGACCAGACTGAAGCCTTGGGCTCCCATGCCATGCTCACCGTCAAACCAACAGTTCCGCTGGAGCAGATCGACGACGCCGCCGCCCGGTCATTTGCCGCAGAGATCACGAGGATCTCGGCGGGCTTCCGGGGCCAGGTGCTGGTCCGCTTCGCCCCGGACATGAACGGGAGCTGGCTTGACTGGGGGCAGCAGCCGGCAGCCTTCCGGTCCGCCTTCAGGGCAGTGGCTGCGGAGTTCAAGGAAACGAACGACGCCGGCACCGTGATGGTGTGGCAACCGTACCTGGGGCGGGACTACCCCTTTGAACGGAACCGCAAGGCCCCCGCTGCTGGCAGCGAGGGCTTTGCCCTGTTGGACACCAACGCTGACGGTACCTGGGACGGCGGGGACGGGGCCTACGCGCCTTACTATCCCGGCGACGACGCCGTGGAATGGGTGGGGCTGTCCGCCTACCATGACGACACCGCCGGTGCGTCCGCCGTCAATACTGTGGCTGCCCCCGGGGAGCTGGCCGGGATGCTGACCGGAGCCGGCAATGAGGACTTCTACGCCACGTACGTGGAGCGACGCGACAAGCCATTCCTCCTGCAGACCGCAGCCTTCTACGGCCCCGCTACCGGCGGCGCCGCGGAGGCCGACATCAAACGGGACTGGTGGGACCAGGCGCTCGAAGCGGCGACGTCCGGGCGGTTCGGCAAGACCGCCGCCGTGGTCTGGGACGAACGGACCAGCACCCGGGACACCGGCGTGGCCAGCGTCGACTGGACCATTACGGGAAACGCCGATGTGGCTGCAGCGGCACGTGCCCGGCTGAACGCGTCCGGCCTCGTTACGGGGCCGGTCACTGAAATCGTCGCCGGCCAGGAGTACGTCCAGGCCAACACCCTGACCGGCCCGGCGGCCTGGAGCGTGGGCGCGGCCCTGCTCATCCTTCTTGTCGCCCTGTGGCAGGTCCCGCGGAGGGTGGCGGCCGTGGCTGCCTGGGGTTACACCGACCCGTCAAACCGGGATTCCCGCGTGGACCTGCTGCGCGGGGCAGCCATCGTGTTTGTGGTGGTGAACCATCTGGGCATGACGTCCCTCTTCCAGCTCCTGACCCAGGAAGCGGTGGGCTTCGTCTCCGGCGCGGAGCTGTTTGTGCTGTTCTCGGGCCTGGTAGTGGGTATGGTCTACGGCCCCCGGGTCAACGACGACTTTGGCAAAGTGGTGGACCTGACGTCGCGGCGGGCGGGCAAGCTCTATGTCACCGCACTGGTGGTGATGGTGGGCATTTTCCTGGTTTCGCTGTTGCCGATCTTCCAGACAGATCCCCTCACCACTTACACCGACCAGGGAACAGGAGGGGCCGGCCATGCCGCGTCCGGCCGGACCTACAACCTGTATGCGGGGATGGAATCGCTCTTCCAGTTCCCCGTTCCGCCACAGGTCCTGCCGGCCATCCTGCTCCTGCAGTTCGGGCCGTGGCAGTTCAATGTGATGGGCCTGTACGTGGTCCTGCTGCTGCTCAGCCCTCTGATCCTCGCTGCCCTGAACCGCGGCCGGACGCTGTGGGTGCTGGCGGTAACCCTCGGCGTCTACGCGGTGGGCGCGGCCACCCGGACCAGGCTGCTGCCCTCCCAGTTCGAGGATTCGTTTCCGCTGCTGGTGTGGCAGGTGCTTTTTGTGATCGGCCTGGTGGCCGGTTTCCACCGGCGGAAAATCGTAGGGTGGCTCTCGGCGCGCCCCTGGGCGGTGGCAGCCTGCTGCGGGGCTGCCGTGATTTTCGCTTTCCTGTCCTGGGGCAACCCCTACCTTGCCAACGGGTTTGACCTCCGCCTGGCCGTCATCCCGGATTCCCTGTACCGGACCATGTACGACTCCTTCTTTGCCCGCACCTACCTGGCGCCGGGACGGCTGCTGAACGTCCTGGTCCTGGTGGTGGCGGCCTACGCGTTCCTCACGGCCTACTGGAAGCCTGCCGAGCGTGCCCTCGGATGGTTCCTCATCCCGCTGGGCCGGGCCACGCTCTACGTCTTTGTTATCCACGTGGTCCTCATCGCAGTGGTCGCCAATATCCCAGCGCTGCAGCAGGGCGACATCCTCCTCAACACGGCTGCCTACGCCGTGATCCTGGGGCTCCTGTGGATCATGGTCCGGACGCGCTTCCTGTTCAGGATCATCCCCACGTGACGGCGCGCGCCGTTTGAGACCGGATCGGGACTACTGGCGGGCTTTCAGGATCAGGGCGTCGCCCTGGCCGCCGCCGCCGCACAAGGCAACCACGCCTGTCCCTCCGCCGCGCCGGTTCAGCGCGAGTGCCTGATGCAGGACCAATCGGGCCCCTGAGGCTCCCACCGGGTGGCCCAGGGCGATGGCGCCGCCGTCGGCGTTGATCCTGTCCGCGTCGATCCCCAGGTCCGTGGCGGACTGCAGCACCACCGAGGCGAAGGCTTCGTTGATCTCAATGAGGTCCACGTCGTCAATGGTCAGCCCTTCGAGTTTCAGGGCTCTCTCAATGGCGCGGGACGGCTGGGAATGCAGGGATCCGTCCGGTCCGGCGGTCTGGCCGTGGCTGCCGATTTCCGCGATCCAGCTGAGGCCGGCCGCTTCCGCAGCTGCCTTGCTGGCCACTACCACTGCGGCGGCGCCGTCCGACAGCGGGGAGGCAGAACCGGCGGTGATGGTGGCCGCCGGATCCTTGGAGAAGGCGGGCTTCAGTGCCGCCAGCGTCTCGATGGTGGTGCCGGCGCGGATGCCTTCGTCGGCATCAATCACGACGGCGGGTCCCCGGCGCTGCGGGACCTCCACCGGAGCGATCTCCTCAGCCAGGATGCCGGCCGCCCGGGCGGCCTCCGCCCGCTGGTGCGAAAGGGCGGCGACGGCGTCCTGGTCCTCGCGGCTGATGCCCAGGCGGGCGTTCCCGGCGTCCGTGGCGGAGCCCATCAGTTCACCTGAGACGGGGTCCTGCAGGCCGTCAAAGTTCAGCGAATCCAGCAGCGGCGCATCTCCGATGGCCACGCCGCCGCGAAGCCGGGGGAGCAGGTGCGGGGCGTTGGTCATGGACTCCTGGCCCGCCGCCACAATGAAATCAGCCTCGCCGGCGCGGATCATGCGGGCGGCATCAATCACAGCAGTCAGGCCGGACAAGCACAGTTTGTTGATGGTCACGGTGGGCACATCCCAGCCGATGCCGGCGGCGAGGCTGGCCTGCCGGGCGGGTCCCTGGCCAGCGCCCGCCTGGATAACCTGGCCCACGATGACGGCCTGGATCTGTTCCGGCGCCACGCCGGACCGTTCCAGTGCGTTCCTGATGGCGTGGGCACCCAGTTCGCTGGAGGTGAGCCCGGAGAGGCTGCCGCGGAACTTGCCGAAGGGGGTCCGTGCGCCGCCCAGGATGACGGCTGTGCGGTCCTCGATGCCCTGGGGAGTGTTGGCCATGGCGTCGTTGCCCATGATGGTGCCTTTCGGTGGTGGCGGCGGCGGTGTCCGAACGCCTTGATGGCACGTCCGGTTGCCGTTTCCTCCAGCATGTCACGGGCACCGGCGGCTGGGAACGGGACGCCGGCATCGCGTTTACCCAGCGTAAAGCCTGTTTACTTTACCGAAATATGAACGGTTCGGCCACGAAATTGTCACGCCATCTGACGAAACATTCAATCAATACGCTCCCTTCGTAACGTCCGACAGAAAAGGGAAAACAATATGGCAAGTGCGACTCGCAGGAATTTCCTCCGCTACGTGGGCATGGTGGGTGGCGCCGGTGTCATGTACCAGACCATGGAGGCCATGGGCCTTGCGCCGGATTCGGCGACGCCGGCGTTCGCCGCTCCGCGGGCAGGCGACCTGAACGGGGCAGGGAAGTCGGTAGTGGTGCTGGGTGGCGGCATCGCCGGGCTCACCACCGCCTATGAACTGGGCAAGGCCGGCTACAAAGTGACCATCCTGGAAGCCCGGATGAGGCCGGGCGGGCGCAACTGGACAGTCCGCGGCGGCACGGAGGAGACCGACCTCAACGGGATCCCGCAGCGCGCCACGTTCTCCAAGGACCAGTACATGAATGCCGGGCCGGGCCGGATTCCGCAGCACCACATCACCCTGGACTACTGCAAGGAACTCGGCGTCGCCATCGAGCCCTTCACCAACCAGAACGCTGACGGCTACCTGTTCCGCGAAGGCAGCACCAAACTGTCCAACACTCCGGTTCGGCACCGTGCGGCGAAGGCGGACGTCTACGGATATGTCTCGGAACTGCTGGCGAAGGCCACCGACCAGGGCTCGCTGGACCGTTACCTGAGCCCGACCGACAAGGAGCACCTCATCTCCTTCCTGGGCAACTTCGGCGCCATCGGAGCCAAGGTGCCGGGGCCAGCTTCAAGTACTCGGGCACCGGCAGGAAAGGTTACTCCGTGGCTCCCGGCGCCGGCCTCGAGGCCGGCACGCCCCTGGCCCCGGATGCCCTCTCCGATGTGTTCGCCAGCGGCGTGGGGAACTACTTCTCGTTCGAATTTGGCTGGGACCAGGCCATGATGATGTTCCAGCCGGTGGGCGGCATGGACCGGATTCCGTATGCTTTCGAAGCCGCCATCGGCAAGGACAAGATTATCTACGGCGCCAAGGTTCAGTCGCTGAACAACACTTCCGCGGGCGTTTCCGTGGATTACACCAATCCGGGCGGCCAGACCAAGACCCTGCAGGCCGATTTCGCGGTCTGCACGCTGCCGCCGCACCTTGCCGCCAAGATCCCCGGCAACCTGCCCGCCGACGTTATCGATGCGCTGAAGTTTGCCACCCCCAGCGACGCCGGAAAGATCGGCATTGAGTACTCGCGCCGGTGGTGGGAAGAGGACCACCGAATCTACGGCGGCATCACCAACACCAACATCGACCTGGGCAACATGTGGTACCCATCCACGGGCTTCCATGGCCAGCGCGGCACCATGGTGGGCTACTACAACACCGGCGCCAATGCCCGCATCTACCAGGCGCTGCCGCCCCAAAAGCGGCTCAGCCGTGCCCTCGACCAGGGCGCGCGGATCCATGGTGACGTGTACCGGAAGGACGTTGCGGCGTCGTTCTCTGTTGACTGGAAATGCACCGCGTTCTCGGAAGGCGCGTGGGTGGGCTGGCCATCGCAGACTGACGCCAAATACGCCAAGCTCCTGGAACCCACCGGCAACATCTACTTCGCCGGTGACCACCTGAGCCACGCCATTGCCTGGCAGCACGGGGCCATGACCTCCGCCCGCGCGGCCGTTACGGCGCTGCACACCCGGGTGGCAGCGGCGGTGGCCGGTTGAACGCCCCGCAGGAATCCGGCACTGGCATGTCCCCAACCCCACGAAAGAAGCCCATGATCCGCCGCACTTCCCTGATCGCCGCTGGCGTGGCCGGCGTTTGCCTCACTGCAACAGCAGCCTTCGCCGCACCGGCCGTCTTCCAGGACCTGACCTCCCCCAAGCCGGGCAACACGGTATCCAACCTGCCGGCCGGACAGGACAATCCGATGATTGCCTCGGGGGTGGCCATAGGGGCGAATACCGCAATATACAAGACCAGTGGACTGGGGCCCTCAGCCTTGAACACCGCGGCCCCTGCCGGCAGCGAACAGCGGTACATCGACACGGCAGTCTTTCCCGGCGGGCTGCTTCCCCCGGGGGTGACCGTGACGGAGGCGCAGGGGATCAACGCCCTGCGCCGGATCGGGGAAAACCTCGCCCAGGCGGGACTGGACTACGACGACGTCATCACCATGCGGGTTTTCCTCCAGAATCCTGCCGGAACGGAGAGGGCCGACTTTGACGGCTGGAACCGTGCGTACCGGCAGTACTTCGCCAACACGAGCCTCGCCGACGGGTCTCCGGTAAAGGTATCGCTGGGTTCGGCCGCGCCCGCCGACCCGTATGTGGTGAACCCGGCGAGGCCGTCGCGGTTCGCCCTGGAGATCGAGAATCTGCCGGTGAACGGCTGGCTGGTGGAAGTGGAGGTGGACGCCGCGTACCCGGCCGCCTCCGGGAAGTAGCCTCCGGCCAAGGACTCAAGGACGTCGTGCAGAAGGGCCCGGGCACACCCGGGCCCTTCATCCCTTGAGGCCGGAGAGGCCGCCGCGGAACTTGCCGAAGGGGTCCGTGCGCCGCCCAGGATGACGGGGATGTGAGCGTCGTTGCTCATGATCTGACTTTCGGTTGCGGATTCAGGGGGCCTGGGGCCAGCTAAGGCGAGACCGGGGGACCGGCAATGTGCCCTGGATCCTTTGGCGTCAGCCGTGGAGGAGCAGTTGGTGGAGCAGGTGGTCCTGCCAGCGGCCGGCGATCTTCAGGTACTCCGGCGCCACGCCGATTTCCCGAAACCCGGCGCGTTTGAGGATCTTGCGTGAGGGCTCATTGTGGAGCAGCGTTGCCGCCTGGACCCGGTGGAGGCCCAGTTCTGTCCGGGCATGGTCCGTGGCGAAGCGGACCGCGGCAGCTCCGATGCCCCGCCGGTTGAGGCTGGAATCAACCCAGTACCCGAGGTTGGCGTTGAGGAACGGCCCACGGACGATGCCAGTAAGGGTGACGGCGCCGACGATGTACGCGGGATCGTCGCGGTTCACCAGCACCCACGGAACTTCCTGGCCCACGGAATGCTGGGCGAGCTTGGCCCGGATGATGTCCAGCTGATGCCTGGGAGTGAAAAAGGCTCCGTCCCGCTCCGGTTCCCACGCAGCCAGGTGCTGGCGGTTCCGGAGGTAGGCCTTACTCAGGCCGGCCGCATCGCTCCGCCGCAGCAGCCGGATCCGGACCCCCGGGACGAGCGGAGCGGGGGCTTCGCTGTCTATAAGCTCTCCCGCGCTATTCGAAGGAAGCACGACGGCGGTCCGACAACCGGGTGTTCCAGACATCCGGTTTGGTGACCTGGAAGCGGCGGCCGGTGAGTGCCAGTGGGGTTAGCCGGATGTAGTAATTCTTAGGTCCAGACTGCCAGGGCTCCAGATGCAGGGCGTCGACGGCGTCCTTGTCAGCCTGGGCCTCGATCACTTCGGTGTCTCCGCGCGCCACCACACTCCAGGCCACCTCCGTGCGGGGATCATATCCATCGATCTCCAGCGCCGCGGGACGGTCCGCCAGGGCGCCCCACAGTTTGGAGCCACCGGCGCTGCGGAAGACGATGCTCCTGCGGTCCAGGACATAGTTGACCGGAAAGATCTCCGGATGGCCGTCCACTACAAGGGCCAGCCGCCCCAGGGTGTCGTCGGCCAGTAATTCCCAGCATTCGTCAAATGTCAATTTGTTGATCGGCTGCGCGTAAGAGTTCATGCACCAAACCATACGGACCTATGCGACGGACCAACAGGGTATTGCCACACTTCAACCCCCAGGCCCGGGCCTGGGCAGGTCGACTCAGGGCAGCTCAACATGCTCCCTGAGGGCGTCCAGGAGGGGAAGCTGGCCCTTGACCAGTTTGCCGCGGGCCTCGGATTCCGTCACCCACCGGGCATCGTCCACCTCGGGAAAGTCCTGGATGATGCCGGATCCTTTGGGCCACTCCAGCGGGAACGTGTTGCTCACAATCCGTTCGGGCTGGAAGTCAGACTCCGCGGCGAACACTGTGATGATCTTTCCCGACGGTTGCCTGAACGCGCCTAGCTCAAAGTAGGGCACAGCTGGCGGCGGCGTGCCGATTTCTTCGGCAAACTCGCGCAGCGCGGCCAGCAATGGTTCCTCGTCGGGAAGGTACTCGCCCTTGGGAACCGACCAGGACTGGGTTTGTTTGCGGGCCCAGAACGGTCCGCCCATATGCGCTATCCACACTTCCAGCCCGTCCGCTCCCTGCCGGTACAGCAGGATCCCCGCACTGTGAACCACCATGGCTTAAGGTCTCCCTGCTGAACTTCGGAAAACTACGGGATCCGGGAAACTGCTGAATCCCGGAACCTACTGGATCCCGGAACCTACTGGATCCCGGCAAACAATGCGTTGAGTTCGGCCGTCAGCTGCTTCTGCACCGCAGGCGTCCCGACTTCCTTGCCGTCAATGTGGTTCACCGGCGCGAGCAGCCTGATGCTGGAAATCAGCCACACGGCGTCGGCGTCCAGAAGGTCCCGCGGCTCCAGCGGCCCGTAGCCGAGCTCCCAGCCGGCTGCCTTGGCCGCCGCGAACAGGGCACCCTGGGAGGTCCCGGGGAGGATCCCGCTGTCCAGCTGCGGGGTGATGAGGCGGCGCACCGTCCGGGTGGCGCCGGCGCCGTCGTCGGAGGTTTCCAGATGTGCCAGCAGCACAGTGGACGTGGGGCCCTCCAGGACCCGGCCGTCGGAGGAGGTGAAGATGACGTCGTCGGCGCCCTGTTTGTGGGCGTACCGCAGGGCGGCCATGTTCGTGGCATAGGACAGGGTCTTGGCGCCGAGCAGCAGCCACGGGGCACGCTCAGCCACGTCGCTGTTGTAGCCGCGGTCCAGGAGGATGACGTCGATCCCGGTTTCGCGCTGGCGGCGGCCGAGGGCGCCCACCGGGGAGACCTGAACCCAGCATGTGGGGGACCCTGCCCCTTCCGGGCCGCGGGTGACCACGAGTTTCACCACCACCTCGTCCTCGGCGGGCGACGGCGCGGGGTGCTGCGTGCGGTGCGCCGCGAGGCCCGTGGCGATCGCCGCCCGCCACGCGTCCTGCGCCGGAATCACCAGGTCCAGGGCGTCCGCGGACCCGCCGAGCCGGTCCAGATGCGCCTGCAGCTTCCGGACCGCGCCGCCCACCGCAAGCATCGATTCGAACACGCCGTCGCCGCGGGTGGCGCCCTGGTCCGTGGCCATCAGCTGGGGCTGCGCAGCGTCGGCCAGCCGGCCGTCCGGGAACGCGGGGTCAAGGAAAACGAGCACCACGGGCGCAGGAGAAGTCATGGCTCCAGCTTAGTAGGGCCGGCCGCGGCTAAGCTGTGGTCATTGCCCCGCCGGAACCGGTCCGCGGGTGCGCGCAATCCGGGGGTATTCCAGTGCTGTGGCCAGTTTCGCTTGTCGGTACCGCGCCGATGTGGGTGGTGGTGGTGCTCAGCATTGCGGACCTGGTGATCCGGGTTCTGGCCATCGGCATCATCCCCGGCAACAGGCGCCCCACCACGGCCATGGCCTGGCTGCTGGGTATCTTCTTCATACCGTTCCTGGGCCTGGTCCTTTTCCTGCTGTTCGGAAACTTCAAGCTCTCCAGCCGCCGCCGCCAGCAGCAGGAGATCATCAACACCCGGGTGCGGTCCGGCATCTCGGCGCTCGCCGACGTCGTCAGTGAATATGAAGGACCCGAATGGGTGAAGTCCGCCGGGGAACTGAACCGTCGGCTCGGCTCCCTCCCCATGGTGGACGGCAATTCCGTGGACCTCCTTCCCGGGTACCCGGACTCGATCCTGGCCATGACCGAGGCCGTGCGCAAAGCCAAGACGTTCGTCAACGCCGAGTTCTACATCATGAGCACGGACCACATCACTAATGACCTGCTGACCGCCCTGGAGGAGGCCGCCGAGCGCGGCGTGGAAGTGCGCGTGCTGTTTGACCACATAGGCACGCTCCGGGTCAAGGGTTACCGCAACTTGCTCAAGCGGCTGCGGGCCGGGAAGATCCATTGGAAGCGCATGCTCCCGCTGTTGCCGACCCACGGCCAGTGGCGGCGCCCGGACCTCCGCAACCACCGCAAGATCATGGTGATCGACGGCGAACTCGCCTTCACGGGGTCTCAGAACCTGATCGAGCCCTCCTACAACAACCCCAAACACCGCAAGGCCGGCCGCGAATGGGTGGAGCTGATGGCCTGCCTGCGCGGACCGATCGTCACTACGCTCAACGTTGTGTTCGCCACCGACTGGCTGAGCGAAACCGACGAGTCCCTGGAACACCAGCTGCAGCTCCCGGCCAACCCCGAACCGGGCAACGTCACGGCCCAGGTGGTGCCCAGCGGTCCCGGGTTCATCACCGAAAACAACCTGCGCCTCTTCAACACCCTGATCTACTCCGCGCAGCACCGTATCTCCATCTGCAGCCCGTATTTTGTGCCCGATGATTCCCTGCTCTACGCCATCACCACGGCGGCCCAGCGGGGCGTGGACGTGGAGCTGTTCGTCTCCGAGAAGGGCGATCAGTTCCTGGTCCACCACGCCCAGCGTTCCTATTACGAGGCGTTGCTGGAGGCCGGCGTCCGGATCTATCTCTACAAGGCGCCCTTTGTGCTCCACGCCAAGCACTTCACCATCGACGACGAAGTGGCCGTCCTGGGCTCCAGCAACATGGACATGCGCTCCTTCTCGCTGAACATGGAGGTCTCGGTGATGCTGCTCGGCGCGGAAACCGTGGACAACATGCGTGCGGTCGAAGACACATACCGCGACATTTCCAACGAGCTCATACTCGAGGACTGGCTGCAGCGCCCCCTCGCTGCCCGCTATGTCGACAACGTCGCCAGGCTGACCGCCACGCTCCAGTAACTCCGGGGGTCAGGCGTCGGGAAAGTCCGCACCCAGCGCGGAAAGCACACCGTGCGCCTTCACACGGATTTCGTCGTACTCCTCGTCAGGTACCGAGTCGGCAGTGATGGCGCCGCCGACGCCGAGGGTGAGTTCCGCCGTCGACTCTTGTTCGCCGCCGTCCCCGGCCACCGCCGTGGTTACCAGGGTGCGGATCGCCACCGCCAGGTCCGTGGCCCCGTTGAGGGAAAAGTAGCCGATCGCGCCGGAATACAGGCCGCGTGGGCCCTCCTCCAACCGGTCCAGGATGGCCATGGTGCTGATTTTCGGGGCGCCGGTCATGGAACCGGCCGGGAAACAGGCGGCCACCGCCTCGGCCCGCGGCGAGCCGGGCAGGAGCCGCGCGTCGATGGTGCTGACCATCTGGTGCACCGTGGCGTAGCTTTCGATCTCGCACAGCCTGCTGACAGTCACCGACCCGGGCTCCGCGAAGTGGCTGAGGTCGTTCCGCAGCAGGTCCACAATCATGATGTTTTCCGCGCGGTCCTTCAGCGAGGTCGCCAGGTCCTCCCGCAGCTGCCTGTCACGCTCCGGATCAGCACCCCGGCGCCGGGTGCCCTTGATCGGTTCGGCGCGCATGCCGCCGTCGGACGTTATCCTCAGGAACCGCTCCGGCGACGTACTTGCCACTGTCAGCCCGCCGAACCGCAGGTAGCTGGCGAACGGCGCCGGATTCTTCCGCCGCAGCGCGAGGTACGTGGGCCAGGGGGCCGCCGCGGCGGCCGGCAGCCGGGCCGTGAGCGTGGTGGTCAGGCACACCTCGTATGAGTTCCCCTCACGGATTTCGTGCTGGGCGGCCGCGATTTTTGCCAGGTAGGACGGCTCCGTGTCGCGGCTGCTGAACGCGGGCCCAACGGGACGGACGACGCCGTTGCTGCCGCCGGCGTGCGTGCGTTCGTCCCCTGGGCCTGGCGTGCTCGCGGCGACGGCGACGGGGGCGGCGACGGCGGCGGCGACAGCGACAGCTACGGCGGCGCGGGCGTCTGTCAGCCAGTGGTCGGCGTCGGGCGCTTCCAGGGCAAGGAGCCATGCCGCTCCTTCCACGTGGTCCAAAACGACGGCCCGGCCCGCGAAGATCAGGGCCGCGTCAGGAGTCGGCGCCGCCACGTCCGTTCCGCCGGTTTCGCGCTTGAGCTCATAGCCCAGGCAGCCCAGCCAGCCCAGGGTGAAGTCGCCCGGGTAGCCGTCCGGCGTGCGGACCGCCCGGCGTCCCCAGACGGTGTCCAGCCAGCGGAAGAACGGTCCCGGCACGCGCGCGGTGGCGGAGCCTGCCGTGATGACGCTTTCGCCGGACCGGTGCGTGACCGCCTGGCCGTACGTCCCGCCGTCGTCCGCCAGGATGCTGAAGCGGCTGCGCACGGTGGCGGGCTGCTTTTCCGACGGAGTCGCGGGCGCGCCGGGGGATGCGCTGGCGGAGGAGCCTGGGTTGGAGGAGTCCGCGTTGGAGGAGTCCAGCCAGACGGCATTTGCCGAGCCGCCGTAGAGGTTCTCGAAGAGCACCGCGGCATCCGGCCTGGCGTCCAGCCGTTCTGCGCGCAGCCTGAGGCCGCGGCGGGCGGCAAGCTCGGGAACAAGGGCAGGTCCGAGAGCGGGCAGGTACGCGAGGGCCTGCATAACGTCGGCGGTGGCGGAACCGTCGGCATTGTTGAGGACGCGGATATCGGCTTCGCGGGGGACGTCGTCGGCGGCGAGCCAGGCCTCCTCCTGCTCAGCCCACTGGTCCCAAAACGGCTCATACGTGCCGCCGTCGCGGTCCAGGGCCCGTTTCCGGCGGACGTCGTCCGGCGAGTCTGCCCAGATGACAGCGCTGAGCAGGGGCCGGGCGTCCGCAGCCGCCGCCCCCACTCCCTCAATGATCACGATCTCGGCGGGCAGCGTGACCCGCGTGTCGCCGTCGTAATGCCTTTCCCAGTCCCAGCTAGTCCAGGTGGCGGGCTCGGCGCGGCTCAACGGCGTGAGCACGGTGGAAACGTAGCGCTCGATGCCCGCGGTGAGGCCGTTCCAGCCCGGGTAGATGTCCTCAAGGTGGAAGAGCGCGACTTTGTGATGGTTCCGCAGCTGGGCGGCGAGTTCGATGGCCAGAGTGGTTTTCCCTGCGCCGGATCGCCCGTCAATGGCGATGATCACAGGTGCGGGGGTCATGAAATAGAGCGTACCTGCTGCTGCATCAGCTGCGGTCGCGGCGCCGCCTGGCCAACGACCGTGCGGACATGCGCGACGACGCCGGGCACGGCGCCGCGGATCTGCTCCCAGACGGCGTCAAAATCGGCATGGCCCCCGTACCAGGGATCCTCGATGCCTTGTTCCAGCAGTTCGCTGCCGGCAGCGGCGGTCGAAGCTGCGGAGCATCCGGACCTTGTTCATGGCGCGCGGATCGATGGGCCGCCCTGCCTCATAGCCGGTAGTTCCTGCCGAATCCACTGTCACATCCGAGCCCAGGCCTTCTGCTTGGAATGCCGCGCCCAGCATCATCTCAGCCATCGGTGACCGGCGAATATTCCCCGTGCAGACGGCGATGATTCGGTATGGGCTCGACGATGAGTTCATGGGGCTAAGCATGCGGGACCGGGGCATTCTTGGCCAGCTGGCATTCACATGTCGTGACAGATTCGTAAGAAATTTGACCGAGAAGTCAAAACTCCGTCCGTCCGTCTGCCTTCCAGGATCGGCCTTGCTAGGCGTCCTGCAGCGGGCGCCGCGCCAGCAATGCTGCCACGATCGCGCCGGAGATGTTGTGCCACAGCGAGAAAACGGCGGACGGCAGTGCGGCCAGCGGGGTGAAATGCGCGGTGGCCAGCGTGGCGGCCAAACCAGAGTTCTGCATGCCCACTTCGAAGGCGAGCGCCCTCCGTGCTTTATCGTCCAGCCGGACCAGTTTGCCCGCCAGGTAGCCGAGGCCCAGGCCGAAGCCGTTGTGGAGGACCACTGCGAGGAACACAATGCCGCCCGCTGCCACGATCTTGGAGGCGCTGCCCGCCACAACAATCGCGACAATGAAGGAAATTACGACGGCGGATGCCCAAGGCAGTGCCGGCAGCAGCTTGGCGATGAGGTTCTTGAAGAACAGCCGCGCCAGAAGCCCGGCGATGACGGGCAGGAGTACCGTCTTGACGATGTCCAGGACCATGCTCCCGGCGTCGATATTAAGGAACGATCCGGCCAGGAACAGGACCAGCAGTGGCGTAACCACCGGTGCGATCAGGGTGGATACCGAAGCGACGGCTACGGACAGGGCAACGTCCCCCTTGGCCAGGAATGCCATCACGTTCGAGGCGGTGCCGGATGGTGCACAGCCCACCAGGATCAGGCCTACGGCAAGCTCCGGCGGAAGCTGGAGCGCCACGGCAATCAGCCAGCCCGCACCGGGCATGATCACGTAGTGCGCCACGATGCCCAGGACCACTGCCCACGGGCGCTTCACCACGGAGGCAAAATCCGGCGGCGTCAGGGTCAGGCCCATACAGAACATGATGATGCCCAGCAGGTACGGGACGCTGGGCCCCAGCGGCTGGAAGGTGGCTGGCACAAGGAAGCCGGCGACACCCGCCAGGACCACCAGCGCCGGGAAGATCGTGACGGCAAGCCGCGCGATTTTCGCCTCGGCGGCCAACGCCGGGTTGGCGGGTGCCGGGGCGTGATCAGGGCCGGATTCTGTCGATGTGGGGGATTTGGTTGCCTCAAGCATTTATCGATCGTGGCATTGATGTCCGGCGGGTGGCCACTTCATGACCATACTCAGGGCAAAAATGTCAGACATCTGCGGCCGGAAGGCTCGCCAGTGGATCCAGGCCTTGACGACGGGCCTGGAAGAACACGCCTAGTGGATCAGCGCAAGGAGAATTCCTACCGCCACAAAGAGCACCCCGAAGATCCGGCTGAGGATCTTCTGGCCACGGGCGTTGTGCGTGAACCGCTGGAAGGACTTGGCGGCAAAGGCGAAGAAGAACCACATCACCAGGATGTCGATCACCACCACGGTGGCTGTGAGCACAAGGTACTGCTGCAGGAGCGGCTGTTCCGGGCGGATGAACTGTGGCATAAACGCGAGGAAGAAAACGATGGCCTTCGGGTTGAGCAGGTTGACCCAGAGGCCACGCCGGAACATTGACCAGGCGGGCTCGTTCCGGAGGGCGGCGGCCTGTTCCTGGTCCAGCTCCGGCTTGCCCAGGAACTGGCGGATGCCCAGGTACACCAGGTAGGCGGCCCCGGCGTAACGGATCACATTGAAGGCCACCGGGGAGCTTGCCACCAGCACACCGACGCCCAACGCCACGATCACCACGTGGACAACCAGGGCTGCCTGCTGGCCAAGGATGCCCCAGATGGAGCGGCGGAACCCTGACGTCAGCGAGTTGCTCATGGTGTTGATGGCACCGGCACCCGGCGTGAAACTGATCAGGGCGCCGGCGCCCGCGAGGGCGAGCCAAAGGGAGAATTGCACCTGCCAAGTTTAGTGCCGTCGGCACAACAAGAGTGCCGCCTCACCACAGCGTGGTCACGGGCTCGAATGCGTGAAGCTCCTCATCTGCCGTTACCAGCGTCAGCCCCTCCACCATGGCCTGGGCAGCCAGGATCCGGTCAAAGGGGTCCTTGTGTTCCCAGTCCAACTGGCCGGCGGCCAATGCATGCGGTGCGGAGATGGACAGCTCAGAGGCGTACAGGTGGGCCACCTGCCGTCCAAAGCTTGCCACTATCGCCGCCCCAGCCGGCAGCTTGCCTTGATGGTGTTTGCAGGACAGTTCGTACGCGGTCATGGGCGACACGTAGACCGAGTTCTCGAGCTTGGTGATGGCGTTCCTGGCCTTGGTGGACAGTTTCCTGGGTTCGGCGAGGGCCCACAGGAAAACATGTGTGTCCAGCAGCAGGCGCATCAATGATCCCTGCCCGTCGCTTCGCCCATTTCCTCGTCGGTCCACGGGTCATAGAACCCGTCAGGAATTTGAAGGGGCGCCAGGAAGCCCAGCTCGCGTTTGTGGGGGCGCTCGATTTTCACCAGCCGGGCCACCGGACGGCCTGCCTTGGCGATGACCACATCCTCGCCGTTTTCAACGAGGTTCAACAGCTCAGACAGGCGGGTTTTTGCCTCTTGGACGTTGTATTGCCCCATGTTGACCAAGTCTAGTTGGTCAACCTCAGCGGTGTAAGGCTCTGCCCAGTATTCGTTCTCTCCGTAATGGCTCATAGTCCGACGCTATTGCCGCCAGCACAGGGTGGATAGGCACGGGTATGCCTATGTGGAAATTACGCCCGTGGAAAATCACGCCCGGGCGATGACCTCACCGTTCGGGATCAGGAACCAGCCGTCGTCTGTGGATCCCCAGCGGTGCCATCCTGCCGAAATCCGGGCCAGGTCCGCTGGATTTGCGAAGCCGTATTCAAGGGACTGCTCCGCGAAGGCCGAATGCAGCACTCGTTCGCCCCAGACCCGGGCCTGCCATCTCCGTTGTTGCCCGGTGGCATAGAGCCAGTTGCTGCTGGTGGGCGCCACGTTGCTGAAGCCCGCAGACTGGGCCCAGGACACGAGCCGGCGGCCGGCGTCGGGCTCGGCCCCGTTGCGTCGTGCGATCCGCTGGTACAGGTCCATCCATTCGTCCAGCTCAGGGACGGGGGGATACCAGCTCATGCCGTGGAAGTCGGCGTCGCGCACTGCCACGATGCCGCCCGGCTTCGCTACCCGGCGCATCTCGCGCAGCGCCTCCACCGGGTCGGTCAGGTGCTGGAGCACCTGGTGGGCGTGGACGACGTCGAACGTTTCGTCCTCGAAGTCAAGGTCGTAGATGTTGCCAGCCAGGAATTCCACATTGGCCACGCCGCGTTCGGCGGCCAGTGCCGTGGCCTGGGCGATGATGTCCGGCGACCGGTCCAGGCCGGTGACCTTTCCGGGCGACACCAGCCCGGCGAAATCGCAGGTGATGCTCCCAGGGCCGCAGCCGACGTCGAGCACTGAAACCCCGGGCGTGAGGTGCGGAATGACAAAGGCCGCGGAGTTCTCCGCGGTCCTGGAAGCGTGGGCGCGGACCACCGACTCGTGGTGGCCGTGCGTGTACACATCGTCGTCGTCAGGCTGCTGCTCACTCATAATAAAACGCTACCCCTCCGCAGTGAAAAACAGGCGGAACCGTCCCCGAAGTAGGTGGCACTTAATGTCGTTATGAGCCCTTATGACGACATCTACTGCGACCTACTTGGGCGGAGTGGACGAGGCGGGGCCGCCGTCGGACGTTTCCTCACGGGCCGCGATGGTGGCGTCCACCATGGCGGCCATGAACCGGCTGACCAGCTCCAACTCTTCGGGCGAGAAGCCCGCCATGGCGGCACCCATGTGGCGCGAAAGCGGCATAAAGATGGCGCTACCGTCCTGGAAGGCTTTGGGTGTCATGCGCAACTGGACCTGCCTCCGGTCCGGGCCGAGACGCTCCCTCACAACGTGCCCTGAACTGTCCAGCCGGTCGATGAGCGCGGTGGTTGCGGGCGAGCTGAGGTTGAGTTCCCTGCGCAGGATGCCCGGCGTGACCACCAGGCCCTTGGCGGTGTGCCGCATGATCACCGCCAGCGCGTTGAGATCCGTGCGGTGCATGTCGTTGCGGCCGCCCGCCGTGTCCACATACCTGTTGGCCTCCAGCGTGAAGTCCTGGAGCAGGCGGACCAGGGCGAAGGGTGCGGAGTCCGGTGGGCGCTGGAACGCTTCGTCTGTCATGTTCGTCCCGCCTCCGCTCGCTTACTGGTGCCCGAGATCTGGTCTGGTGCCCTGACGGATATTACTGCAGCGACGCCCGATGAGTAGTTTCAAGCAGGAAACCCAACTCAAAGTATTTATCTCCATGGAGGAGATACTCTAGGATGGAATCAAGTGTACCGCGGCCACCCCGAGCGAAGCAGGAATCATGACATCAAATCCCCAGCACAGCGCGAGGGCACCGTTCTGGCTGCGCTGGCTCCTTCCCGTTCTGCTGGTGCTCACGTGGCTGGCCATTGCCGGCGTGGGGGGACCCACGTTCGGCCGGCTCGAGGAGGTCTCCTCGAATGACCAGGCCTCGTTCCTGCCGGCGAGCGCCGAGGCCACCGCCGCGCAGGACTGGCAGGCAAGGTTCCGCGATTCAGACGAAGTGCCGGCGGTAATCGTCATCGAAAACGACGCCGCCATCAGCCCCGCGGAGCTTGGCGAACTGTCATCCCTGAAAGCTGGGCTGGAGGGCCTGGAACTGGGCAGCGCCGTGATCGGCCCCATCCCGTCCCAGGACGGGAAAGCGGTCCAGTTCATAGCCCCGATCGGGTCCTCCGGCGAGCTGAAGGAATCCGTCCAGGAGTTGCGGGACTTCCTGGCGGATTCCACCCCCGCAGGCATGCAGACCTTCGTCACCGGCCCCGCGGGCCTGACCGCAGACCTGGTCAGCGCCTTCGCCGGCATCGACGGCGTCCTGCTGCTCGTGGCGCTCGGCGCGGTCTTCCTGATCCTGCTGATCGTCTACCGTTCGCTCCTCCTGCCGCTCGCCGTGCTGCTCACCTCGGTCTTTGCGCTTTGCGCCGCCATCCTGCTGGTGTTCGGCATGGCCAAGCTCGGCTGGATCCAGCTGAGCGGCCAGAGCCAGGGCATCCTGTCCATCCTGGTGATCGGCGCGGCCACGGACTATGCCCTGCTGTACGTGGCGCGGTTCCGCGAGGCCCTGACCCACACGCGCAACCGGACGGAAGCGGTGCTGACGGCGTGGAAGGCGTCGTTCGAGCCGATCCTGGCTTCCGGCGCCACTGTCATCATTGCCTTGCTCTGCCTGCTGTTCTCGGACCTGAACTCCAACAAGGCGCTGGGCCCCGTTGCGGCTGCGGGCATCCTCTGTTCGCTCTTCGCCGCGCTGACCCTCCTGCCCGCCCTGATGGCACTTTTGGGCCGGGCCGCGTTCTGGCCGTTCCGCCCCAAGCTGGTTCCGGCGGGCGAGCGCGAGCCAGAGCTGGTCACCGGCCTGGAAGGGCAGAAGGGCATCTGGCGGGCCACCGGTTCGCTGGTCTCCCGCCGCCCGCGCACGGTCTGGGTCGCGTCGGTCCTCCTCCTGCTGGTGGCTTCGGCGGGGGTGCTGCAGCTGAAGGCCAACGGCGTGCCGCAGACCGAGGTCATTCTTACCGCGTCCAATGCGGTGGACGGCCAGGACGCACTGGCGCGGCATTTCGACGCCGGCAGCGGCAGCCCCGCCGTCGTAATTGCGGACGAAAGCAAGGCCGCTCAGGTGTTGGAAAAGGTCAAAGCGGCCGACGGCATGGGAGACGCCTACCTCCTGGCTGAAGGCAGTGTGCCGATCACCGGTGCCCCCGGCGCTCCCAGCGCCCCGGACGTCCACGACGGCAGAGTGCTGATCAACGCCACGCTTAATTACGCCGCGGATTCCATCGAGGCGGAGGATGCAGTCAAGGCGCTGCGCCAGGAGGTAAAAGCGGTCGACGCCGGCGCTTTGGTTGGCGGCGTGACCGCCACTGCCCTGGACACCAACACCACCGCCCAGCGCGACCTGGTGATCATCATCCCCATCGTCCTGGCGGTCATCCTGGTCATCCTGATGCTGCTGCTTCGCTCCGTGGTGGCGCCGGTCCTGCTTGTGCTCTCCGTAGTGCTGTCGTACGGCGCGGCCATGGGCGTTTCGGCCGTGGTCTTCAACAGCCTGCTCGGATTCCCCGGCGCCGACGCCACCGTGCCCCTGTTCGGGTTTGTGTTCCTGGTTGCCCTGGGTGTGGACTACAACATCTTCCTGATGAGCCGGGTGCGGGAAGAGTCGCTGAAGCACGGGACCCGGCCGGGCATCCTTCGCGGACTCGGCGTGACCGGCGGAGTGATCACTTCGGCCGGCGTGGTGCTGGCCGCCACGTTCGCCGCACTGAGCGTCATCCCCATCATGTTCCTGGTGCAGCTGGCCTTCATTGTGGCGTTCGGCGTACTGCTGGACACCGTGCTGGTGCGCTCGCTGCTGGTCCCTGCGCTGGCGTACGACATCGGCCCGCGCATCTGGTGGCCCGGCAAGCTGGGCCGGACGGAGCTGGATGCCGCGGTGCGGCGGGAGGTTGGCCCGGCCGAGCCCGGCATTCATCCCGCGTCAGGGTCTGCCAGCCGCCGCTAGGGCACCTAGCCCTGCGCGTGCCACCAGGCCACCGTGGTCGCGGCCGCCTCGGGCAGGGGCGTCGGCCGCAGGCCAAACACGGACTCGCTGGCGGCGGAGTCCATCACAAACGGCCGCTCGAACTGGTAGAGCATTTCGGCAACTTCGCGGAAGTCTTTCGAGAACACACCCATAGTCCGGAGCACCCAGCCCGGAATGGCTCCAAGCTTCGGCGCCTGCACTCCGCCAGCCTCGGTGAACGCTGTGGCCAGCTGCCGCTGCGTGACTGCCGGACCCGTGGGCGCGTGCCACACCTTGTTCCACAGCGACGGCGTCGCCGCGGCATGGATCATCGCGGCGGCCAGGTCCGGGACGTACGTGAATGAATGGGGCTGATCGGCGCTCCCGATGACCCAGACTTTCTTGCCGGCCAGGACGGCGGGGACCACGCGCTCTCCGGCATGTGAGGTTCGCACCCGAGGGCCAAAGAAATCGCCGGCAACCACGCTGACGGTGTTGGTCGGCGAGGCGTCCCGCGCCTTGAGCAGCGCGGTGCGGACGCCCCGCTTGCCGCCCCTGGCAGTCCGCGGACCCGCCTCGACCATGGGGCGTTCAGGCTCGCTGTACGAGTAAAGGCTTTCGGGAAAAACGACGACGGCGCCTGCCTCGCCTGCCGCGGACAGCACCGTTTGCTCGGCCCGTGGCAGTTCTGCTTGCCACGCGTCCACGCTGTAGGCGGAGCCGTGGATGCAGTGGAAGACGGCAGTGGCGCCCGCGAAGGCGTCCCGCAGTTGGGCGGCGTCCTGGACGTCGGCCTTCACCTGCTCCACCAGCGGGTGCTTGGGGCCGCTGCCCGAACGGGTGACGATCCTGACGTTTTTCCCCTGCCCCGCGAGCTGTTCTGCGACTGTCCAGCCCACAGGCCCCGCGCCCGTAACTACGTATAGATCGTTCATGACTTCCCCTTCAAGAATTCGCTATTGAGAGCACCGCTCTCTCAATAGCGTGCGCCCCCGGATGATACTTGTCAAGATCGGTGCTCTCAATTGTTGACACTGCTCTGACTTGTGCCATGCTGGGGCAATGAATGACCCTGCCGCGGACACGGAAACCATCCTTCGGACACCGCGGGAGCGCGCCCGCGCCCAGACTATTGCCGACATCGTCAGGCTGGGCAGGGAGCACCTGGCAACGCAGGGCGCGGCCGCCTTGTCCCTCCGCGCCGTGGCAAGGGATCTTGGCGTGGTCTCCTCCGCCGTCTACCGCTACGTGGCCAACCGCGACGAGCTGCTCACGCTGCTTCTGGTGGACGCCTACAGCGAGCTCGGCGACGCCGTGGATGCCGCGGTGAACGCGCTGCCGGAGCGTGACTTCGATGGCAGGTTCAAGGCGCTCGGCCGGGCTGTCAGGACCTGGGCGCTACGGGAGCCGGCGCGCTACGGCCTGCTTTTCGGGAGTCCGGTCCCCGGCTACCGGGCCCCCTCGAGCCAGACCACAACCCCGGGAACGCGCGTGATCTACCGCCTGATCGGCATTCTCGACGGCGCCTACCGGGCAGGTGCGCTGGCCGCCACGGCGCGCACGGCCGTCGTACCTTCTGCCTTGTCCGCCGACCTGGAAGCGATCCGCAGCGAACTCGGGCTGGCCCTGCCGGACGAACTCCAGGCGAACGGTGCCCTCGTGTGGACGTCGCTCTTCGGGGCCGTGAGTTTTGAGGTTTTTGGCCAATATGGCCCGGATACGTTCCGTGCCCGGGGCGAACTCTTTGAACACCACCTCACCGTCCTCGCGGCGATGGCGGGGCTCGTGCCGGACGGAAACCCGCGGGACGACCCGAAGTCTGCGGCCACCCCTGTTTAGCCCGCCTCCGGCTGAGTAGACTCCAAATGCGCCCGGATGGACGCGGAAACTCAAAGGAGAGATCACGTCATGAGTGAGAACACCGCACCTGAGGAAGATCGCCGCAAAGGCAGCACCGAGCCCGGGCTGGAGGGTGAAGGTGGCCAGTATGAGGAAGGCGACTACGGCGAGGCCGGCGTGGTGGGCGGCGCGGAGAACCAGCCCGAGGAGGGCCACTATCCTGAAGGCGACTACGGCGATGCCGGCTCTGTTGACAGCGCGCGCGAGGTGGAAGTGGATGAGGACAAGAACACGTAGCAGCCGTTCACGCACAGCGAACTACTTCCCCAGGAAGCGGATTTCGCGCACAAAAATCCCGGAAATCCGGGGAATCGATTGAGCCTGCCGTGACCCAAAAATCCAAAGTTGAGCGTACTCCGCTCAACTTTGGATTGACATGGCTTGCGCGTTGAGTAAAGTTGAGTGCAGAACGCTCAACACGAGCGCCAGCAAGTTTCCAAGGAAAGAAGGAAGCAACACATGTCACGTGCAGTAGGTATCGACCTCGGAACCACCAACTCCGTCGTCTCCGTTCTCGAAGGTGGCGAGCCCACCGTTATTGCCAACGCCGAGGGCGGCCGCACCACGCCGTCGGTCGTTGCATTCTCCAAGTCCGGCGAAGTCCTGGTCGGCGAGATCGCCAAGCGCCAGGCCGTCAACAACATCGACCGCACCATCGCCTCCGTCAAGCGCCACATGGGCACTGACTGGTCCGTCTCCATCGACGACAAGAAGTACACGGCGCAGGAAATCTCTGCCCGCATCCTGATGAAGCTGAAGAACGACGCCGAGTCGTACCTGGGCGAAAAGGTCACCGACGCGGTCGTCACCGTGCCCGCGTACTTCAATGACGCGCAGCGCCAGGCCACCAAGGAGGCCGGCGAAATCGCAGGCCTGAACGTCCTCCGCATTGTCAACGAGCCCACCGCGGCTGCACTGGCTTACGGCCTGGACAAGGGCAAGGAAGACGAGCTCATCCTGGTCTTCGACCTCGGCGGCGGAACATTCGACGTCTCCCTGCTCGAAGTCGGCAAGGACGAAGACAACTTCTCCACCATCCAGGTCCGCTCCACCGCCGGTGACAACCACCTCGGCGGCGACGACTGGGACCAGCGCGTTGTTGACTACCTGCTCAAGCAGCTCAAGGTTAAGGGCATCGACCTGTCCAAGGACAAGATCGCCCTGCAGCGCCTCCGCGAGGCATCGGAGCAGGCCAAGAAGGAACTGTCCTCCTCCACCAGCACCAACGTCTCCCTCCAGTACCTGTCCGTCACCCCCGACGGCCCGGTCCACCTGGACGAGCAGCTGACCCGCGCCAAGTTCCAGGACCTTACCAAGGACCTGCTGGACCGCACCAAGAAGCCGTTCCAGGACGTCATCAAGGAAGCCGGCATCAAGCTCTCCGAGATCGACCACATCGTCCTGGTGGGCGGTTCCACCCGTATGCCCGCCGTGTACGAGCTCGTCAAGGAACTCGCCGGCGGCAAGGAACCGAACAAGGGCGTCAACCCTGATGAGGTCGTGGCCGTCGGTGCCGCACTCCAGGCCGGCGTCCTCAAGGGCGAGCGCAAGGACGTCCTGCTGATCGACGTCACCCCGCTGTCCCTGGGCATCGAAACCAAGGGTGGTGTGATGACGCACCTGATCGAGCGCAACACCGCCATCCCCACGAAGCGCTCCGAGACCTTCACCACGGCGGATGACAACCAGCCGTCCGTGGCCATCCAGGTCTTCCAGGGCGAGCGTGAGTTCACCCGCGACAACAAGCCGCTGGGCACGTTCGAGCTGACCGGCATCGCGCCGGCTCCGCGCGGCGTCCCGCAGGTCGAGGTCACGTTCGACATCGACGCCAACGGCATCGTGCACGTCTCGGCAAAGGACAAGGGCACCGGCAAGGAACAGTCCATGACCATCACCGGCGGCACCGCGCTCTCCAAGGAAGACATTGACCGCATGGTCAAGGACGCCGAGGAGCACGCGGCCGAGGACAAGGCCCGCCGCGAGGCGACCGACACCCGCAACACCGCCGAGCAGCTCGCCTACTCAGTGGACAAGCTGATCGCGGACAACGCCGACAAGCTGCCCGAAGAGGTCAAGACGGACGTCCAGGCCGACGTCGACGCCCTCAAGAAGGCACTCGAAGGCACCGACGACGCTGCTGTGAAGACCGCGTTCGAGAAGCTGCAGGCTTCCCAGACGAAGCTCGGTGAGGCCATCTACGCCCACGCCGGTTCGCCGGACGGTGCCACCGGTGCCGCAGGTGCCGAAGGTGCCCCAGGGGCTCCGGCCGGCGACAAGGCTGCTGATGAGGACATCGTCGACGCCGAGATCATCGACGAAGACGAAGCGAAGAAGTAGCCATGCCGCACCACGGTAACGAGGAGGAGCACAACTCATCCGCGAACCAGGAGCCGGTCATCCGGGACAACCGCAAGGTTGATCCGGTGACAGGGAAGGCCCGGCACCCGGAGGGCGAGCAGCCCGCTGACGCGCCGGTGGGCGAGTCTCCAGTGGGCGAGCCTGTGGACAGCGACGGCGATGCACTCGCCCAGGCCGAGGAAATCCTGAACGGCATCGAGGTGCCGGCCGAGGAATCGGTGGCACAGGGTGTTTCGGCAGGCTCACCCACTAACGCTGAGGCTGCCGAGCTGAAGAACGATCTCCTCCGCCTCCAGGCTGAATACGTCAACTACCGCAAGCGCGTTGAGCGCGACCGGGCCGTGGCAGGGGAGATGGCCGTCATCGGCGTCCTGAACTCCCTGCTGCCGGTACTGGACGACGTCGATGCTGCCCGCCAGCACGGTGACCTGACCGACGGCCCGTTCGCCGCGATCGCCACCAAGCTGGAGAACGCGCTGAAGACGTACGGCCTGGTCCGCATTGATGAGACCGGAGTGGAGTTCGATCCAACGATCCACGAGGCCCTCATCCAGCAGCCGGGCGAGGACATCGAGGTTGACACCGTCAGCCAGGTGCTCCGCTCCGGCTACCGGTCAGGCGACCGCGTGCTCCGCGCAGCTCAGGTCATCGTCGCAGTTCCGGCCTAGCATTACCTCCGGTGGTTGAGCCTCGGTGGTTGAGCCTGTCGAAACCCGGGTTTCGACAGGCTCAACCACCGACCGACCCATAACTTTGAAAGGAAACGCCATTGGCTAGCCAGGATTGGGTGGACAAGGACTTTTACGCGATCCTTGGTATCGCCAAGGACGCTTCCGACGCCGACATTAAGAAGGCCTACCGGAAACTTGCCCGCCAGCACCACCCGGACACCAACTCGGGGGATGTTGCGTCGGAGAAGAAGTTCAAGGACATCTCCGAGGCCTATTCGGTGCTTTCCGATCCCGATGAGCGGCAGCAGTATGACGCGATCCGGGCAATGGGCGGTGGCGCCCGGTTCGCTCCAGGCGGCGCCGGTGCCGCCAATGGCGGGTTCGAGGACATGTTCGGTGGCCTCTTTACCGGGAGCACCGGACGCCACGCCGGCGGCTTCAGCACGGCCGGCGGGATTCCGCCCGAGTTCGCTGACCTTTTCGGCGGCGGTGGCTTCGGGGCCCAGCCCGGCTTCCAGCGGACCCCGCAGAAGGGTGCGGACCGCACCGCGTCGACCACGATTTCCTTCGCGGGCTCCATCCGCGGCACCTCGATCGGACTGCGCGAACCCAGCGGCGAGGTCATTGATGTCCGCGTTCCCGCCGGCATCAAGGACGGCCAGAAGGTGCGCGTTCGCGGCAAGGGCCAGCCCGGCCCGGCCGGCAACGGCGACCTCATGGTGGCCGTGTCCGTCAAGCCCCACGATTTTTACACGCGCGACGGCGACAACCTCCGCATCCACGTCCCGGTCACCTTCCCGGAAGCTGCCTTGGGCGCCGACATCCAGGTCCCCACCATCGACGGCGAGACCGTCAAGGTCCGTGTCCCGGCAGGCACGCCTTCGGGGCGTACGCTCCGGGTCAAAGGCCACGGCGTGAAGACCTCCAAGGTCACCGGCGATCTTCTGGTGACCATCGACGTCGCGGTGCCGAAGAACCTGAACAAGGAAGCCGAAGCAGCCGTGAAGGCCTTTGCCGAAGCCACCGCCGACGCCGATGTCCGTGAAGGCCTGGCCGCCAAGGCCCGGCTGTAGGCAGCTGGAGCAGACCGTGGACATCAACGCTGACCAGCCGATCTTCGTGATCTCCGTGGCGGCTGAACTTGCGGACATGCACCCGCAGACCCTCCGGCAGTACGACCGGCTGGGCATCGTTTCGCCCAGCCGCGCGCCGGGGAAGTCCCGCCGCTACTCGCAACGGGACATCAACATGCTGCGCGAAGTCCAGCAGCTGTCCCACGAGGGCGTCTCGCTCGAAGGCATCAAACGTATCCTTGAGCTCGAGAACCAGGTGGCCGCGCTGCAGCGCATGGTGAGCGAGCTGACCGAGGAGCTGGGCCGCCGTCGTGATCCCCTTGATTCGCGGATCTTCGCAGCCGGTGCCGCCGGCGACGTGGTGAGCCTGGCCCGCGGCCAGCGCCCCCGCGCGCGGTCCCAGGCCGTCGTGGTCTGGAGGCCCAGGGCGCTGGGCGAATAAGCGCCGGGGAAGCCCCGCCGGTGCCTGGACAGCCTTCCCGCTTCTTGGGATCTGCGTATAGCCACATGTCAGGGCCGGTTATAAGTGCCCGGGCCGGATTATGTCCGGCTACCGGGCCAAAGTTACGCCGCGGCAGGTTTCCCGCAGGTTAACTCTCCCAAGGCCCGCTTTCCCGCGGTTTTCTCCCGCACAGCTGTCGTGCGCCTGAACTCCCGGCCGGGACGGGAAGCCGCCCCGAAACGGTTTCGAAACCAATCGGGCAGGCGCCGAAACAATTCGCTCCTACGTTCATCGCAAGGGGTCACTTCTCAGGACCTCGGAGGCGAGCCGGTGCCCAGCGCAGCGGCGGAGTGAGAAGCAGGTACACATGAGGGTTTCGGTCACCAAACGCGCTTTCCTTCCCCTGGCGGCAGCCGCCATGGTCACGGTCCTGGCAGGCTGCGGCAGCCAGATCGCGGATCCTGCGTCCGCCGGCTCCACCGCGAGCAGCGGCACTTCCTGTGTCAACACCTCAGGCAGCAGCATCAAGGTGGGGTTCATCAACTCGCTCTCAGGCACCATGGCCATCAGTGAGAGCACAGTCTTCGACTCCCTGACCATGGCCGCCGAGGAGATCAATGCTTCCGGCGGTGTCCTGGGCAAACAGCTTGAGGTCGTCAGTGAGGACGGCGCCAGCGAGCCGACCAAGTTCGCGGAGCGTGCCGGGAAACTGATCCAGCAGGACTGCACCGCCGCGGTGTTCGGCGGCTGGACCTCGTCAAGCCGCAAGGCGATGCTCCCCGTGTTTGAGGCCAACGACGCGCTGCTGTTCTATCCGGTGCAGTACGAGGGCCTGGAGTCGTCCAAGAACATCTTCTACACCGGGGCCACCACCAACCAGCAGATCATTCCTGCCTTGGACTACCTGGCGGAGCAGGGAACCAAGTCCCTTTTCCTGGTTGGCAGTGACTACGTCTTCCCGCGAACAGCCAACAAAATCATCCAGGCCTACGCCGCGGCCAAGGGCATCGAAGTCCTCGGCGAGGAGTACGCCCCGCTCGGCTCGACGGAATTCTCCACCATCGTCAACAAAGTCCGGGACTCCAAGGCCGATGCGGTCTTCAACACCCTCAACGGCGACAGCAACGTGGCCTTCTTCCGCCAGTACAAGAGCGTTGGCCTGACGGCGGACAGCATGCCCGTGGTCTCCGTGTCCATCGCCGAGGAGGAAGTCCCCGGCGTCGGCCTGGACAACGTGGAAGGCCAGCTGACGGCCTGGGATTACTACCAGACCCTGGACACGCCGGCCAACAAGAAGTTCGTGGCGGCGTTCAAGGCGAAGTTCGGCGCCGAGCGTGTGACGAGCGACCCCATGGAAGCGGCCTACACCTCGCTGTACCTCTGGAAGGCAATGGTGGAGAAGGCGGGATCCTTTGAGGTGGACAAGGTGCAGGCCGCCGCGGACGGGGTGACCTTCGAAGCGCCTGAAGGCCTGGTCACGGTCAACGGGGAGAACAACCACATCACCAAGACACCCCGCATCGGCAAGATCAATTCAGCGGGCCTGATCGACACGGTCTGGTCATCGCCCGCGGCCGTTGAACCGGATCCGTATCTGGCCACCTACGACTGGGCCAAGAGCCTGGCCAAGTAGCGGCCGCGGAACATCGACGAAAGGCCTGCTGGAATGGAACTCCTAATAGGGCAGATGTTCGCCGGACTCAGCCTGGGCTCCGTGCTGCTCCTGGCGGCACTGGGACTGTCGTTGACCTTCGGCCAGATGGGGGTCATCAACATGGCCCACGGTGAGTTCATGATGGCCGGGGCGTACACGGCCTTTGTGGTCCAGCGGGCCATCTCCGACGCCGGCGTATCGCTGCTGGTTTCCATTCCCGCAGGCTTCCTGGTGGGAGGTGTCCTGGGGCTGGTGCTCGAGGCGGTGCTGCTGCGCCGCATGTACCACCGGCCCCTGGACACACTCCTGGTCACATTCGGGGTGGCCCTCATCCTGCAGCAGGCCGCACGTGACATTTTCGGCGCACCCAGCGTCGATGTCCGCGCACCGGCGTGGCTGCAGGGGAACATTGAGTTGCTGGGCGCTCCCATCCCGCTGACCAGACTCTTCATCCTGGGGCTCTCGCTGCTGTGCCTGGCCGGACTGGTCCTCCTCCTGAAGGCCACGCCGCTCGGGCGCCGAATCCGGGCCGTTGTCCTGAACCGGGACCTCGCGGAGACGAGTGGGGTGTCAACCCGGCGCAGCGACCAGCTGACATTCTTCATCGGTTCGGGCCTGGCTGGCGTCGCCGGCGTCGCCGTCACCCTCATTGGTTCAACAAGCCCCTACCTGGGCACCAACTACATAGTGGACGCCTTCCTGGTGGTGGTGGCCGGGGGCATCGGTCAGATCAAGGGGGCCGTCATCGCAGCCTTTGCCCTGGGAGTACTGCAGGCCGTCTTCGAATACTCGACGACGGCCAGCATTGGCAAGGTCCTGATCCTGATCGTGATTGTGGTGTTCCTTCAGCTTCGGCCGCAGGGCATCTTCAGCCTCAAAACAAGGAGCCTGGCATGAAAAGCCTGTTGCACGGGCGGTTGGGAACGGCGTCCGGATTCACCCTTGGTGCGGTCCTGCTCCTGGCAGTTGCACCCGCGGTGCTTCCGGCGTTCAACCTTGGCCTGCTGGGGAAGTTCCTCTGCTTTGCGATCGTGGCAGTCGGTATCGGCCTGGCGTGGGGACGCGGCGGCATGCTGACCCTGGGCCAGGGGGTGTTCTTCGGGCTCGGCGCCTACATCATGGCCATGCACATGAAGCTGGCCGACGCCTCGCTCTTCGGCGGCTCCGGTGTGCCGGACTTTATGTCCCTCTACGGCAGCGGCGAGGTGCCCGGCTGGTGGGAACCGTTCCGGAGCCCCGCCGTGACGCTCCTTGCCGTGGTCCTGGTTCCGGGGCTGGTGGCACTTGTCCTGGGCTTGGCGATCTTCAAGCGCCGCGTCAAAGGTGCCTATTTCGCGATTCTCAGCCAGGCGCTAGCGGCCGCCTTCGCCGTGTTGCTGATCGGCCAGCAGGCTACAACCGGCGGTTCCAACGGACTCAACGGGTTCCGCTCCTTCTTCGGTTTTGACCTGCAGGACCCGAACAACAAGCTCATGCTGTACATGATCGCGGCGGTTGTCCTGCTGCTGTCGCTCGCCCTTGCCCGGCAGCTGATGCATAGCCGGTTCGGTGAGTTGCTGGTGGCGGTCCGTGACCAGGAGGAGCGCGTCCGTTTCCTAGGATACGATCCGGCGACCGTCAAGACCGTCATATACGTGGTTGCCGCCGTCCTGGCAGGCGTGGCGGGGGCGTTGTTCGTCCCCCTTGTCGGGATCATCTCGCCTGCGGACGTGGGCGTGATCCCGTCCATCGCATTCCTTATCGGCGTCGCAATCGGCGGCCGCGCCACACTTCTGGGGCCCGTCCTCGGCGCTGTCTGCGTCGCCGCCGCCCAGTCCGGCCTGTCCTCAACTTTCCCGTCCTTCTGGGTGTACTTCCAGGGCCTGCTGTTTGTCCTGGTCATCGGGTTTATGCCGGGCGGGCTTGCCTCTTTGCCGTCGCTGGTGGGCAGATGGCGCAGAACCCTGCCCGCAGCGCCATTGCCCGCAGCGCCTGGCCCCGAAGCTCCGGATCCCAATGTTGAAGTCAAAACCACCAAGCCTGAGGAGGTCAGCAGATGACGACGCCCACGCTGCTCCCTGACGGGGAGCCACAGGCCGGGGGATGGCGCCGCGGCCGGCCCAAATACCTCGAAGTCCGCAATCTCTCGGTTTCCTTTGACGGATTCCTCGCCGTGGACAACGTCAACCTTGACGTGATCCAGGGCGACCTGCGGTTCCTGATCGGCCCCAATGGTGCCGGGAAAACGACGGTAATTGATGCCATCACCGGGCTGGTGCCGGCTACGGGATCGGTGAACCACACCGGCACGGAGATCCTCGGCCGCAAAGTGCATAAGATCGCCCGGCTGGGTGTGGGGCGCACCTTCCAGACGGCAAGCGTGTTTGAGAACCTCTCCGTAGTCCAGAACCTCGACATCGCTGCGGGCTCCGGCCGCAGCCCGCTTCAGATGCTCCGCCGCCGGAAGACCGTGGACCCGGCCGTCGAAGAAGCATTGGACATCATCGGCCTGGCAGGCGCGGCGGACAAGAAGGCAGGCGTCCTCGCCCACGGACAGAAGCAATGGCTGGAGATCGGCATGCTCCTGGTTCAGGACTCAGACGTACTCCTGCTGGACGAACCGATTGCGGGGATGAGCCAGGATGAGCGCGGCGAAACCGGCCAACTGCTGCGCCGCATCGCGGCCAACCGGATCACCCTGGTGATTGAACACGACATGGACTTCGTCCGGGAGTTCGCCACGTCCGTCTCTGTCCTTGCCGCCGGCAAGGTCCTCAGCGAGGGAAGCGTAGCGCAGGTGCAGGCAGACAAAAAGGTGCAGGACGTCTACCTGGGGACCGCGGGAACGGAAGGCCACTGATGCTTGAAATCGAAAATCTGCAGACCGGCTACGGCCGCACCCAGGTGATCTCCGGGGTGAGTGTCACCGTCCGGGAGGGAGCCGTCGTTTCGGTGCTGGGGCACAATGGCGCCGGCAAAACAACGTTGCTGCGCGCCGTCGTCGGGCTCCTCAAACCCATGGCCGGACGCATCACCCTGGATGGGGAGGACATCTCGGCCCTCCGCCCGCACCAGCGGGTGGCGCGCGGCATGGCCTATGTACCGCAAGGCCAGCAGTCATTCGGGCAGCTGTCCGTTATGGAGAATCTGCAGCTCATCGCTGACGGGCGCAGGAACGGCACTGTACGCGTGGCCGAGGCCCTCGACATGTTTCCCGCGCTCCGGCCGCTGCTGGCACGGCGGGCCGGGCTGCTGTCAGGTGGCCAGCGGCAGCAATTGGCCATTGCCCGGGCGCTGATCACCGACCCGCGCCTGCTGATTCTCGACGAACCAACCGAAGGCATCCAGCCCAACGTTGTGGCCGAGATCGAAGCGACCATCGTCAAGCTGTCCCAGCGCGGCATGAGCATCCTCCTGGTGGAGCAGCACATCGGGTTTGCCCTCCATGCGGCGGACAGCTACTACGTCCTGTCGGCCGGAAAGGTCTCCTCCTCGGGAGCCGGCGGCGCCGGATCGGCGGGCAATGTGCGGCAGGCAATGCTCATCTGAGGCAAGAACAACGCTTGTCTCGTGCCGGAAAAGCGAGTACTCACTACTCGTGACCCGACGACCCCCATTGGCTTGAATGGAACTTCAGCTGGTCTCACAGCGCAGGTTCGAGCCTCTGGGGGTTTCTCGTGTTTGGTTCTTCAGTCGTTATGTTCGCAGGGTCCAGTGTCGGGCTGATCCTGCTTGCCGCCGGTCAGGCCGTCGTGGTGGTGTGCATGTGCTTTGACCTGGTGCGGGCGCTGTCCGTACCGAGGTCGCACCGGCGCTACGTGGCCAGCACTGTCTTCCGGACGCTGGCCGTTCCGTCCATCATCGCTGCCGGCATGAGTGTGCTGATCGACGCGCTGGCCTGGTCCTGGATGGACGTTGGCATGTCGATGTTCGTGATGGTGGCGATCATCTTCCGTCTGCACGACGACAAGGACGAAGACAACTGGTGGAAGGGCAAGGGCAAGAAACTCGCCCGCTGGGCCCGCCGCCAATTCAGCTCCGGAACGTCAGTTGCGCCGGCGATGGGGTAGGACTCCGGCGACCCGGGCACACGGTCGCAGGAGCCCGGTTGTGGCCTGCATCACCGCCGCGTAGAATTCCACTTCAGGACATGATTCATATATGGAATGCCGAGTTCTATTATCGAATTCGAATGTGCCAGCCACACAACGAAGTGAGGAAAGCCCGTGCAGTTCCACCACCACGGTTACGTATCCGGTGACCCGCGGATCCAGCCAGCATCCGGCGTCGGTCTGGACCGGCCTGCCGAGCTTCCCGACGAAGTGGACGTGCTCATCGTGGGCACCGGTCCTGCGGGCATGCTCACCGCGGCCCAGCTCTCCCGGTTCCCCGGCGTCACCACGCGCATCGTGGAGCGCCGCCCCGGGCGGCTCGTCATCGGCCAGGCGGACGGTATCCAAGCCCGCAGCGTCGAAACCTTCCAGGCGTTCGGGTTCGCGGAGCGCATCATCGCCGAGGCGTACCGCATCACCGAAATGGCGTTCTGGAAACCGGACCCCGCCGACCACTCCCGGATCGCCCGCGCCGCCCGCACAACGGACGACCCCACGGGCATCAGCGAGTTCCCGCACCTGATCGTCAACCAGGCCCGCGTGCTGGACTACTTCGCCGAGTACATGGCCAACGCGCCAGCGCGGATGTCGCCCGACTACGGCTATGAGTTCCGCAGCCTCGAAATCGGCGACGGCGACTACCCAGTCGCCGTGAGGCTCGTCCACACGTCAGGACCTGACGAGGGCAAGACCCGCGTTGTCCGGGCCAAGTACGTCGTCGGCGCGGACGGCGCACGCAGCAAGGTCCGCGAATCGATCGGCTGCACCATGGCCGGCGACCAGGCCCATCACGCGTGGGGAGTCATGGACGTTCTCGCCGTCACCGACTTCCCCGACATTCGCACAAAATGCGCCATCCAGTCCGGTGCGGGCGGCAGTATCCTGCTGATCCCGCGCGAAGGCGGGCACCTGTTCCGCATGTACGTTGACCTCGGCGAGGTCGCGCCGGAGGACCACGGGGCCGTGCGCAGCACCACCATCGAGCAGATCATCAGCCACGCGAACACCATCTTGCACCCTTACACCCTGGACGTCCGCAATGTCGCATGGCACAGCGTGTATGAGGTCGCCCACCGCCTCACGGACAGGTTCGACGACGTCCTTCCGGACCAGCGCGGGACGCGCACACCCCGCGTGTTCATCACCGGCGATGCCTGCCACACGCACAGCGCCAAGGCCGGCCAGGGCATGAACGTCTCGCTGCAGGACGGCTTCAACCTCGGCTGGAAGCTCGGGCATGTGCTCGAGGGCCGCAGTCCGGCAAGCCTGCTGGCCACGTACTCGGCCGAGCGGCAGGTGGTGGCGAAGAACCTGATCGACTTCGACAAAGAGTGGTCCACCATGATGGCGAAGAAGCCGGAGGAGTTTGCGAGCCCCTCCGAGCTTGAGGACTTCTACGTCAGCACCGCCGAGTTCCCCGCGGGCTTCATGACCCAGTACACGCCGTCCATGATTACCGCAGAACCGGTGCACCAGCACTTGACCTCCGGCTTCCCCATCGGCAAACGGTTCAAGTCCGCGCCCGTGGTGCGGGTGTGCGACGGCACCCCGATGCATCTCGGCCACCACGCGACGGCGGACGGCCGGTGGCGCATCTATGTCTTCGCCGACGCGGCAGCACCTCAGCCCGCGTCGCCGCCTACAGAACACCCGACGCCGGGACAGACGCCGGGACAACAGGATGCCGGGCAGCCGACGGCGGGACAGCACGCGCCGCCGTCGTCCGTTGCCGGCTTCGCCGAGTGGATCGCGAACTCGCCGGAATCACCGCTGGCCGCCACGCCGTCGGGCGCTGACCGGGACGCGTGGTTCGACGTGAAGGTTATCTACCAGCAGGACCACACAAACGTTGACATCGGTGCCGTTCCGGCGGCGTTCAAGCCATCAGTCGGGCCGTTCCAGCTGACGGACTACGAGAAGGTCTACGCCACCGATCCCGCAGCTGACATCTTCGAGCTCCGCGGCCTGGACCGCGGCGGCGTGGTGGTGGTGGTGCGGCCGGACCAGTACGTGGCCAATGTCCTGCCCGTGGGCGCGACGGCGGAACTCGCCGCGTTTTTCGTTCCCCTCCTACTGCTCCGCGAGACGCGGGAGCTGCCCAAGGAGGCATGACCGGCGGGGCACCGGCCGTGGCCTGATTCGCTGACCCCAGGATCAGGCAGTGACTGTCTGCGCGGTCCGGAACTCGGCAGCAGGATAGACGCCCAGGATGCGGACTTCCGTGGTGAAGAAATCCAGCTCCTCAAGGGCCAGGCGCAACGGCAGGTCCTCGGGGTGGCCTTCGACGTCCACCATGAACATCGTGGCCGCGAATTCGTCCCCCACCATGTAGCTCTCCAGCCGCGTCATGTTCACGCCGTTCGTGGCGAACCCGCCCAGGGCCTTGAACAGCGCCGACGGGACATTCCTTACACGGAACACAAAGCTGGTCACCGCCGGTCCGGTCAGCTCTTCCCGGGTGGGCAGTTGCTTTTCCCGCGCCAGGACCACAAAACGGGTGGTGTTGGACGGGTCGTCCTCGACCCGCGACGCCAGCACGTCAAGGCCGTAGATCTCGGCCGCGAGCGGGGGAGCGAGGGACAGCTTGGTGGGGTCGTTCCACTCGCGGACCTCCCGGGCGGATCCGGCGGTGTCCCCGGCAATGACAGGACGCAGCCCGGCCTCCCGGATCAGGCGGCGGCACTGGCCCAGGGCGTGGATGTGGCTGTGGACCTCGGTGGCCGCCTCGATGGTGCTGCCCGGAATGCCCAGCAGGTCAAAGTGGATGGGCAGGAAGAACTCGCCCACGATCTGCAGGTGCGACTGGGGGAGGAGGATGTGGATGTCCGCCACCCTGCCGGCGATCGAGTTCTCAATCGGAATCATCGCCAGCTCCGCCTCGCCGCTGGAGACCAGCTCGAAGGCGTCCTCGAAGCTGGCGCAGGGAACACTGTCCAGCTGGGGGAACATCTGCATGCACGCGATATTGGAGTTGGCGCCGGGCTCACCCTGGTACGCAATCTTCTGGGCCATGGTCCGTATGGTTTCACGTCAGGTGCCTGCCCACCCAACTGAGTAGCGTCAAGTGCCATTTTGGGCGCTCAAAACGACTGTGGAGTCTCAAAACGACTGATAGCGCTACTCAGTTGGGGAATCAGGGGCGGGATGACACCGAGCCGGAGGCATTGGTGCGATGCAGCAGTGTTGGCTTAGCCTGCACCCAGCCGCATGGACACCTGGTACCGGTCCGAGCGGTACGTTGAGACGGCGTATTCGATGGGCGTGCCGGGGTCCTCCTGGCCGGTGAACGAACGGCGCCGGAAGAGCAGGACGGGTGCCCCCGGTTCGATGTCCAGCAGCGCGGCGGTCTCGGCAGGGGCGGCGGCGGCCTCGACGGTCTGTTCCGCATGCTGCACCGGGTGCCCCGCGGCGCCGAGGGCCCGGTAAAGGGACCCCGTCAGGTCTTCCGAGAGCAGCCCGGGGACCAGCGCGGGCGGCAGCCACGATTCGTCCACACTGACGGGAGCGCCGTTCGCGAGCCGCAGCCTGCGGACGCGAAAGGCAGTTTCCCCGGGCGCCAGCCCGAGGTGATCGGCGGCCGCCGCCGGCGGCACTGCCGTGGATGCGTTGATGACCCGTGTGCTGGGTTCGAATCCGGCTGCCCGCATGTCCTCGTTGAACGAGGCCAGGTGCAGGGTGGAACGCACCAGCCCGTGGGAGACGAACGTGCCCTTCCCCTTGATCCGCACCAACGCGCCGTCCTGGACCAGGTCCGAAATGGCGCGGCGCACCGTGATGCGGGAGACGCCGAACTGCTCCTCCAGTTGCCGCTCACCCAGCAGGGCGTCCCCGGGCCGCATTGTGGTGGCCACCAGGTCCTGGAGTTGCCTGCGGACCCAGACGTGTTTGAGTTCCCCTGCCGTATCCATGTCTCCTATCTTCCGGGAATTTTGAACAGGTGGCCGCCTGCTTCCACGCGGCCACCGGAGGCCGGAGGTTCGATGGCGTCCGCCGCGCTGTCCAGGATCACCACGGGACTGCACATGCTCAGGTCCTTTGAACGGACCAGTGTGACGTCCACGGTGATCATGGGATCCCCTGCACGGACCTGATCACCCTTCTGCGCGAGCACGGTGAAGCCCTCGCCCTTCAGGCCGACGGTGTCGATGCCGACGTGGACCAGCACGGCGGGCCCGGACGCGTGCTGGACGATGTAGGCGTGGGGCATGACCTTGATGACTCGGCCGTCCAGCGGTGCGACGGCGGTGAGGACGCCGGCGTCGTCGTCGGGGACTACGGCGGCGCCGCCACCCACAAGTCCCTTGGCGAACACGGGGTCTGGGACCTCGTTCAGGGGAATGAGCCGGCCCGGCAGGGGGGAGACAACGCTGATGACCTGGGTCGGCGCTTCCGTGCTCGCGTCAGGCGTGCTCACCTCGGGACTGCTCACATCAGGACTGCTCACATCAGGTCCTGGATGTCTTCGGCGAGGCTTTCGGCTTCCGGGCCCACAACCACTTGGACCACCGTGCCGGACATCATGACGCCGTGGGCACCCGCGGCCTTGAGGGCGGCCTCGTCAACGCGGGAGGAGTCCACCACCTCGGTGCGAAGGCGTGTGATGCACCCTTCGATTTCTTCGACGTTATCGGCGCCGCCAAGGGCGGCGAGGATGATTTCTGCTTTGGACATGTCCACTCCTGAGTTCGTTTCGCGGTGAATGACGCCGGGCCGGAAGCTTTTTACGGCTTGAGGTTGACAACTGAGGCCGGCGCCCTTCACAGTGATGGTTGTCACTGGTTATAACCAGTTAGCTAGACTCTACTGAATCAAGCATCCCCGCACAAGCACCACCCTCTTCGAGACGAGGAACATTATGACCACGGAAAACCCATCAGCTTCCGCCGGGGCCGGCCCACTGGCCGCCCCGGCACCAGGCAAGGGCAAGGTCAGCGGAAAAGCGCTGCAGAACATGCAGCGCTTCGGCCGCAGCCTTATGCTCCCCATCGCCGCCCTCCCCGCGGCGGCGCTGCTTTTGCGCCTGGGCCAAGACGACCTGCTGGGCAGGTTCGAATCCCTGACCACCGTCGCCCAGGTCATCGGCGCCGCCGGCGGCGCCCTGTTCGAGAACCTGCCGCTGCTCTTCGCCGTCGGCATCTCCTTCGGTTTCGCCAAAAAGGGTGACGGTTCCACGGCCCTTGCCGCCGTCGTCGGATACCTGGTCCTGACCAACGTCTTCAAGGTCATGGCCCCGCTGGTGCTGGGAGCGGCCCCGGAGGGCGGCAAGGATCCCGTCATCAATTACGGCGTGCTGGCCGGCATTGTGATGGGCCTGACGACGGCGCTGCTGTGGCAGCGTTTCCACCGCACCACCCTGCCGGACTGGCTGGGCTTCTTCGCGGGCCGCCGCCTGGTGCCCATCCTGACGTCCTTCGCCGCGATCGTGATCGGCGTGGCCATGGCGCTGCTGTATCCGCTTTTCAATAACGGGCTGACGGCCGTGGGCAACACGGTTGCGGACAACACCGTGGTGGGCAGCGGGGTCTATGGCGTCCTCAACCGGCTGCTCATTCCGCTGGGCCTGCACCACATCCTGAACTCCATCGTCTGGTTCATCATCGGCGACTACAACGGCGCCCACGGCGACCTGAACCGGTTCTTCGCCGGGGACCCCACCGCAGGCGTCTTTATGACCGGGTTCTTCCCCATCATGATGTTCGCCCTGCCCGCGGCCGCCCTCGCCATCTGGCAGGAAGCCAAGCCGTCGCAGAAGAAGATCGTGGGCGGCATCATGCTCTCCACCGGCCTCACGGCCTTCCTCACCGGGATCACCGAACCGCTGGAATTCTCGTTCATGTTCGTGGCGTGGCCGCTGTACGTCGTCCACGCCTTCCTGACCGGGACGTCCATGATGCTGGTCAACTTCCTCGGCATCCATCACGGGTTCGGATTCTCAGCAGGAGCGATCGACTACGTCCTGAACTTCGGCATTGCACAGAATCCGCTCTGGCTGATCCCCATCGGACTGGGCTACGCCGCCGTGTACTACGTGGTGTTCCGCTTTGTGATCCGTCGCTGGAACCTGCGCACCATGGGCCGCGAAGATGAAAACGACGAGAACGGCTCAATGGCCAAAGCCGATGCCAGCTGAGTTTTTGCCGGCCCGGGGCGGCGGGGCCGACGGCGTGATGGGTCTGCGGGGCCGCCTCGTCACCGGCCACCCCGGTGCTGCGGTGATTGACGACGGCACCGTGGTGATGGCCGGCGGGAACATCGTGTGGTGCGGCCCGACGGCGGATCTGCCGCAAGGTTTCGGGTCCGACTTCCGGCGAGTGCCGCTCATCCTGCCCGGACTCGTGGACGTGCACTGCCACGGTGCCGTGGGGCACAATTTCTCCGCGGATGCGGACGGCGCGCGCCTGGCTGCCGGCCACCACGCATCGCAGGGCGCGACGTCTGTACTCGCCTCGCTGGTCTCGGCGCCGTCGCACGTACTGCTGGAACAGATCGAGGTGCTGCGGGACCTGGTGCAGGACGGCACCCTGGCCGGCCTGCACCTGGAAGGGCCGTTCATCACCACAAGCATGTGTGGGGCCCAGGACCCGGCAGCCATCATCGACGGCGACCCGGCGCTCCTGCAGCAGTGGCTTGAGGCGGGACGAGGGACCGTGCGGTCACTGACTCTTGCCCCGGAAACCCCGCACTTTGCCGAGCTGGTGCAGCTCTGCCGGGATCACGGCGTCGTGCCTTCCCTGGGCCACACCGCCGCTACGGCTTCCCGCACCCGGGAAGTCCTGAGCGGCGCAAACGGTGGGGTTGGCGGCCCGTGGTCGGCCACGCACCTGTTCAACCGGATGCCCCCGCTGGGCCACCGCACGCCCGGACCCATCGCGGTCCTGCTGCAGGCGGCCGAGGAGTCACCCGGGCAGATGGTGCTGGAACTGATTGCCGACGGCGTGCACCTGGACCCGGAGATCGTCCGTATGGTCTTCGGGCTGGTGGGACCCCGCTCCATTGCTCTTATCACGGATGCGATGGCGGCGGCGGGGATGTCCGACGGTCACTACACTCTCGGCAGCCTGGACGTGCTGGTCCAGGACCGGGTGGCGCGGCTGGCCGGAACCGCCGACGCCGGTCCCGACGCCGGTCCCGGGGCGATCGCCGGCGCGACGAGCCACCTGCTGGAGAACGTCCGCCGCTGCGTTGACTGGGGCGTTCCCCTGGCCGATGCCGTCGTCGCGGCATCCTCCACTCCGGCGCGGCTGATGGGCCTGGACCGGGGCGCCGCCCGGGTCGGCGCCATCGCCGCGGGATGCCGGGCGGACGTGCTGGTGACCACCGAAGAACTTGAACTCGTGCAGGCATACCGCGCCGGCACGCCACAAACGCAGGAAAGGAATGACCGTGCAGATAGTTCTGTGTGAGTCCGCCGATCACGTAGGAGCCCGGGCGGCGGACATCATCGAAGCCCAGGTCCGGCAGGGACCGGCAGTGCTGGGGCTGGCGACCGGCGGCTCCCCGCGATCCACCTACCAGGAGCTCATCCGGCGGCACCGCGAGGAGCAGCTCAGCTTCAGCCAGGTCACCGGCTTCACGCTGGACGAATACGCGGGCCTGCCGCCGGAGCACGGGCAGTCGTACTACTCCACCATCCGGCGGGAGTTCGTCGACCAGGTGGACCTGCCCCTGGAACGGCTCTTTACCCCGCAGGGGGACGCGCCGGACCTGGTGGCCGAGGCTGACCGTTATGACGCAGCCATCGCCGCCGGCGGGGGTGTGGACATCCAGGTCCTGGGCATCGGCGCCAACGGCCACATAGGCTTCAACGAGCCGACATCGTCACTGGCTTCCCGCACCCGGGTGAAGACCCTCGCCGGGGCCACGCGGGCTGACAACGCGCGGTTCTTTTCCGACGGCGATGTTCCGCGGCTGTGCCTGACGCAGGGTCTGGGGACCATCCGCGAAGCCAAACTGGCAGTGCTGGTGGCGATGGGGGAGAACAAGGCCGCCGCCGTCCAGGCCATGGTGGAAGGGCCGGTCAGCGCCCACTGCCCCGCGTCGGTGCTCCAGCTGCACCGCCGGGCAGTTGTCATCCTGGACCCGGGAGCCGCTTCCCGGCTGAGCCTGCTGGATTACTACCGGGAAGCCCAGGAATTCAACGACAGGCTGGGCCAAACACCAACAAGGCCTTGGCTCCAGCAGCCGGTCAGCCGTTGAAGACTGTGATATTCGTCGCTTTAGATTCCGTAAAATGAAATTTTGCTACCATGAAGTGGAATAACTGTTGAATTTGAGGAGACGGCGTGGACGCTCGGCTTGAGGCCATCCGGAATACGGTACTGGCACGGAACCCTGGTGAAGCTGAATTCCATCAGGCGGTGACTGAGGTTTTTGAGAGCCTGGGCCCTGTCCACGACCGGCACCCCGAGCTGCTCGAAGCCGCCATCCTGGAGCGGCTCTGCGAGCCCGAACGCCAGATCATCTTCCGCGTCCCGTGGACCGACGACTCCGGCCGCGTGCAGATCAACCGTGGCTTCCGGGTCGAATTCAACTCCGCCCTTGGTCCCTACAAAGGCGGCCTGCGCTTCCACCCCTCTGTCTACCTGGGCATTGTGAAGTTCCTGGGCTTCGAGCAGATCTTCAAGAACGCCCTCACCGGCATGCCCATCGGCGGCGGCAAGGGCGGCTCGGACTTCGACCCGCGCGGCCGCAGCGATGCCGAAGTGATGCGGTTCTGCCAGTCGTTCATGACCGAGCTCTACCGCCACATCGGCGAGTACACCGATGTGCCGGCCGGTGATATCGGCGTCGGCGGCCGTGAAATCGGATACCTCTTCGGGCAGTACAAGCGCATCACCAACCGCTACGAATCCGGCGTCCTCACCGGGAAAGGCATGTCCTGGGGAGGCTCCCTGGTACGGCCTGAAGCCACCGGCTTTGGCACCGTCATCTTCACCCAGGAGATGCTGAAAACCCGTGGGTCCTCCTTCGACGGGCAGCGCGTGGTGGTGTCGGGTTCCGGCAACGTGGCCATCAACGCCATTGCCAAGGCGCAGACGCTCGGTGCCAGCGTGGTGGCCTGCTCCGACTCCTCCGGCTACATCGTGGACGAGGCGGGAATCGACGTCGCGCTCCTCCGCGAGGTCAAGGAAGTTGAACGCGGACGCCTGAAGGATTATGCAGTGCGCCGCCCCGGCGTTTCCTATGTGGAAGCCGGATCGGTGTGGGATGTCGACGCAACGGTGGCGCTGCCCTGCGCCACGCAGAACGAGCTCGACGGCGATGCTGCCGCGCGGTTGGTCCGCAACGGCCTGGTTGCCGTAGGCGAAGGCGCCAACATGCCCTCCACCCGTGATGCTGTCTCGGTGTTCCAGGATGCCGGCGTGCTGTTCGGGCCGGGCAAGGCCGCGAACGCAGGCGGCGTGGCGACGTCGGCGCTGGAGATGCAGCAGAACGCCAGCCGGGATTCCTGGTCCTTCGAGCACACAGAACAGCGGCTCACCGAGATCATGGTGGGCATCCACCACCGCTGCGCTTCAACCGCGGACGAGTACGGCGACCCCGGCAACTACGTGCTGGGCGCCAACATCGGCGGCTTCGTCAAGGTGGCTGACGCCATGCTCGCGCAGGGGCTTATCTGACGGCATGCCGGCAGTTTCTTGACCACGCATTTGCGGCGGTCGAGACATCGCCGCCCTGCACGAGGCGGATCAGCTGTGTGAGCAGAGCAAGGTGCCGTCCTGCACTTCCAGCACAGCGGCCCGAATGTGGCTGAGGTGGCTCTTGGGGTCCGCTGTCATGCCGTCGATATCCTCGCCGTTCCAGTGCGGATGGGTGAAGTACACGATGAGCGCCCGCTCCTTCCCGTCTGCCGTGGCCTCCAGCGGCACCACGTCCGCGTGCCGTCCTACTACTGGACCGCCGTCGGCCGTTTTAGGTGCCGTCAGGATGAGCCCGTCAGAATTCTCCTGCCGCGTCCAGCCGCCTGAGGCGTCCTCGGACCGGTAGATCGCCTGGCCACGCCATTCGTCCACGATCATCCAGAAGTGCCCGTCGAGCTTGAAGACTTTGGGTCCTTCGTGCGGTCGCCCGGCGATGGTCAGGCCTTCAAGAACCCACGACGACGGATCTGCCGGGGTCCTGCTTACCGCACTGTACGTGCTTGATCCCCGGGATTCATCCTTGTACCAGAGCCGGTGCAGACCGTCTCCGCAAAGGGCCACTGCCGCGTCGATGACCCGCGGAGACTCCAGGTCGATGGAACCGAGGAACTCCCACGTGACCAGGTCCGGGCTGGTCAATTGGACGATCGAGGCGTTGCCGGTCCAGTCAGTCCGGACTCCGCCGAGGACTGTGAGGTACATGATCCATTGATCGCCGATTCGGACGACGTCGGGCGCCCAGAGTGTGGCGGGCAGTTCAGTTCCTGGCGGGACCAGTCCGTCCAGCGTGCCCTGATACTGCCAGTTGAGTCCGCCATCGGACGAGCGGGCCACCCCGATTGCCGTGCCGTGGACCCACTCGACGCCGGTCAGCTCGGTTTCGGTGGCCCGTCGCTGCGTGTAGAAAAGCACCCAGTCGCCGGTCAAGTGGTCGGGCACCAGGACGGGATCTGTGGGGCCGTCCCAGATGGGATCCCGGTAGGGAGTCCTGAAGGCATCAGCCCTGAGTGGCGAGACGCTGGATGCTGCAGGTTCACGGATTGAATCTGAAGCGGTGGCTTCGGTGCGCACGGGAATCTCCAGGTGGCTGCGTAGTCGGAATTCGTACAGCATATGCGGGAAAGTGCTTTCCCGCAGCTGCTTCCCGGCTGCGTGACAGGGCTCAGCCGGTGTTAGCGCAGGGGCCTGGAGGTGCTGCACCGGCCCCAGGCTGCTGTGCCAGCCAGAGGAAGTCGGGTACGGACGGGTACGGTGGCGGGTCTGGTTCTTGGAGGCGGCGCAGCCATTTCCGCTCCGGCTCTGGGTCTGCCGGCAGATGGCATTCGGGCAGGGCAGGGCCAGGTTCCTTATGGGGGAGTTGGTCCACTATCTGGTTTGGCCAGATTGGTGGTTCCCAGTCGGGGTGTTCGCTGGCGTAGTGGCGGCCTGTGGGTGAAATCCAGCCGGGTGGTTCGGTGGAACTCGCCGTGGTGGGTTTCCAGGGTGTGGTGTGTTTGAGCCGGTGGTGTCGGCGGCAAGGCTGGCCGAGATTGCTGATCCCGGTGCTGCCGCCGTGGGCCCAGGCGAGGAGGTGGTCGGCTTCGTTGTCGAGGGAGTGGGTGCTGCAGCCGGGGAACGGGCACTTCCCGTCCCGCAATCTGAGCCATTGGCGCATCGCTTTGGGGATCCGGTAGCTGTCACGGCCGATTTCCAGCGGGGCTCCGTCGCGGGGGTCCGTGAGGACGGGGTGGAACGATTCGGTGCCGTCGGCGACGAGGGTCCGCGCCATGGACGGCGGGATGGGCCCGTACCCGTCGAGCATCGCGGGTTCATCGGTCAGGCCCATCAGCGCAAACACCGGCACCGTGACCAGGACTTGCGCCTTGGGTGACAAGATCAGATCGGCATGCCCGCCCAGAAGCCAAGCCGCGGCGCTGTCGGCGCGGAGCTGGGTGAGGGTCCTGGACTCGCTGGGTCCCTGCAGGGCGCGGGCGGCGGTGGTGGCGCGGTCCCAGATCCCGGAGGCCTGATCGGCCGGGAGGTAGGCGGAGAGCCAGGCCATGCCGTCACGGTCCGGGGAGTACTCCAGCCGCCGGTCCGCTGTGCTGCGGGTGTGGCGTTTTTCGATGCTGTCCGGGTGGTGGCGTTCGCGCCAGGTCCGGGCTTTGGCGCGGAACCGCGACGGGATCATCTCCCCGGCCGGGCCACCCCTCGCCGGGTTGGGTGCGACGGGATCCAGGAAGTGCGCCTCCAACGCGTGCGCGGCGGCAGGATTCAGGTTGAGGGTTTCGTCCACCATGATCCGGGCGTGCTGCCACGAGATGGTCCCTGCTTCCAGGGCGGCGAGGGTCAATGGCAGAGCGGTGGTCAGGCGGTGTGCTTCGCCCAGCAGCGCGTCACCCGTGCGTTCGCTGACGGTCAGGGCGCAGGCGACCTCGGCCACGATACCCATGTCCTGGGCGGTCTGCTCCTGAGGGGAAGTGATGGGCGCCGCGACGGACTGGGCGGCGTCGTCGTAACCGCTGGCGGCATGGACCTTCACGGCGGCGAACATGGCTTCCATCCCCACGGTCCCCGACAGGACGGTCAGGCAAAGCTCAGCCTGCCGGCGAGCCAGGTCCCAACACATCGCGGATGGACCAGGTGCTGAAGGGCAATCAGCCGGACCAGTTGCAGCCGGGCTGGCTGCTGGATCCACGGCCGCCCCACGAAGCACACCGGCCATCTGAAGAGCAGAGGCCGCGATGGTCTCCAGAATCTCTGCCGCTGACGTGTTGTCCATACCTCCATCATGTCGAGGGGGTACGACATTTTAGGGTGACAGACTCCACACCCGGCATGACAGGTCAGAACGCCCCCGCGCTAGTAGCGTGTTCACCTCCGCCGCACTCCTGAAGGACATAAAGATCAACCGCTCTGCCGCCACCAAAGCACTGACGCTGTTCACCACGCTGCTTCTCGCCAGCGCCCTCACCGGTTGTGACGCCGCAGTCTCGGCCGCAACGCAGGCCGCAAACAAGGTGTCCGAAGCGGTCAGGGAAGCACCGCCGTCGGGCAACTCCGGCGAATCATCTGTGAGCCCAGCCGACGTGGCAACGGCCCTCGCCCAGCTGGAGACCATCCCGGTGAAGGGGCGCGCACCCAAGACCGGCTACACCCGCGAGGAATTCGGACCCGCGTGGGCGGACGTCGACCGAAACGGCTGCGATACCCGAAACGACATCCTCGCCAGGGACCTCGTCGGCGAGATGTTCAAGCCCGGCACGCAGAACTGCGTCGTTGTGGCCGGTACGCTGGCCGACAAATACACAGGAACAACCATCGACTTTGTCCGTGGCAACACCACCAGCTCCGCCGTCCAGATCGACCACGTGGTTGCCCTCAGCGACGCCTGGCAGAAGGGCGCCCAGCAGCTCAGCGCCGAACAGCGCAGGCAGTTGGCCAACGATCCCCTGAACCTCATGGCTGCCGACGGGCCCACCAACAGCGCCAAGGGCGACAAGGATGCGGCCACCTGGCTCCCGCCCAACAAGGCGTTCCGGTGCGAATACGTAGCCCGCCAGACCGCCGTGAAGGCCAACTACAGCCTGTGGGTCACCCAGGCCGAGCGGGACGCGATCGAAGGTATCCTGGCAGCCTGCATTTAGGCTTTGACCGCGCTCAGTCCTTGAACAGGCCCGCGAGGTCCTCGGCCGTGATCGACCCGCTGGACAGGGCGTCGCCTTCCATGACATCCGCGAACAGCTGCGACTTCCGGGCTTTCAGGGCCATGACCTTTTCCTCGATCGTGTCCTTGGCCACCAGCCGGTAGACCATCACATTCCGGGCCTGCCCGATCCGGTGCGTCCGGTCCACGGCCTGCGCCTCGGACGCGGGGTTCCACCAGGGATCCAGCAGGAAAACGTAGTCGGCCTCGGTCAGGTTCAGGCCAAAGCCGCCGGCCTTCAGCGAAATCAGGAACACCGGCGCGCTGCCGTTCTTGAATTCGTTGACGACGTCGGTACGGTTCCGGGTGCCGCCGTCGAGATAGCAGAACTCGATCTTCTCCTCCACAAGCCGCTCGCGGACCTTGCCGAGGAAACCGGTGAACTGGCTGAAGATCAGCGCCCGGTGGCCCTCCGCGACCAGATCCTCCAGCTGCTCAAACAGCACGTCCAGCTTCGAAGAGCGGACGCCGGACAGCGACGGATCCACCAGCGACGCGTCCAGGCTGAGCTGACGCAGCAGGGTCAGTGACTGGAAGATAGTGAACCGGTTCTTGTTCACGTCCTCGATCAGGCCCAGGATCTTTTGCCGCTCGCGCTGCAGGTGTGTCTGGTAGACCTTCTGGTGGCGCGGGTTCAGTACCACCTCGAGGATCTGCTCCTGCTTGGGCGGCAGGTCCTGGATGACCTGGTCCTTGGTGCGGCGCATCATCAGCGGACGGACGCGACGGCGGAGCTTGTCCAGCTGGCCTTTGTCGCCGTTCTTTTCCACCGGCTTTTGGTAGTACTCGGCGAACCGTTTGGGGCTGGAGAACAGGCCCGGTGCCACGATGGACGTCAGCGCCCAGAACTCCATGAGGTTGTTCTCCAGCGGGGTGCCGGTGATGGCCAGCTTGAACGCCGCGGGCAGCTTCCGGGCGCACTGGTAGGCCTTGGACTGGTGGTTCTTCACAAACTGGGCCTCATCGAGCACCAGCCCGGCCCAGGTTTTGGAGGCATAGGAGTCGTAGTCGATCCGGAACAGCGCGTAGGACGTGATCACGATGTCCGCGCCGGCGAGTTCAACGGCCGCGTCCTGGCTATTTTTGGCGAAGGTTTCGCTCACGATACGGACCGTGAGGCCGGGAGCGAAGCGTGCGGCTTCCGCCGCCCAGTTGCCCACGACACTGGTGGGGGCCACCACCAAAAAAGGAGTCACGCCGTCGGGCGCCGGAACTTGCGCCCCGGCAGAATCAGCCCCCTCAGGCACAGGCGCAGCCTGCTCCTTCGCGGCGCACATCAGGGCGAGCGCCTGCACGGTCTTGCCGAGGCCCATGTCGTCGGCGAGGATCCCGCCGAGGCTGTGCCGGTACAGGAAGCTGAGCCAGTTGTAGCCCTCCAGCTGGTACGGCCGCAGCTCGGCATTGAGCGAGGGAGGCAGCGGCAGCCCGTTGATCCCGCCTTCAAGCAGCCCGCCCACGGCCTCACGCCAGGCGGCGGCCTGCTCATCGACAATGCCAAGCTGCGCGAGCTCGTCCCAGAGCCCGGCCTGGAAACGGCTGATCTGCAGCGGGGCGTCCTTGTTGTCCTGCAGCGAGCGGGCCTCCTCGATGAGGGCGCGCAGCTGGTGCAGCTCCGGCAGGTCCAGCGAGAAGTAGGCGCCGCTGGGCAGGAGCATCTTGGTCTGGCCCGCGGCCAGTGCGGAGAATACGGCGGCAAAAGAAACCGGCTGCCCCTCCAAAGAAATCTGGATGCCAAGGTCGAACCAGTCGCGCTGTTCGGTGGCCTTGGTGGAGATGGAAACGACTGGCGCTTCCTCGGCCTCGCGGTAGTCGGCGATGTCCCCGGCAGTGTCCACTGATACGTCCGGCGCGTTCCGGAGCTCGGGCAGGACGTCCTCGGTGAAGGCCAGCGTGTCCAGCCCGCTCAGTTCGGCGGACGCGGACAGTCGGGGCGTGCCCCAGCCGCCGGTGGCCGATTCGCCCAGGGCCGGAACAACGTTCCACGGCTGGCCGATGCCCTCCAGGATGCGGGCCTCGGCGGTGTCGTCGCGGTAGCCGTGGTCGCCGGGGTGCCGCCACAGCGGTTGGGCCGTGACGAGGGTTCCGGACTTGTAGTGCCATTCCCAATGCAGCCGGACCCGGTGGTCCGCGCCGTAGTTGGCCAGCAGGGAAAGGGTCGGGAGGGCCAGGGCGGGGAGCGCCACCGACTCATCCGTCGCCGTGACCCGGGCTGCCTGCTTGAGCTTCGGGTAGAAGCCGGTGAGGAAGCGCGTCTCATCCTTCGCCGGAATGTGCAGGGTGCTGCCGGCCGTGACGAACGTCAGCAGTTCCTCGCTCAGCCCGTTTTCCAGCGGCGCTAGCGTGATCACATTCTCCGCGGAAACACCGGGCAGCGCCTCCCCGCCCGTGGTCAGGAAAATGCCGTGCGCGGGGCGGCCAATGGTCCCCACCGACGCCGGATCAACGTCCTCCCCCTCAACGGTGATGGTGGGCGCGAGCTCCAGCCCGCCGTCGTCGTGCGTTGCGCCGGGAGCCGCAGCGTCCCCACGCACGGGTGAGCCGTAACGGCTCAAATTAAGCCCGACGGCGGCGGGAGACTCCGCGAGCCGCACCGGCGCGGTGCCGCGGCTGTGAACCAGGGCGAGGCCGATCTTCTTGGCGTCGGTGAGGAGGCCCCACATGTTCTTCCCGGCGAACGTGTTCAGGCCCAGCCACAGCGCGGAGGAGTTGTGGACCCGGTTGGCGGCCGCGGTGTGTGCGGCCAGGAACGCCTGCATCCACTCGATGTGCGCCTCGTTGCATTCGCGGCGGAAGTTCAGGTAGCTCAGCGTGTTCCAGGAGACGTCGCCGCGGATCCACTTGCCCTTGGCGCCCATGATCACGGGCCGGGCCTTGAGCTGGCGGACGCTGCGGAGCGGGTCGCGGCGGCCTGTGTAGGAGAAGTGCGGCGCCGGTTCCTCGATCTCGAACTGGAGGGCCAGCGGGATGCCGCTGATGGACTGCGTGATGCCCGGCTGCGAAATGAGCGGGCTCAGTGCCTGCTCCCAGTCGGCCAGGTCCAGGCTGGCGGGCTGGCGGGAAAGCCGGGACACTTCAGCCGGGGCCAGGAGCTGGACGCGGATGGCCGGGTTGTCCTCGGCGGCGAACAGCAGCGCGGCCACGTGCTTGCAGTCCTTGCGGACGGGGCAGCTGCAGACACCCACGGTGCAGCTCCAGCCGCCCGATTTCCGCACCAGCTTGGCCGTGGTGGAGTACGGGACGTCGGCACCTCCCCGGACCTTGCCCAGCATCAGCCCGGTGGCGGCGTCGAACGACATTCCGGAAACCCGGCTTCCCATGGCATACGCCAACCCGGCCGCGAGGGAGCGGTCGTTAATGGCGGGGGTCTGTATTGCCAGTGCCGCACTCTCGTCCGGTTGGGATGGCATGGTGCGCGCTACTTTCAGCTGGCCACGGGGGTGCCGTGTCCGATCGGAGGTTATCTGCTTCATCTTAGTTCGCCCGGCCGGAGCCTGAAACTTCGCCTGACGTTCACTTCCGCCTCAACACGGCGCCGCCCGCGCCGACGTAGCGTGAAAGTGTCCCAAGCAGCACCCGGCATTCAGCAGTGAGGAATCCCATGACCAAGAGCCAGAACCCTGTCGTCCTGACCCAGGCCAGCATCGAAGCAGGCAGCGAGGAGGTCGTAGATGGCAACGTTTATGTGGTGAACGCCATGTACGGGAAACTGCTCGACGCCGGCGAGATCGCGCCCGCCGCGCTCGGCAGCTACTACGTTGACTTCTACGTCACGCAGTCCTTGGAGGGCGGCTTCGCCCAGTACGTGTTCACCGCGGACCGCGACGAAGTGGACCCGCTCATCCGCGAGGGCCTCGCCGGCATGGGCGCAAACGCCCACCTGGAACTCTTCAACCGGACCGTTGCGGCGTTTGATGCCTTGTCCGACGAAGACGAAGAGCGCTACCTCGACGGCGACCTGGACACCGAGGAAGAGTCCAACGACGCCGTGCGCACCATCGAAGAGCTCGACGGCGAGTTCGAGGAACTGTTTGAAACCGAAAACATCACGGCGCTCAACGCCGCCTGGCTCCTGTCCCAGGAGGGCCTGCTGGTGCTCGACGAAGAAGAGCTCGATGCCTACATCGAGCGTCAGGTGGCGCTCATCCCCAACCTGGAGGAACGCCAAGCCGCGGCCGACGAGGAAGCGCTGGAGGACGCCCCGGACTTCGAGGTCATCATCCGCGAACTGTGCGACATCGCCGGCTATGCGCTGCAGAAGATCACCATGGGCGACCCCAACTACATGCACGACGGCGAGAAGACGCTGGCCTGGCACTTCACCACGGACCACGGCGACTTCATCATGGTCGAGGACGACGACGAGGCGTTCATGATCAACCCGGAGACCCAGGAAATCGTCGCCGCCGTTGAGTTCGAGGAATCGGACGACGACGAGATGATCGACGCGTAGGTCCCTCACCACGGCTGCGGGCCGGGGTCGTCGGAAGTTTTCCGGCGACCCGGCCCGCCGTCGTTCCAGCTGTTAGGTGTTCTGGTCCAGCGCCCTGGCGAGGATTTCCAGCAGTTCCTCGTCCACCTGGTCCGCAGACGTGAGCCGGACGCGGCGGTCGAAGTGATCGTCGGCCCGGGCCTTCAGGGCTTCCAAGCGCCCTCCGGCGGCTGCGTCGAGGCGGAGTGTGTCCAGGCGCAGCGCGACGTCCACGGCGGTGTTGGTGGTCCGGGTGACCTGGGCGAACTTCCGTCGTGGGCTTCGGGATAGCCGAACAGCTCCCACGAGACGGCGTACTGCGCATAGCCCGTGACGCCGTGCTCGTCGCGCATCAAGTGGCGGAGCTCGGCGTCGTTCCTCATGCCCGCGGAGCGTGCCTGCTCGGCCCAGTACCCGACGTCGTGCCCCGTCTTTCGCAGGAGCAGGGCTTTGTTGCTGTCCACCATGGTCTGCCAGGTCTTGGCCGGTTTCTGCTGTTCCGGACTGGTCGCCATGCCTCGATGCTAGTGCGGTCCATGGGCCGGAGCCGGGCCCTGGAAAAGAAAATTGGGAGGCGCCGTAACTTTCCCGGTCCGGCCAGCGATGAAGGGGGTGAAAGGTTCCTCACGGAGCCGGATCTGAATTATTCTCTAGGTTTTGGAGTGTCATATGTCGTTGTTCACTGTTCTCGCCACCAGCAAAATCGCCGCCGGAGTACTCGCCGCGGGCACCCTGGCCGTCGGTGGAACCGGCGTCGCAGCTGCTTCCGGCGCCCTCCCGGCCGATGCACAGCAGACCGCCCACGAACTGCTCGGCGCCCCGGCTCCCAAGCTGGCCGCTGACGCCACCGAGTCGGCTTCCGCAAACGCTTCCGGTGATGCAGCAGTAACTGGCGAAGCAGCCGTCTCCGACGATGAGGTCGCAGCCGAGGCCAACGCCTCCGTCGCCGCCGGCACCGCAGTGGACGCAGCAGGTGCCGCAGCCTTTGGCCTCTGCACCGCCTTCACCAACGGTGGACTGAACGAAGCCTCCGAAGGCTTCTCGTCGCTGGTCATCGCCGCCGAGGGCGAAACCAACGTTGACGCCTTCTGCGCCGACGTCGTCGCGAAGGGTGCCGCTTCCGCCGACGCCGACGCTGCTGGCGAGGGCTCTGCCGCCATCAAGGCTGAGCGCCCCGAGCTGCCCGCCGTTCCTGCCGTTCCCGCCGTGCCGGCAGTTCCGGGTGTCGACGGCGAGCCTTCCGTTCCCGCCGTTCCTGCTGTTCCCGCCGTACCGGGCGACGTTGTAGACGTTCCCGCCGTTTCCGGCCACTAGGACCTGCTCAGCTAGTGTGGACTGCGGGAACCGGCTCCGGACGGACCGGATTCCCGCAGTCCACATGGCAGCCAGATAGCTGACCGACCGCAGCTGACCGACAGCAGCGGAGCACGCCGCGCCGAATACCGGGATGAGCCACTACGCTGCCCGGGATGGAGGAGCCACTGGTGCTAGACACTTTGGCCGAAGAAGACATAGATACATTTGCAGACACAGCCGGTGCTGATCCGGCTGTGCTCTTCGGCGCTGTCTATCGAACCTTGTCCGGAGCGGTCCTGGGTTACCTCAAGGCCCGTGGGGTGGATGATCCCGAGGCTGTCACCCAGGATGTGTTCCTGGCGTTTTTCCCCAAGATTGGTGAGCTGACCGGCGGCCTTCAGGGCGCCAAGTCGCTGGTGTTCTCCATCGCCCACGCCCGGATGGTGGATTACTACCGGCGGGTTGAACGCCGGCCGGACTTCACTCCGTACGACCCCCTGCAGGACGCGCGCAGCACGGCGTCCGCGGAGGACCACGCCCTGGGCCACAGCGGCGGCGCGGCTGCCCTGCTTGAAGGCCTCGCCGATGAACACCGCGAGGTGCTGGCACTGCGGGTGGTGGCGGACCTTTCCATCGAACAGGTGGCCGGCATCATGGGCAAGTCCCAGGGTGCCATCAAGCAGCTCCAACGCAGGGCGCTGCAAAACCTCAAGGACCAGACTCTTAGAAGAAACCAGGCAGATCATGAGTGATACCGCAGGCTCACGCAACGGTTCCCGCGAGGACGCGTCTGTTGACCGGTTGCTGCTGGAGGCAGGGCTGGACGACGACGGCGGCCTCCGTCCCGTCCTGCTGGAGCTCCGGGCGCTCGCAGCCGAGCAGCCGGTACCTTCCGATGCGGTTGCCGCGCTTATGAGGCCTGCAGTGACACAGACTCCTGCCGTGACACAGACTGTTGTCCCGACGCCTGGACCGAGCCACGCGGCAGCGACCCGTCACCTGGCGGTGGCGGCATCCCCTCAATCAGAGCCCGCCGTAGCCCCAGCCGCGGCAACCGGCCAGGTCACGGCGGCCACCGACGAGCTTGCCGCCCGCCGTCGTGCCAAGCGCAGGATCACCCTCACCACCCTGTCCGTGGCCGTCTCGCTGGCGGCCGGCGGCGCCGTTGCCGTGGCCTCCGACCAGGGGATCCGGGATTCCCTCGGCCAGGTCAACCACGCAGTTACATCCTTCGTGTCCACCGTTGGCGGCGGGCCTGCCCCCGCGCCGGTGGAGACCCCGGCTCCGGGACCGGGCCAGCCCGCCGTCCCTGCCGTAGGATCCACTGGGACGGCTGACACTGAGCCGGTTCCGGCCGTACCGGGATCCGGTTCCAGCCAGGTCACGGAGCCCGCTCCGGCCCCTTCAGGTTCAGCGCCGGCAGTGCCCCTGCCAGACCTTCCCCTCCCCGAAAACGTCACACCGGGTATGCCGGGTGGGCCGCTGAACGGCCAGGGACAGCCCCCGGCTCTGCCCCTGCCGGCCACGCCTCCAGTCCCGCTGCCCGGCCTCCATCCTTAAGCGGTCAATCCGTAGGCGGTTCGTCCGTAGGCGGTCGATCCGTAAGCGCCAGAACCGCCAGTAGCCAGAACTGTCGGTAGCCAGAACCGTCAAGTAGCCAGAACTATCAGTAGCCTGACGCCGCTGTCCGGATCATTTCCCCGGCCGGCGTGGCCAGGTACCAGACGCCGTTGACGCCCTGCCCCAGCACGTCGCCGGGCTTCTTGTCCTGCGCGAAGTAGTACAGCGGCTGTCCATTCAGGGTCACCTGCTTGGCCCCGTCCGGCGTCGTGATTGTCCCGAGTGTGCCGGTGACGCCTTCGGCGGCAGGCTTGGCTGCGGTGGTGAGGACCGGTGGCCACGCGGTCAGGCATGCTCCCGTGCAGGCGCTGGTGCCGGAATCCTTCACGTCCTTGGTGAAGAAATAGACGCTCATGCCCGCGGCATCCACCACGATGTTGCCGGCGCTGGAGGATGCTGTCTTGAGGTCGACGGCGGCCGCTGCGGTGGGGGAGCCGGCGGTCGGGGCGGCGGACGTGGCCGCCGGGCTGGTGGCCGCCGGAGTGGTGGTGGTGGTTCCGGGGCTGCCGCCGCAGCCGGAAAGTGCGGCTAGGAGAGCCGCTGCGGCAAGACCTGTGCACAAATGCTGTTTCATGGGATGCTCCTCGTCTGGGGCCCGGCGTAGCTCACCGAACGCTAACCGGTACGACGCACCAGGGTGAAGAATGGTTCAAAGTGAACCGTTTTCCGTCCGCCGACGTTATATCGCATGAGTGCACGGAGCTTCAGCGTCGTTGTAGGCGCGCATTTGTAACCGCAGACCGGATTAGGGACAGGAGGGCGGCATGCCGCTGGACGAGGACGTGGTGGCCGCGATCTACCGCGAACACGGCTCCGCCCTGCGCCGTTTTGTCCTCAGCGCCTCCCGCGACCCACAGCTGGCAGAGGACGTGGTCCAGGAGACCGTGCTGCGCGTCTGGCAGCAGGCCCCGGACATCACCGGAAGCCTCCGCAGCTACCTGTTCCGTACAGCGCGGAACATCATGATCGACAACTACCGCAAAGCCCAAAGGCGTCCCGCCGAAGTGATGGAACGCGAACTCGCCGATCCCGCCGAGGCCGTGGAACGCGTGGATGAACTCCTGAACCGCGTGCTGATGGAAGAGGCGCTGCTGCGGCTCAGTACCGAACACCGCGATGTCCTTGTCGCCCTCCACTACCGCCGTTTCACCGTCAACGAGGCCGCCGTGCAGCTGAACATCCCCAGCGGAACCGTGAAGTCCCGGGCCTATTACGCCGTTAGGGCCCTGCGGACCATCCTCGATGAGATGGGGGTGGAGCGGTGAACGCCTCTGAGCTGCACCAGCTGCTGGGCGCCTACGTGCTCGGCGGGCTTGACCCCGCGGATTCGCAGCGTTTCGAAGCCCACCTCAAGGACTGCGCGGACTGCCGGACCGAACTCGCCGAGCTTGAAAGCCTACCGGCCCTGCTGGATGCGCTTCCCGTCCCGGACGCGGTGGCGCTCACTGGGAGCGCCCGCCCCGGGGTGGCGCCCGAGCCAGCCAGCTCCGTGCCGCGCACGGTCCTGGATGAACTGGCCACCCGGCGTCGTAAATTACGACGGCGGTGGGCGGCCGTGGTGGGCGCCGTCGCCGCGGCGTCCCTCGCCTTGGGGGTGGCCGCGGCCCCGCTGCTCAGCCAGCCGCCGGAGCCGGACGCCAGCTACTCGGTCCAGTCCGGCAACGGCCTGCAGTTCAGTATCGACCTTGCCCGGAAAACATGGGGCACCGAGCTGGCCGTGAACGGCAGCAAACTGCCGCTGGACGGAACCCTCTCGCTCTGGATCCGGGACCGCGACGGCGGCGAGGACCGGGCATGTGCCTGGACCGCGACGCCGAGCGGGAGGGTGAAGGTCATGGGCGCCACTCCCGTTCAGCTGGCCAGCATCGCCAGCCTGGAACTGCGGGACGAAACCCAGCGCGCCGTTGCTGTGATTACGGTGCCGTGATGCCTGTGCCGTGATCTCTTTGCCGGAGATTACGGCGCTGTGATTACGGCTCTGTGGTTACGGCGCTGTGGTTACGGCGCTTGGAGGGCCTGGAACTCGGCTACCAGGGCTGGGTTTTCGCAGGCCCGGGCAAACGCTTCGATCCTCGTATTGATCTCACGGCCCAGCAGCCAGGCGCCCATCCGCTCCGCCACCGGCCGCAACCAGGCCGGGCGGCACGAAAAGGTGTACTTCCAGACGGCGCGCGTGCCGCCGTCGTCCGCGGTGAAACGCCAGCCGCCACCGAAATTCCCGAAGAACCACGGTCCGGACACCATGGTCATACCCACGTTCCTGGGCGGCGCATAGGAAACGTACTCGCTCACCATCACCAGGCCCAGGCGGGACACGGTCCGTGTCCGGACGCCCTTTCCGGCGGACGTTGCGCCGTCCAGGAATCCTTGGGAGGAGATGAACGGGTCCCACTGGAGCCGGAACGCGCCGGTGGTCTGGGAGAGGGCAAAGACTGTCTCCGGATCGAGGCTGATAAGGCGTTCGGCGCGTACCTGGGGCATGGACCCACCCTAACCGGAAGCCGGTATTCCGGGTGGGGCGGGTAGACCGGGGCCCCGGAGATGGCGCCCCCTACATTTTGGCAAGGCGGGCCCGCACCACCATGAACACGCCGTAGCAGATGAGGCCGGCGCCCACGGCGGCCAGCAGGTACACGCCGAAGGGCTGTTCGCGCAGGGCCCTGAGTCCACCGTCCAGGCCCGTGGATTCATCCGGATGGGCCTGCAGGGTGGCAATGGTGATGAGCATCCCGGTCAGCAGCAGGACTATGCCCTTGGCGACGTAGCCGGCCACGCCCAAGGCTGAGACGGCCGTCCGGGCAGAGCTGGAAACGGGCATCGTGAGGTGTTCCTCGAAGGTCTTCTTGATGCCGCGGATGCCGTAGATGATCCCGGTGATGGCCATGCCCAGACCAACGAGGACCAGCAGTGCTACGCCGCCGGGAGCCTTCATGACGGCGACGGTGAGGTCGCTCGCTGATTGCTGGTTGTCGCCCCCGGACCCTGTGCCCATGGCGAAGCTGGCCAGGGTCACGGCGAGCCCGGCAAACACCACGGCCTGCGCTGCCGCTTTGGCCTTCTTACCGACTTTGTCCTTAGTGGGCAGCCGGTTGTAATCGAAGACGGCATCGCTGGCCTGCCAGATGGCCAGTGCCGCGCAGGCGGAAAAGCTTGCCCACAGAAGGAACGGCCCGGCAGGCTGGCTGGCCAGTTCGGAAACAGCACCGCTGAAGTCAGCATTACCCGAACCGCCCATGGCGAGGCGGATTGCGATGGTGCCCACCAGGAAGTGCAATAGGCCGCTTACCGCGAAACCCACCCTCGCCAGCAACTCCAGTGCGCGTGAGTTGGTGACGTCCTCCGCCGCGTCTGCGGCGTCTCTGAGTTCTCTTTTGATGGCGCTTCCTTCGGGCCAGCGCCGCTCGGGCGCAGATTTGTGTGCCCCCGCACAACCCCAATCGTGCCACGCGACGCCGGCCGCGAACAGTACCAACTTTTGCGCACCGCGGACCGACATTAACTGCGTGTGCGTTGGTGTGCCCGGCGATGGGGAGTGTTCCCCATCGCGGGAGAATTGCCACCATGCGACGATATGTCCAGCGATAGAACTAACTCTTAATACTCTCCGGGGGAGACACCATGACTTTTTACGGCGCGGACGTCAGCCAGCTGCGGGAGCTGGCGAGGGCCGTTGACAAGGCGGCCGCGCTGCTCAGCAGCCGGGCCAGCTCCCTGCAGGGCCAGATCCAGTCCGCGCCATGGAAGGGTGCCGACGGCGAGCTGTTCCGGCAGGACTGGTCCGGCAACCACCGCCCCAGCCTGGAGCGAGTGGCATCCAGCCTCCGCCACAACTCCAAGCTGCTCCTGCAGCACGCAAACGAACAGGAACAGTCCTCTGCCGCGACCGGCGGCGGCAGCAGTGGCGGTGGCGGGACCAGCGTCCTGGACAAGATTAAGGACCTGGGCAGCCGCGCCCAGAACTGGCTGGAGGAACAGGTAGCGAAGGCGGCAGCGGCTGAGGCCCATCGCCAGGAGCTGATGCAGGGCATGGATGACATGCTCAAGGCCAGCCCGGAAGAGCAAGCCAAGTGGTGGGCCAGCCTGTCCGAGGCGGACCGGAAATACCTGATCGAAGGCGAAGACGAGAACGGCCCGTTCGCCGAGGACCTCATGAGGATGGACGGCGGGATTCCCCAGTCCGCCCAGGATCAGGCGAGCGCCCACCTCCGGGAACTCGCCAAGACGGAAACTCCTGTATACACGGAGTCTGGCAAGGCCTCCCTTGATGCCCGGGTTGCCTGGTTCCACGCCGGCGCGGAGGTGGGCACCGTCGTCGTAGAGAATGCAGACGGTTCGGCCACCATGAAGGTCTACGGGAACGTGGGCGTAGGGGTGAACGACACCACCGGCACGGCAGGGGTCACGCTGAACGGAGAGGCCTCGCGCGAGTATAAATTCGGCAGCCTGGAAGAGGCCATGGCCGCCCGCAACCAGATTTATACGGATCTCCCGCCGGACAGCGTCGGTGAGATCAAGGACGCGGCAGGCAACCCGCCCGGCTACATTCTGGAGACCATCAACGATGCTGCGGACGACAACGGCTCCACCGGCCACGACGACAAAGCCAAAGGAACCCTCTCCCTCGAAGCCAAAGGTGAATCCGGCCCGGCTTCGGGCTCGGCGAAGCTGGATCTTGCCTACGAGCGGAACCTGACGGACGGCACGGCCACCGCCAGCGCCGAGGTGTCGGCCCAGGGCAAGCTGGACCTTGACGGCAAGGTGTTCGAGGCCTCGGGCAAGGGCGGCCTGGAAGTGAACCTGGATAAGAACGGCAACATGGAATCGGTCGCCGTATCCATGGAGGGCACGGTTGCGGAGGGCGCCAGCGCGGGTGCCGACCTCCAGGGCGCAAAGGCTGAGTCCAGCGTGACAGTGGGCACTCAGGGCACCGTGAAGATCAACGTTGAGTACTCGCCGGAGAACGCGCCTGTGATCGATAGCTACCTGCGCAATATGGCGTTGGGAGACACGGTTGCGGCCGGCCACGACGCCGCCAAGCTCTACGCGGCAGGTTCCGCCACAGTCCAGGTGAACAGTGTGGTGACAGCGTCCAACGAGTTCGGCGTTGACCTCAAGGCCGGCGAGGTGGAGGTCAAAACCGAGAACAAGGCAACCACCAACGTGTCCACGTACTATAAGGTCCCGAACGACACCAAGCTCGAGAAGCTCTGACGACCCGTGCCGGATCAGCACGTTCCAGCCAGCCCAGCCAAGACTTACCGCTAAGGAGCAACCATGTCAGTTCATATCGAGTCCCCGCTGGGATTCACGGCAGACTTCCCCGAGCACACCCAGGTTCTGGAGGACTCCGCCGCCGGGCCAAACACCGAGCAGTATGGCCTGCTGGGCGGTGTCCTGGTGACGGTCATCAAGGACGACACCTCCGTGACCGGCGCCGCACAGGCTAACGGCTGGGCACACCTGATGTCAGGCTTCTACCTTGAAGACCGGGCCGGGACCATCCTCACCGAAGGCGAACTGAACGTACCCGGTAAGTCCTCGTACGCCGTCGTGGTTGGATACACGGATCCGGCAGGCGAGGCGAGGGTCGCGGCCACTGTGGGTGTTTGGGAGAACAGCCGCTTCATCGGTGTTGTGGTGATCTGGCCGTACGTGAACCCGGAGATCGAGCCGCGGCTGGGGATGCTCAAGGAGATCGTCGCCTCCATCAGCGTGAACTGACCCCAACTGAGTAGCACTAAGTGTCGTTATGACGGCTCAAAACGGCATCTGCTGCTACCCAGTTTCCGTGGCTCAGCGCCGGCGGTAGCAGAGGTCGAAGATCAGCCGGCCTGCTTCGTGGGCCTTCGCCTCGAAACTCGTGCGGATCCGGCCTTCGAAGCGTGGCGCCCAGCCGCCCGTTTCATCAACACCCTCGTTGGGGCCTGTATGCGCGGTACTCACCGGCGCCCGGCCTTCGCGGACGGGCGCGCCGCCCACGAGAGTTTCGACGCCGGATTGCCACACCTGGGTGAGCGGACTTTCCGGCCCGTGGCGCTCGCCGGTGTGGAGGTTTTCGAAGTCCGGAGAGTCCGCGAGGACGTCGCGGACGTGGACAGCGTAGTTGGACCAGTCCGTGGCGACCCGCCACAGTCCGCCCTTGGTGAGTGCCCGTGCTGCCAGCTCGGCGAACTCCGGCTGGATGAGGCGGCGTTTGTGGTGCCGTGACTTGTGCCAGGGATCGGGGAAGAACACCCACAGCTCGCTGACGGATCCTGCCGGCAGCATGGTGGCGAGGACCTCGGGCGCGTTGGCTTCCACCACCCGGACGTTGTTCAGCCCGCGGCTGTTGATTTTGATGATGGTGTTGGCCAGCCCCGGTGTATAGACCTCGACCGCCAGGAAGTCCGTGTCCGGGTTCTCCTCGGCCGCGTGGCAGATGGCATCGCCCAGCCCCGAACCGATCTCCACAATCAGCGGTGCCTTGCGGCCGAACTCGGCCTCGGCGTCGAAAGTGTAGTCCGGGTGGACCGACGTGTTCGCGATGTGCCGGGGCACGTCCAGCGCCCACCGGTCCGAGTGCTCTTCCCACGCCGTCTGACGGCGCCCCTGGAGGCGGGTTCCGCGGCGCACAAAGCTCACCGGCCTGCCGCCGTACGTGCCGAAAGACGCCTGGGTACCGGGCGTTACCGGGCGCGGGACATGCGGAGGCTGGGGAGATTCTGGGGATTCACTCATCCCTTCCAGAATACCCGGGGCCCGCGTGCCCACGGCTTGGGCGGTCACCTGGGCTCAGAACCAGACGCGATGGAAATTCGAAATGGCCGCCCTGCTAGCCCGGGGTTTTCATGAGGGTGGCGCCCGCCGGGTGTGTTAAAGCGACGAAAGGTGCTTCTGAGCTGGGAAAATA